>NZ_CP102277.1:0-306642 GCF_025149785.1 Coprococcus comes ATCC 27758 | reverse complement strand
GATCCGCCTAAAAGATGCTTCCGCATTTACACATAGTGGAAAATTCCACGCAGATGATGTATTTTCCTCTGCATTGTTATTATATTTAAATCCGGAAATTACAATCCTTCGTGGTAATAAAGTACCCGAAGACTTTGACGGCATCATATTCGACATTGGGCGCGGCAGATATGACCATCACCAGAAAGACAGCCGCATCCGTGAAAATGGCATCCCTTACGCGGCATTCGGCCTTCTCTGGGAAGAACTTGGTACCGAAATCCTGGGGGAAGAGCTTGCTGCTAAGTTTGACGAAGCTTTTGTCCAGCCACTGGATAATAATGATAATACCGGTGAAAAAAATGAACTGGCTTCACTGATTGGAAGCTTCAATCCTTCCTGGGACGAAGATGGCGGAACCGATGAAGCCTTTTTCCGTGCAGTCAGTGTTGCCGGAATGATCCTTGACAATAAATTTGCCCGTTACCTTGGAAATGAACGTGCTGACAAGCGGATCGAAGAAATTCTCGAAACACAAAATCCTGAAGCTGATTCCCGTATTCTGGTCCTTCCTGAATTCATTCCATGCCAGAAACGTCTTTCCGAAACAGATATCGCTTTCGTTATTTTTCCATCCAACCGCGGTGGTTACTGTATCCAGCCTCAGAAAAAAGAATATTCCCTGAATTATAAATGCAGTTTTCCATCTGAATGGCTCGGTCTGGAAAATGAAGAACTCCAGAAAGAAACCGGTCTTTCGAGTGCTTCTTTCTGTCACAAGGGCGGCTTTTTGATGACTACAGCTACTTTAGAAGATGCACGAAAAGCATGTCAGATCAGTCTGGATACCTTTACTGACGAGATTACCCTTGTAAATCTCAGTTCCGACACTTCTACAGACACACTTTTAATGAAACTGCCAGAACTCGCGCATGTAAAAATTATCCACAAACCTCTGCCTGATCTCCCTGCTTTAGATATCAATGGAATTTATGCTGAAATAGAAATGAAAAAAACAGAGTGGAAAAAATATATCAAAGATCTGGTAAAAGATCTGCTGAAAACGAAACCGGAAGCTGTCTATGTCGATGGAGATATGTTTTCTATTTACCCGGTCGTGCATCAGCTTCGCAAAAAGCATATCCCGGTTCTTACTTCTGTTACAAAAAACGGTGAAAAACTTATTATCCGTATCCCATCCGGTTCCTGATTTTTTATTATCAGGAATTTGATGATCTGAAAGTGTCAAAAAGAATGTGCCATAACACATTCTTTTTGACAAATGAGAGCTTAATTATCCCAGTATAATTTTCGCTTTTTATCATCCAGTCCATCCACAAACCTTCTTTTAAATACAAGGAATTCTTCCAGATCCATCAGGATATGGTACAGCATCGCACGGCTCTCAAATTCCTCTCTGGTCTTTGGAAGTGAATTGTTCCTGATAATCGCAAAAAGTTCATGTAGTTCATCCAACTGAGCTGTCGGAACTGTATGTTCCTTCACACATACCAGCATATCAAACACATAACTCGAAATGATCATTGCCTCATCTGGCATATGCCTGATTTTCTTCATCTCATAATGTAAGTTATGGATCACATTGCACTGCTTCATACGCATTTCAAAATAATCGATATAGTATCCCGGATGTGACTGAAACGTATTATCCTGATATTCATAGGCATCCTGGATAAAGCCCTGAACCTCTTTTTCCAACGCACAGATATCATCCCATACATTTCTCTGCATTTCCTTATTCGCCAGATATGCCGAAATCTCTCCAAGTATCATCTGCAGACGTTCTTCCGTATATCGCATATTTTCGACCAACGCCTTGCGCTGACTTCCATAATCATAAAACAAGTTCAGGACCAGTGCCATCGTAATTCCGATCAATACCAGCATAAATTCATTTGCAATAAAATCAAATTCAAAATCTCTGACTTCCAGAAAATGCATTCCGATCAGTGCATTTACGGAAATCGTCGCTCCCCATCCAAGCATCTCTGCGATAATAACCACAAAAAACACATAAATACCATATGCCATCCATTCTGATTCTACTGCCGAGAATATAATAAGTGCCATAAGTACTGAAATTATGAATGTTACAACCCTCGCTACCGATAATTTGACAGTTTTCCACTTTGTAGTCACCATCGTAAGAAGTGCAACACTCCCTGCCGCCAGTGAATACTTCAGTCCAAACAGATTGGCTATGTAAATCGCCAGACTGCTTCCTATCGCAATTTTTAGTGCCTGCATCCCGATCTTTTTACTTTTCATTGTTCCTCCTGAAATTTCATGCGTATATCCACACAAATTCTGTACACTTGATTTTGTATCCATATTTATGATGCCGAGAGCAGGATAACTATGTCAAATATTTTCTTATTTCTATCATACCTGCTCCACTCCAAAAAATAATTTTGAATTGTATTTTCGATTTTTTCATTTTCCTGCAGCTTCTCCATTATTTTCCTGTGCTAAGCATCAGTTTCTTTGCAAACATCAATCCATCCTTCTGCATCTGCTGCATCATCCAGATCTTCCTGTTGTTTTTGCTGTTGCTTTCCATGCATGACAAGTATTTTTTCAATAAGCTCTGGATTATCTTCGCCCTCAACCATACACATCTATGTCACGCTCATATTGCAAATATCCAAAACAACCCCTGTAATCATTATTATACCGATTATCAGACTAATAAACCACCTTTTTTTATCTTTACTCTCCTATAATGGTCTCATAAATTTAGACACTTTTTCGGACAGATTATAATGAATCTGATATACTAAAATCAGTATGAAAGAAAGAATTTTTGAATAATGCAGCCGTTGTATTCGACGATAAGCGTGAAGAAAATCTCAAAGAAAAACTCGCCGAAGAACGAAAAGAAAAAGTTGCATATACTCTGTATTGGGAGAGACAAAATCGGACATGATTTTAGAAATTTTTTGAAATTATTTTTTGAAGTGCAAAAAGACATAAAAAAAGATGCCAGGATTTCTCCTGACACCATAGTGACTGAACCAATATTCATGAGCTTTCCTTTTATCATCTCCCCTTGTTTATTTAAATATGCAACTTTTGATGAAATATACAAACTTGAAGTTAGCGATTTCTTTTTCCGGTATTCTCTGTCCCACGGATTTCCTCATGATAGAAATAATCTACGATCACCGGATGCCCCTGCGGGACTCTGCCATAAGGCATTTCATTATCCACAAAGGCACAATCATACTTCTTAGCCATTTTCTCAGCTTTTACTTCAAGTGCTTCAAAGTAGCTGCGGTTATGCTTGTTATAGATCTCGTCGTAAAGTGGTACAAGATCAGGATATTTTCCGGCGATATAATCCATAATTGTCTTTTTGAAACCGCCTCGAAGATTGAGATTTTCGAGCCAGAACAGATCGCACTGATCCTTTACCCGCTCAAAGATTGCTTCAAAATCCGTGATACCGGGGAATACCGGGGATACGAAACAGACTGTACGGATACCTGCCTCATATACCTGCTTCATAGCAGCGATACGGTGCTCAATGCTCGAAGCAGAGTCCATATCGTTCTTGAAATTTTCATCTAATGTGTTGATCGACCATGAAACGGTTACACGTCCAAGCTTCTTCAGCAGATCAATATCCCGTACCACAAGATCCGACTTTGTGCAGATCAGAATATCTGCGTCGCTGCCGATCAGCTGCTCCAAAAGTTTTCTGGTATTCCCGAATTGCTCCTCCTGTGGATTGTAGCCATCTGTCACAGAACCGATGACCACCCGCTGTCCGGCATATTTCTTCGGATTTTTAATTTCCGGCCAATGCTTCACATCAAGGAAAGTGCCCCATTCCTCCTTGTGCCCGGTAAAGCGCTTCATAAAAGAAGCATAGCAATACTTGCAGGCATGTGTACAGCCCACATAGGGATTGACCGAGTAACCGCCTACCGGCAGACTAGACTTAGTCATGATGTTCTTTGTTTCCACCTCACGAATGAGGATTCCATTTATTACTTCTGTCATGATTTCTGTACCTCTAACATTTTATTAAATTCTTCCGGCATTTCCTGAATCATATTTTCATCCCCTATGATAGGGACAAGGTCTTCTTTCATAAACACCGGAATGCCGATCTTATGTGCCTGGTCCGTCAGAGACCATGCCCATTCCGGCTTCCATCCGGAAAGATCGCTCATGCCGGTAAGAAGAAAGTTCTGCGGACGTTTCTTTTCCATCATCTTGAGCTTACCCGGAAAGAATTCAGGGGCAGCGAAGTCATCAATCATATGCCAGCGTTTCACGTTGTTGCGGGCATAGCAATATGCACCCCCCACTGTGCAGCCAATGACAATATTCATGTTCTGAATCTGATCTTTGATACAAATACTCATGACTTCTGCCACTCCTCAAGATTCTTTCTGATGCGGTCGAGGCATTCCTCAAACCGGGTAATTTCTTCCTCTGAAAAACCTTTGTAGTAAATACTGCCCATCTCATCAGATACAGAATCGTACTCGCCCTTTAAGGCATGTGCTTTCTCAGTCAGAAACAGGAGTGTTTTCCTTTTGTCCGTTTCAGACTGAACACGGCTTATCAGCCCTTGATTTTCCATTCTTTCCAGCATCGTAGTAAGAGATGTTATCGCTAATCCGCATTTAGTCGAGAGTGACCTGATTGAGATACCATCCTCCTGCCACAGCACATAAAGAATACGCCCCTGGGCTCCATTAAACGCATCAATATTCTTTTCACTGAGAATCTTCTCGAAAATCCGGTCTCCAAGCTGTTTTATTTTGGTGACAAGAAATCCTCCATTCATTTCCATACAAAAGCTCCTATATAGTAGTTTATTAAAAACATACTATATAGGAGCTTTATTGTCAACAGTTTATATGTCTTAATAGGTAAATTCCGTTTTTTTCAATTCTCCAAACTGGAATTTATATAATTATTCCTCTAACTTTCCCCATTTTATAGGCTTTCCCGCCTGTCCATTAGTGAAATGATATGTAGTTTCCCTTATTTTTGCCCTTATGAGATAATTACAAGGGAAATAAGGGAATTTCTTTAATCATTGCCTACCACTTTATCAAGAAGCCTAACCGATTTTCGTTTAGCATCTCTTGTGGAGTGAGCATAGACATTCATTGTGGTACTGACATCTGAGTGTCCTAACAATTCCTGCACATCTTTTGGGGCTGCTCCATTTGCTAAAAGGTTGCTTGTATAGGTGTGACGTAACTGGTGGAAATGAAAGCCTTCAAATCCCTCTAATGTTTTTGCCACCTTTCTGCAAACAGTTCCCAAAGTAGTTGGAAGTTCCAGACAACCATCCGGTCTTAAACAGACGAAAGAAATTTCTTTATAATCTGCCGGGACTTCCTCTGTTCTGTCTAAGCAATAATATTCGTAGTACACTCTGTTTTTCTCTTTGACCTCTTTGTAGTAGTTCGTGTGATAAAGTTCTCCGTACTGCATTCGATTTTTTAACTGCTCTTTCCGGGTATTACGGAAAATCTCTACCAGCGTATCTCCAAAATCAACAATCCTCACTTTTTTCCGCTTGGTTGGTCCGATGATATATTTGCGCTTTGAACCATCATATCGGATGCTGCGTCTTATGGTAAGGCATTGTTCTTCCAGATTTACGTCCTGCCATGCCAAACCGCAGGCTTCTCCAATACGGAGTCCGGCATAATAGGCTATCTGGATTGGAAGTATTGCGGCTGGGTTCTTTTTTTGAAGATACGCAAGCAGTCTTTCATAATCTTCTCGTGAAATTGGTTGGATATTTCCGTCCATGTCCTCATCCGAAAACAAATCAACTTCGTCCGTCTGATACCGCAGTTTAATATACTGCATGGGATTGAACGTAATATACTGCTTTGGAAATACTGCAAAACGGAAGGACTGCTGCATGACTGCGGAAAAAGAATGGATGTAATCTTTGCTATACCCCTTTCTCTCTTTTCCATCGGGATGAACTCCCCCGAAGGAAAGCAAATCGAAGAAGGATTGCAAATGTTCAGAGGTTACATTTTTCAGTTTCCGTTCTGCCAATGGGTGTTTCTTAATATTTCGGATTGTTCCGAGGTAATTCTCCACCGTACCATTGCTGAGCGTACCTGTTTTTAATTCCTCCTCTGCCCACACATCCAGAAGTTGTCCGACTGTGAGATTTTCCGCTTTGGCAACAAATTTCTTTTTCTCATAATCATCCATTGCCTGACGGAGCAGCTTTTCAGTTCCACTTTTGCTTTCTGTTCCAACGCATTCTTTCTGAACAAGATTGCCGCTTGCGTCCTCTACATAGAAGCGGTAGTACCATTTCTTTCCTTTTTTTCTTACAGATCCTTTTGCCATAATCGTATGTCTCCTTTCGATATTAGACAATCGGAACTGATGAAATGCTTCGTGCGTGTAAGTATATCATAACTCCGGTTGTCTTACTATACCGATTCGGAATCTTCGTATAAGACTTCTGATAAAAGATTTGCAAGCCTTTGTTCTGCTGTTTTTTGTTTCTTGGAATAGAGCCTTACAATGTCTGCCATCTCATTAAAAGCATTGATGGTAGGAGTGATTTCCCTTAAGAACATAATCTCATTATATTCATCATTCGATTCAAACCCTATTGTTTTGGCAATATCCGTCTGACCAGCATTTCCCTTGAAGTTTTTGCAGGCGAACTGGAAGGAATCCAAAAACAGACCATATTGTTTTAACATCAGCAGTAATAAATCTTTTGAAAAAGCATCTTCTTCTTTGGTAAGGGCAAGCGGTAACTGTTCCAGAATATCTCCCATCGCATCACGAATCTGTAATTCTCTCTTATCCGTAATGTCGGTTTCATATTCATCTGTTTCCCCTTTGAGCCATTCCACGGATACATGGAGTGCTTCCGAAAGACCTTCCAGCACCATTTTTTTCGTATTGTCAATCGAACCATTCTCATAACGCAGGATTGTAGAAGCGGTAACACCCATCTTTTCTGCGACATAAGGCTGTGTCAGATTCAATTCCAGACGGCGCTGTTTTATTCTGCTGCCTATCAGCTTGCGTAGTTCTTTATCTTTCATGCTGACTGCCTCCTTTTTCGGTATGTATGAATTATAGCATTGTTTTTCTGAAATTGCAATATGCAATATAAAAATTATTTTTAATATTTCGTAACGCTTGACAAAAAGATTTGGAAAGGATATACTTACATCACAAGAATTGCATAATGCAATTTATAAGGAGGTGATTATATGACGCAAAGAAAAATTGCATTATCCATCGAAGAAGCTGCTGATTATACGGGAATCGGCAGAAATACCTTAAGACAGCTTGTAGAATGGAAGAAACTTCCAGTATTAAAGGTTGGTCGCAAAGTCCTGATTAAAACCGATATTCTGGAAATGTTTATGGAAGCGAATGAAGGTCGTGATTTGAGGGATAGAGGAAATGTAAAAGCCGTAACAAGAACTGCGGCAAATTAAAAAGGCGGCTTCCAAAGAAACCGCCAAAGGTTCTATCAGACCGAAGCCATGATATACCTACACGCAAGAAGATTATACCATGTGCTTCTTCTGATACGCAACCGAGAACTTATGTTTGCAAAAGAAAGGGGAATGTAATCATGGCAAAATCAACAAAAAGTTATGAAGAACGAATGCTTGAAATGGAAAAGAAGGAACAGGAAAGCCTTGAAAAGGCGAAAAGATATGCAACACAGAAGAAAGAACTTCTGAAACGAAAGAAAGCCGAAGAAAGTAAAAAACGAACCCATAGGCTCTGTCAGATTGGCGGTGCAGTGGAATCCGTTCTTGGTGCACCTATTGAGGAGGAAGACATCCCAAAGCTGATTGGTTTTCTGAAAAGGCAGGAAGCCAATGGGAAGTTTTTCTCAAAGGCAATGCAGAAAGAAGCCAATACCGATATGGAGGAAGTGTAATGGCGGAGGGGATGAGTTTTTCATTCCCTTCATTGCTTTTTCATGAAGGGCGCACTTATGGACAACCAGAGGTCGTCCCAATAAGTTTGCCACAAGTGGCAACCGGTCTGCGCTCACGCTTGCCGGGCTCGTTCCGTCGGCGGGGCTTTCAGCCAGACCTGCTCATGCCGCAGGAGGCACTCTTCGCCAGAGGGGCGCATTCCATGCAGACTGCTATGCGCAGGGCACTCTTACGCAGAGGGCGTTCCGGCAATGCTGCTTTTTCTAAAATTGAAAGCAATGTTGCCGGAAATCTATGCCGGATGTGCAGAAAGGAGGAATCCAGACATGGCGATTTTTCATTACACAATCAAAATAGTCGGACGAAGTAAAGGAAAATCTGTTATCTCCGCTTCTGCATATCTCAATGGGGATGTGATGAAAAACGAAGAAACCGGGAGTATCAGTTATTACACTTCTAAAAAAGAAGTGGTCTACACCAGTCTGATGATGTGCGAAAACGCACCTTCTGAATGGCAGATAGTACCAGAGGAAAATATAAAACGCTTTCAAAAGTCTGTCCGATACAAAAGGTCAGAAGATAAAGAAGCTGCTATAAAAAAATTTAAAATCACATTTCAAAAACAGAGGTTATGGAATGAGGTATTGAAGATTGAAAAAAGTGCGGATGCCCAACTTGGCAGGTCATTTGAATTTGCCCTTCCAAAAGAATGGAGCAGACAAGAACAGATTCAATATACAGCCGACTATATCCAAAAAACATTTGTGGATAAAGGAATGTGCGCTGATTGGAGTATCCACGACAAAGGGGATGGCAATCCTCATGTCCATCTGCTTCTGACTATGCGCCCTTTTAACCCGGATCATTCTTGGGGAAAGAAAGAAGTCAAGGATTGGGAATTTGTCAGAGATAAAAACGGAAATATCGTGATTGATGAATCCCATCCGAACTGGTGGCAGGATAAGAAAAACCCTGACCGTCATGGAATCCGTATCCCTGTATTAGACGAAAACGGAATCCAGAAGATTGGTGCAAGAAACCGCTTGCAATGGAAACGGGTGCTGACCGATGCTACTGGATGGAACAATCCAAAAAACTGTGAACTATGGCGGAGTGAATGGGCAAAGGTATGTAATGAACATCTGCCTTTGCAGAATCAGGTCGATCACCGTTCTTATGAAAAACAGGGAAAACTCCAGATTCCTACCATCCATGAAGGCGCTGACGCAAGAAAGATTGAACAAAAGTTTCTTGCCGGGCAGGAAATAAAAGGTTCGTGGAAAGTAGCGGAAAATCAAATCATAAAACAACAAAACACGTTATTGCAAAAGATACTGGACACCTTTGGGAAAGTATCGGGTGCATTATCATTATGGAAGGAGCGATTAAATGACATTAGAAGAAAGCCGGGAAATTATACCCTTAATGGAATCCATGATTGGGCAAATCGAAGAACAGCAGACCTTAATGGCAGAAATGATTCTGGAAATGCAGAACCGGGACACCCAACTCTCTCTTATGCAGGAACAGAATCAGAAATTGCAAAAATTAAACAGCGAGTTATCCGGGCTGCTCAACATTTTGCCAAATACCGAGGAACTGCTTTCCAAGATGGAAGAACAGAAAACGAAGATAGAACTTTTGGAAAACGAAAATCAGCAATGGCAGAAATTGGCACAGAAGCTGAACAGCGAAAACAGTTTATTACTGAAACAGAACACCGAATTGCTGAACTGGAACAGCAGATAGAGAAAGGACGTGATATAGATGAACGAATCCAGAGAATTAAAGAACGCCGAACAGTTGGAAGAGCTTCTGCTCCTGACCGAGGAGATACAAGAAGAACTGGAACAGAAAGACCAGCTTATCGTGGAACTGAAGACGCAGCTCAACGAATCTCTGATCTTGAACGAGAAATTAAACAAAGAGAACAGAGCCGGGAATATTCAAGCATTAAAGAACGACTTGAAGCTGGCAGACAGAGCATTGCGGAACGAGAAAGAGAAGCTGCGAAGCGCAAACGTCATGATCGGGGAATATCAAAATAAAATACGCTGTTTAACACAACAACGGGATTATGCCCGGACACATCAGAAAATCGTAGAGATACCGGTAGAAAAGCCGGTACTCTATGAAAAATGTGAATCCTGTGACCGGACAGCCTATCAGAATGAAAAAGCGAAATACGGAACACAAAAAGAGCGACTTGCCGGACAGTATAAAGCAAAAACGGTAATGTTCCAAACAACCTTGTTCCTTCTTGCATGGTATTCGCTGACAACCACTCTTTTTCAGGCAGTACAGTCCGATGTGTTCCTTTCCGATTGTAAATCATTCTTCCATGATGCAGCGTCATTCCTACAAACTTTTATCGGTTGGACAATTGATGCCGGGCAATCTGTGGCACAGATTAGCACAAAAATTCCAAATCCTTTTATAGCCGGAATGGTATATTGGTTATTTCTGATATTGGTTGTCGGAATATGTGTGGCAGGGACAGGGATACTGGCGATACTGATAGAAATAAAGGTTATAGAATTATATAAGAAAAACTGTTGGGATGTTATTACTCTACTGATGATACTGACAAGTACTGCTGTCATCATTTATTTTGGAGAAGCAATTAAAAAAGCACTTTCCGTAAATCTTCTATTGCTTTTCGTACTTTCTCAGGGAGTATATCTTGGAATCAGATGTTATTTGAAAAATCGGTTAGGTACCAAGCAATATTGGTGAAAACATGCTGAGACTGTGAGAAAAAGTCTGTAAATAAGATTCTTCTATGATATGCAAGGGTGGCAAGCCTGAAAATCAGGCTTCTCACCTTTGTTTTATATATAACAGTTGTTGAATGGCATGTCAAGAGCAGGCGGTTTTCCGCCCGTCTTATTCGCCTGTTTATTCGTTACTCTGGGAGGCGTCCTTCGTACATAATACTCAGTTCACCATACACCTGTGCCCAGTTGCGGATCGTACTGGTCCATTTCTTTGTAGCTTCAAATGTGGCAAGATACAGTGCCTTTAATAGAGCTGTATCGCTTGGAAATACGCTTCTCTGGCGATTCAGTTTCCGGTAGGTAGAATTCAGAGATTCAATAGCATTTGTAGTATAAATCACCGTTCTGACCGTCGTTGAAAATTTAAAGATCGGCGAGATTGCGTCCCAGTTATCCTTCCAGCGCTTCATGGAATTCGGATATTTCGGTGTCCATTTTTCTGTTACACGCTCTAAGGCTGCCAGAGCTTTCTTTTCATCTGTGGCCTGATAAATGGTTTTCAGATCCGTAGCGAAGGCTTTTCTGTCTTTATCCGGGACATATTTCAACGTGTTTCTTACCTGGTGTACAATACAGCGCTGGTATTCCGTCTTTGGAAAAGCTGCTGCGATCGCTTCTTTGATTCCGGTTAAACCATCGGCACAGATGATTAATACATCTTTGACACCACGATTTTTCAGTTCATTCATAACGGAAAGCCAGTATTTTGCGCTTTCGTTATCGCCAACACTGATGGTTAAAACTTCTTTTTTTCCTTCCGTGTTGATTCCCAGAATCACGTAAGCAGCAAGCTTTCGGATCACGCCATTATCCCTTACAGAATAATGGATTGCATCAATGTAGAGAATGGGATAGACCTCGTCCAGTGGCCGGTTCTGCCAGTCTTCGATCTGTGGCAGGATCTTATCAGTCACATCAGAAATAAAGCTTTCAGAAGTTTCAAAGCCATAAATATCTTCGATGGTTTCGGAAATCTGCCGGGTAGTCATTCCTTTGGCATACATGGAAATGATCTTCTGATCAATATCGGAAATATCTTTCTGACGTTTTTTCACAACCTGTGGTTCAAACGTTGATTTGCGATCCTGTGGCACTTCGATTTCCATCGAGCCATACCGGCTGTTGACCTGTTTCCGCTTATAACCATTGCGATAATCATCATTATCTGAGCGTTCGGATTTTTCGTAACCAAGATGATCATCCATTTCAGCTTCCATCATTTCCTTAATGGTGCCGCCTAAAAGATCCTTGAGCGCATCCTGAATGTCTTCTGCAGACTGAATATCGTACTCTTCCAGGAGCTGATGGATGATGTTTCGTTTTCCTTCTGTCATTTGCACACGATGTACAGGTTTCTTTTGTCTTGCCATAATAAAAGGCCCTCCTAATGATATTTATTGTATCATAGAAGAACCTTATAAACATTATTTTACAGAAAAAGTTTCATACTCTCAACATGCTAAAAAACGTATAATAGCAGGGGATAAAACATCGTCCCCTACTATTATATAAACAGCGAAGTTTTACCCATCTCTCTCTTTTGAAAGATTCGCTACTTGTGGAACCGAGATATAAGGTTTCGCCTGTGTTCTTTGGTGTATCACTACCACATTTCTCTGTACCGATGTAATCTTTCTGCATACGGAAGCAAGAGATACAATATTCCTTATTTTAAAACATAATTACAATTCCTGTTTGACAAGAACGATCATCATAGAAGGATTGTATTTGTCCCCACTCATAATAATATTCGACGCCTGTCATACTCTTTTTACTGGGAGTACCTAAGCATTTCCTTAAAAACCTATTATTTTCTTCTTGCAACTTTTCTAAGACTGTACCATTCATTGTCTCATATTTCGTAGAATACTTTTTGTCTGCTCGAACCAATTCAATCTTTTTTACTTTTCCATGTCTTCCATAGATTGTAACATAAAACTTCTTATAAAGCCATTTTAAAGGTTTCTTAGAAATCAATATTGTATAAGAATACTCTGTTTGAGCAATCTTAAAATCAATTTCTTTAAATAGGGAAATACTTCCTTTGGGAGTAATTTTATATCCCCCTATTTTTAACATATCTTCCTTTAGCTCATCCTTTATTTGGATAATCTCCATACTTACTATAAAAACAACATAGCCTTCACACACTACAACGGTAACTATTTTTGCCCATAGCACATCTGGAACAAACATGTTCCAAGCTATAACAGGAAGCAAAGCTACTCCTACCGCAGTCACCAGTAGAAGCACCCTCCAAATATAATTTTTCTTTCTTTTTCCTTCATTAGTTAAATTTTCATCATAATAAAGATGACCTGGGGCTTCGAATGAGTTTAATAGAAATTCCTTTAAAAATGACACCAGAACCGCTCCCCAAGAAGATTTCTTTTGTTCCTTCATATTACCCAATCTCCTCTGCTATATGATTATTTTTCATTCTATTTTTTACTTAACTTATACATTAGCAAGATTTTTAGTTATTCTTCTAACAATATTTTTATCCCCGCTTTTTCTGCTTTATGCGAAAAGTCAACAGCAAATCCCCATCCCATCTCTGCAAATTGCCATTTCTTCGTTTTTTTGTAATTTTATAGATTTCAACTGTAGACACTTTATTTAATTCAGGATATAACTTCTTAAGTGTAAGTATTTGTTTATTTCTGCTTATTTTTTCATTCCATATAATTGTTAATTTAACCTGTTTTCTTTCAAAAAAACCCACCTTACATAAATCTGCATAGCAGGCTTCTGGTATTGATATATCATTGTTTTTTAACATTTTTCTCCTTTATTTAATTTTATAAAAAACTTCTAAGCCCTATTAAAAGAAATATGAAGCCTATTAGAGGAACAGGTATCATACAAATGAGAAACACATTAAATTTTTTCCTTGCTTCATCAGTATTTTCTTCTTTTGTTACTTTTGCTTTTTTCATAACTATAAAAGGGAATATCAGTAATAATAATCCTCCAACTACTGCTAACAATATTTTCATCTTATATATTCCTTCCTTATCTTTAAATAAATATTAATCATGTATCGTACTATATTCCAATCCTAATGCACTTTTTCTTCTACAAATTCTTTTACTATCGCCTATTGATGTATTTTCATATTCACTGTTTGAAACAGTATATATTTCTCTTTTACCATTACAACTTACATATAACTCTCTATCTCTAGTTTTACCACTGCTAATCTTTTTGTCTGTTACAATTGCAATTTCATGAGTTGCCCCATCAAATGTAAATAAAAAATTTATTGGGAAGCTAATTGTAAATGCGATTATAAAAGCAGCAAATACAACTGAAAGTTTACGTCCAAATTTCTGTGGTACATCTGTTTTTAAAGATTTAATAATAAATGGCAGTGCAAGTAAAGCAGTAATAATTGCCGTAATCTTCATATAGTTTCCAAATTCATAATTAAAGAGTTTACTCGTATTCAGAGATAAAAGCATTGCTATTGCTGCACCCATAAATGGTAATTGATACGCCAGTTCTTGTCCTTTTTTTGTGGTGACTTCTATAAATATATATGGATAATATTTTATATACACTGCATATGTAATCATCAAAACCATTATAAATATAACTAACATTGTTTTGCCACCAATAAAAAATGCTACCGCATCAGCAATTATTAGAATCCAACCTAAAGCTTTTAAAAATTGCTTTGTTTTTTTACGCTTTTCTTTTTCTATTGTTTTTGACATATTTTTGATAGTTGTATTCTCATTACATATAGATTTATAGAAATTCTTTTCTATCCAGTTTAAAGCAGGTACATACTTTGATACATCTTTGTTCTGTTCAACTAACTCACCAAAATCCACAAGATCTATTTCATGTTTTATAAGTGTATCATATAAAATATCATAATTTACATACACTTGCTCCAGAGTAACAAGTCTATTGTACATCTTATCAATTAATATGACATCTGTTCTACCATTTAATGGAATCATTAAAATACAACGAATATCATTATATTTTATATGCTGAGTTTTCTTAACCAGATAGCTAAATACAATTTCATCTTCATTTACTACAATTATTTGTTTCTTGTATGCCAAAATTAAAGCAATACCTAAAAATACAAAAGGCATAAAACATATCGCAACCCCCATATTTCCTGTAACAAATGTTACCAGTACGATTATTAAAAAAAGAACTGTTGTTACTATTCCTAAATTTTTTACAAATTTACTTAATCTAATGACATTATCCATAAACTCAATCTCCCTATATGATTCACATTTTTCATTTTTTACGTTCTAATTTCTTCTTATCCTTTTTTATTTCTGCAATCTTTACTTGCAGCCAGTCCACATTTCTATTTCGGGCAGAAATTTTAGCGATTTTTTTCTGATTTTTATATAAAATAAGAGCTTCTCCAAATAAATTCTTTTTTCTTTTCATCTGGGTAATATCCGTTAATCTTATTTTACAGTTCTTCCTTAAAAATCCATTTCTATATAGCCATCCATCCTTGACAATTGTTTTGTCCATTAAAAAATAGAAAAATATACCTCCCGGTACAAGAGAGAATAAAAGGAAAACAAAAGCTGTTTCTTTTGCATTGAATACAAGTATCACACTATTGTAAACCAAATATAAAAAGAAAATGCCTGGCAGAACATAGTGGCTTTCTTTTGGTCTTATGATGCACTTTTTATCTCTACAACTCAACCATGTTTCTTGTGAAATTTTATGCTTAGACAGACTATTTGCAAACAATGATGCGCTTATGTTTTCATCAAATTTGAATATTATTTTGTCCCCTGCATATATTTCCAATGTACCATTTTCTTTATGTACACTTCTTGTTATATCTGAAAATTTATAATATTTTTTTCCAAAAAACGACCGGTATTCAATTACATCATGATTTACCTTGACTCTCCACAGGAACAAATGCAGGGTACAGATTCCAGAAAAAGCAATCAATATTCCATACGCCACTATAACTGAAAAATCCGCCTGTCCGTCTATAAAACCATACAAAAGTAATCCTGAGAAAAATATAGTTCCAACCAAAAATAAAATTCCCATCCATCCTTCTTCCTGGATGCTATAATTATTTTCATCTATATTCTTTTCATAAAAATATTCATTTTTCAACCTCCCATTTTTTGACAGCAAAATACTTTACCAGGTGAAAAACTCCTAAGATAGAACCCAAAGAACAAAAATAGGAACAAAGGCTTGCAATTCTAATCATGGCTGTATATTCAACGCTGCTACTAAGTACTTTTGCGACACCCATTCCAAGCAATACAAAACTAGTAATACACCATCCTCCAGCCAGCTTTTTGGAAGAAGATGGATTGTAGATATCTTTTTTAATCAAAGTTATTATAAGAAAAATGTATGCAGCGATTACCAGTATGTAAATGATAACGAGTATGGTTAGATACCTCTTATAATATTCTTCTTTCATAGTTGTCAGCATGAGGATAGTTGCTGCCCAACAGAACAAAATAGAAAACGTCAGACTTTGTATTCCAATGATCCAAAAAACCTTTTTCCCTGTCACTTCTGTTCTTGAAAAACTAAGAATCACGAATCCAAGATAAACAATAACTAAAAATACTTTTGAAAAAAACGGTGATGGAGCTGATTCAGATAAAAAGAAAAATAAAAATACTAGAAACAAGATTGCTCCATCTAATTTGTAGATTTCTTTCGGCTTAATCACATCTTCTATACCGTATAGTAAAAAACTTTTTGTTTGTTCATTAATCTTTTTCATTCTCGTTTTCCCCTATCATTTCTTTATTCTTCCTCTACGGATATTTCCACATTTGCATGAAGCACCTTTTCCAGATATAATAAAACAAGCCGTCGCCCTTCTTCACATTTTCCTATCTTAGAAATATTCCTATACAGCAGATATAATGGAAACATAAATAAAATCAGACATTCTGTTAAAATCAATAAATCTCCCTGAGAAAAAAACAATGCAAATAAAATCACTATGAGCAGAAAAAATAGTGCAGCTTTTTTTATGTATGGCAAAAGCACAAACGTACCTTCCAGCATTACATCTCCCCCATAGCTTTTTATATGTGCCTGGAGCATTTCCCAGCCACCGCCTGTCATACTTCCTGCTGCATATCCGATACATAAGGTATTATCCTCTTCTTTGTAGGCTGCAAGTGCCATATCTCTATAAGCCTGGTTTGAAATACATAATGGTTTTGTAGTCTTCTTAATCTGTTCCAATAAATATTCTTTGGAATAAGGAAAATATATTTTATAATATTCTTGCATATGCTTTCCTTTCTCATAAAAAGGTTTTCTAAAGTTCAATACAATACAAATTTTTTACATTAGTTTCCATCATTTATAAGCTGAACCATTTCCATAGAGATATTGTATTCTTTGCAAAATCTGTTTATTGTCCAATTATTAAAGAGAAGAAAACTCTTCGTCACATAAATATTTGCTTTTGAATGATGTATTAAATTGAAAATACTTTTTATATCATAACAGTTAAAACTGTAGGCAGGAGACATTCCTATCTGCCCATTGCTTATATTGATATCATATCTTTTTTGTATAACACTTGGATATGCCAAATAAATTGTAATATTGCATATATATTTTTTCTTCCCATTTTCTTTTATGTATAGGTATGGTTCTCCCAGTCCAATATCATATATTCCTTTAGGTCTGGAGGATAGTGTAAAAACTAATGAATGGATATCCGCATACAAAATTTCTCGTTCCCTAAATCCATATGTTATTTTTTGATCGAATAGTTTATAAGTACGTTGTTTTATAAAGTAATAAAACAATAATAAAAAAATCACAAAAAGTATGGTAAAAATCAGTGCTTTTTGAAAACTCACTTTAAAATCAAAGGAAAACAAAAGTTCGGTTAAACAAAACGATATTGCTGAACAACTAATAATACTAACTATAATGTTGAACCAAGTATTAAATTTTCCATTTCCAAAGATATAATCATAACTTTTATTCTTCATTATAACCTCGTATATTTTTTAATATAGAAAAACTGCATCACAATATCGAACCAAAATATAAAAATCAATTTTATCTCTTTATCATAATTATATACATCAACTAACCACATTGTAAAGCAAAAAGCAAGCCATTTTCAGACTTGCTTTCCACCAGATTACTGCACCTTATTGCCAAATCATCTCCTTATTCAAAATTCCCTTTTCACACTCTTATATAGTATTTATTTGCTACCCATTCCATCTGTTTATCTGCCTTCAACTCTTCCTTAATCCCCTGTGTCTATTTCATTTGCTCTACAATTGACTATTATTCCAGCGATTATATAAAAACCATAACCAATACAAAATATGGAAACGGTGCTTCTAACTATACCGCTAAAGCCTTTCGCCATTATCCCGAAAATAGTACTCCAGCAGAGAAATAGCGCCAGCAGACATAAAAAACTCGAACCCCTTGTAAAATGGGCATCAGAAGTTTTCTACCCGTTATTCTTGTTCTATAATTCAAGTGAATCTTCTGAATCTATCCACATCTGTAAATTGCCATCGAGATATAATCTTGCATATTCTAAAGGCTCATCCACAGCCAATGAAGTAAGCGCACATTCTGATCCATATGTGGTTTTTAAATCTTTTTCAGCTCCCCAGCAATCAATGCGAAGCATATATCCAACACTTGTGTAAACATCAATACTATCGTGTTTTATGTTGTATTATGCATAAATTGTTCTCATCGTATCTTATCTCTATTTTCTTTTAATAATCAGTTATAGAGTTAAATATCGAAAACATTTCAATCAGTTCACCATGTCGTTATTGTTATACTGTGTTATGAAATTTTCTTTCCCTTATTTTTTCCCATATTAAGATTCATGAAAGCTAATGGGAGAATATAACACAAAGGAAAGAGTAAGGGAAAGCTCACTTGCTACAAACTTAGTATTTTCAAGGGTTTGCGAAGAATTTGATAATCAAATATAACAGTTATTAAATTTCCTAAAATAAGTGCAATATCAACTGGAATTGTTCAAGCTTTTCAAATACTAACGTTCTTAATTCTGTTCAATAATTGATTTATAGTAGTTACCAAAGTCAGCAAGTGAATTAACAATTGGAAGCATTTTTGTTCCGAGTTCCGTTAAGCCGTATTCAACTCTCGGTGGCTGTTCATGGTAATCGTGGCGATATGCCAGCCCATCACTCATCATTTGTCTTAAACTATCTGTCAAAACCTTTTGTGAAATACCATCTATACTTCGTTGTAGCTCATTGAATCTCCATGGACGCTCTTTCAAGTTACGCAAAATCAGCAGTTTCCATTTTCCTCCGATAAGAGATACTGCTGTTGCAACTGGGCATTCCGGTAATTCTTCTTTTGCTCGCATAATTCTCACCTCCGAGTCTATTGTAACACATTCATTTTTGAGTGTACAGTTACAAAAAGGTGCGTACTTGTTTTTGCATGTGTCTCACACTATACTAATACCAAGCAACCAGAAACTACAAATTAACTATGGAGGTACTATTATGGCAAATTACACAAAAACAACTATTGGAAAGGAAAACCGAATTGAGCTGCATGAAAAGTTGTCTTTAACAGGTGCAGAAATCAGTTTAAACGAACTACCTGCAGGAGCAAATGTCCCGTTTGTTCATTCTCATAAAGAAAATGAAGAAATCTATGGAATTCTTTCAGGTAACGGCAAAGCCATAATTGATGGAGAAGAAATTAACCTTTCAACTGGAGACTGGCTAAAAATCGCACCTGCTGCAAAGCGTCAGTTTTTTGCATCCGATATTTCTGGAATTACTTATATCTGCATTCAGGTAAAAGAAAATTCTCTGGAACATTTTACAGCAGAGGATGCCGTAATCGGCTAATTAAAAGTATTTATTTACAAAAATGCACAGTTCACGATAAGCTAAGAACTGTGCATTTCTTTTTTGTTCAATATTACGTTTACTCAATTTTTCAAACAAGAAGTTATCAGTGATTATCTTTTAGAAAACAGCCAACTACAGCGACGCCAAATCCAAGAACACCTAGGACATATCCCCAAAAATTATTTGTTGTCACAGCAATTCCTAAAGGTATTATTGCAATCCCCAATAACTCAATCTTAATTCCTTTCATCGCAAATACCTTCGTTACAAACTTGAAATTGTCAATTTCTTTATTATCTAATCTGTTAGTAATCTATCCAACAGCATCTGCCTGTTGTTTATAAACATTTCTGTTACCTGGTAGCTCTCTGTATCCTCATATTCGCACAGATGTATGCGTCCATTATCAAAACAATAGATATCTGCATCTGGTATTCCTAACAAAATCGGCGAATGCGTAACTATAATAAACTGTGCTCCCTCTTTTGCACAACTATATATTTGCATCAACAATGTAAGCTGTCTCTGTGGGGATAATGCAGCTTCCGGCTCATCAAAAAGATACAAGCCATTTGGATGCAGATTGTTCTGTGCCAATGCGAGAAAACTCTCTCCATGTGATTTTTCATGATATTTGGCAGAAGGATGTGCGAAATCTGCATATTCTTCTTCCTTCGTTGCAACATTATAAAAACTTTCAGCCCTAAGAAAATACCCCCACTTTTCCTTCCGATAACCTTTGTAAATTCTTATCGCATCACACAGCTCTGAATGTGTATCATGCGTAGAAAAAACATAATTCTTTGTTCCACCTTCAGGATTAAAACCATGTGCTACGGCAAGTGCCTCCAATAAAGTTGATTTACCACTGCCATTTTCTCCGACAAAAAAGGTGATTGCTTTGTTGAAATCAAGTTTTTGAATCCCCTTAAAAGCCTTAATTCTCTTTAAATAACTATCGTTATCAATTCTATTCCAATCGAATATTACCCCTTGTAAGAATTGATCATTCATCTAATCACCTTCCTGTAAAAGACACTTTCTAATCCACCAATCCTTCGTTCTAAAGAACTCGGTCAACTGGAATCTCAGGATGCGTATAATATGCGAAAAAAACTTAACTCCATCTTAAATATAGTGCTGAGTTTCACTGCCATTCTTTAACACCATTTTCACCACACCAAGCAATGCTGCAAACAAAACACCAGCAACCGGCCATACAATCCATGTAATATCCCAGCTCATCGTCCAGAAGCTCCATGCAAGGTAAATCGCTGTAGTCAAGCACCAATATACACCAGAAAACGTGTCAGTCTTTTTCTTAAACAGTTTTTCTTCTTTTGTATATTCGCCTTCCTGAAGAAGGGTATCGTAACTGCTTTTTACCATCCCAACACGAACCAACAGATTCACTCCTATTGCAAGTATGAATAGCAGCAATCCAACGGAAAGGCCGCAACAATAGTCAGACGTTCCCATGGCTCCGGCAATAATTGTCGGAATCACTGCCAGTATACAAAGCACTACCCCAACAGCTGTTCCTCTGATAAAAATCGGTTCATAGGAATCTTTTTTTTCTCGTACTATTCCAGATACACCATACTCTGTTTCAAAGCATTCTTTTTCAAAATGTTCCATATGTGATTCTCGCATTCCATATGTAATAAACAAAAAAACGGCTGCCGCAACCATTCCAAGCAAAAAAACACATCCAAATACTGTTGCCAGAGATTCCGAAACATGAAATACGCCATCTTCTGCCATTGTCACAAGAACAATCAATAATATTGGACTTGAGATACACATACTTGTTGCGTTTGCCACTACTTTGGATCCATTTCTTTTCATGTCAAGAAATTCATTTGCATTCTCCATAGTTACTTTTTTCAACGGTTCTGCATATCTTTCAGTACTTTCTTGATAGGTGATATTTTCTGCTTTCATTTCATCTTTTAATAGGTAATCTGTACTAACACAAAATAGCTCCGACATCTGTAAAATTCTTTGCAAATCTGGAACAGCTCCTGCACTTTCCCACTTAGATACTGCCTGTCTGGATACGCCCAACTGATTGGCTAGTTCTTCCTGTGACCATCCATTCTTTTTTCTTTCCTCTGTAATCTTATCAGCTAAAATCATTTTTTTCTCCTTTTGCAGATTTTATGAGCTCAATATAACAGTTTTGCTGTTTGCATTCCACCATTTCAGGCTGTAAATCTGTCAACCAGCAGTTGCAAATCACAAAAGAACTCTATGAATTCCGATTTTCCAACAATACAAGCAGGAAATTATTTATCATCTGTATTGTTTTCCTTTTTCTTATGAGTCGAACCCAAGCAAAGAAATGAAGAACCAAGACATAACCATACTATAGCCATAGAACTTTCATTTCCACTCATAAAGCCAATAGCTGACGCTATGAAAAACAGAACTGATGCAATGTAAAATAAGATTGATTTGTTTATCCCTTTTTTCATAAATAAGAATCTCCTCCAAATTCCGATTGTTACATTGGTGAATGAATCCACATGTATCCCAAAATCAAGACACTAAGCACTATTACAAGCAGCAATGCTATACCAATTGCTTTGTGCTTTCGCTTAAAAGCGATAACCAAATATTGAGAATGTTTATGCCTTTTACAGTTTGGACTTTTTTATGGTCTACGTCTTCGATACTGACAATTTCTTGTTCTTTATCTTCGACCACTACATATGTGGTTACCTCACCAAATAAGCCATGAACATTTATTATTCCACAAGGAAGTATTGCAACAGATACGGATATTGTAAAAAGCACAAAGAATAATCGGATTATCCAATACTTTTTCTTGTCCATAATTCCTCCGTAAAATTCAAATCTTCTGTTGCTTTCAGTCTCTGCTGAAGACTGAAAGTTACCTTCGCTTTACTATTTCTAATAGTTTTCTCACATAATCATCTGCGTGGTTTATTGAAAACTCTCCATGATACATATTAGGAAGAACTTGTATAAAACTATCCTGCAATTTTTCATGAATGATTTTAGCAGATTTTTTCATTGATTGCTTTTCTTTTTCTCCAACATAAATTTGAACGGTTGCTTCACACTCTCCAATGCCATCTTTTAGTGAATATACTGAGTTTTCCTGTAAAAAGGCAATCATATCACTCTTTCTAATAGCACAAGTATCTTTGTAATATTCATCAAACAAATCTGCCCTCCAAGCGATAGTCCTCCCATCATTAAAACAGAACCGCCCAATTTGCTATTTACAAATTCTATAATATCCAAAGCATTATTCTCTATCGTTGTAAACTGCTTATCACATCCTGCATGACCATCTAATATAGGCAAAACCACATGATAATCTGTTTGAAGTCTTTCAGCAACCTCTTTGTAATTCCACCATGATAAACCGCCTCCGTGTAAGAGGATAATTACATCGCTGTTTTCTTTTCCATATTCTACATAATTCAACCTCTTTCACCTCGCTGTAAACTTCCGATTTTTCGTTCTCTGCGACTTCCCAATAAACGGGAATTTGACTTGCCTATTTTCTTAAAATCTCATGTGGAGCTTCTATTTCATTTGCCAAGGTATGCTCTGTTAATTCTGACATCAATTTCAATTTTTTATTAATCAATGGTCGCATACAATTAGGAACATGTTCCTGATGCGCTCTGTGGATTGCTACACATTCCTTACAGTTTCCGTGATAACGACAGGCTTTCAGGCAAGGACAGTGATCTTTGTCTTTATACTCCTTACGAAATTCCGCTGCAAATTCTTCTTGCAGTCTCAGCCCCTCGACACGGTTTCCCTTATGAAATTCTACCATTGCATCCAGTTCTTTCTGGTTCCCTTCAATCTTCATGTTATTATAGCGCCTCCATTTCAACTATTCCTCATTTTCTGATAAATTCCGATTTCATGATATCATTTCTAATACAGATTTTACCGTATTTTTCAGATTCAGTCCATCTTTTAATCCCAGTCGGTAGAAAAACTCTTCTGTTTCTGCTCCACTGCTGAAAATTGCATTACAGTATTCCGTAATCACTTCTTCCTGTTCTGGGGATAACGTTTCCAGTAATTTCTGGTATTTCTTATCAATCTCACTTACCGCCTCTTTATCCTGATTTAACTTCCATTCTGAATACGCTTTTCCCATATGCTCTGTAATTGTCAGATTTACAAATTCTTGCACTTTCTCTGACATGGTACTCTCAGCTTCCTGTTCGTCTTTCTTTTCCTCATTTGATTTCTCAAGTGTTGTATCATCAATATAACGAATGATTTCTCGAATATTTGACTTCATCGACTGCAAATATCCCTTGATCAACACTGCAAGTTTTCTTGCTTCAGACGCTTCTGTTTCAGGATTCGACAAATAAAACTCTTCCAATTCTTTCAGGAGATCTATCCCTGATTTCATCTGAAATTCTACATCCAGTAAATCGTCCATCACTTTATATAATTCTTCCATCATCTATTTTTGCCTTTCTATGTATAGCATACTCAAAAGTTTTCCACCATCATCCCAGGATAAAATCCTGTAATCCACATTTCACGACCTCAAGCACTGCAACTATCCCCATACCGATATGCGGAAGGAGTACAAACACTACTGTCGTAATTGAAAAAGCAAAACAGTCCAGATATATTGAAACATTCTATAATACAGTCCGTATTCATAGTCATTGTGGATATTTGTCTCCAAATGAATATGAGGAACAATATCTGAAAAACTTGGAAACGGACGTAACAAACTTAGCGAGTTAACAATTACAAAAAATGGGAAATTGGTTACATTTAATTTGTACTTTTTCTTGACATAGGACCAGTTATGGCATAGACCAAAAAATCACTCGATAAAAAGGAGGGGATCCTGATGTTGATCCTCTATGCCATTTATGTTGTATATATCTGTATACGATAAATATGAAAATTGATTCACTGATGTGATAAAATTCTACCTTTATATTGGAAACAGGAAACAGAAAAATCGCTTGCCGGCAGATAAATTTCTGCCGGCAAGCGATTTTTATTTTTTCAATTAAAATCCTGTCAATCTGAAAAACATCAATTCATTTGCTGATCCGTCGTCTCGTTCCTGTGTCAGCATAATTAACAGAGAGCCGTCATCTAAAAGCTGCATATCTTCCAGCCATGGATAACTGACACCAAATATGTCCTCTGTAGAAATTGCACCTACGTGCGTTCCATCTTTTGCCCAAAATTGTATTTCACGCATATTTCCATCTGCAGCCACAAAACCATTTTCTGTTTCCGCCATGCCTGTAATGGAACCGAGCTTGTCCGGAGAACTGATATCTTCTCCACCTAATTTCAAAAGCTGATTGCCATCATAATCATAGACAACAATTTTTGTGCCTTCATCTTCCACAGCCATGGAGCCGGCAACCATAATATGACTATTCGTGATCTGTACGTCATCTATCATAGAAAACAGTCCCTTGCGTTCTTCATCTTTATTTAATCCGGTCAGTATCCACGGTTCTGCCGTCAGGTTACCGCCTTGATTCGCAATCTTCTGAGTATCACTGTTCACCCAGAAACTGATTCCCCATTCTCCGGATGGATGCATATTCAGATCTCCGTCTACTGTTGTCTGAAGTGCCTTTTTCCCATCTTTTACGCCAATTACATCTCCAATTCCAGGCGAAAGATATAACATTCCACTGCTGTCCCCAGACAAATATTCAAAATCATCGTCTAATTCCATCGAAGATACGAATTCAAGTCCACTTTCTGAATATTCATAAGTATCCAGTTTGTTCTCCAGCAAATGGAACACTTGATTGCCCTGTTTTACAAACTGATGATCCATAATCTGCATAACTCCCTGTGCTTCTTTAAATGGGATATATTTCGGAACGATTGTATAAGAACCTACCATCTGCTCTGCCAATACAGGTTCAACAGGCTCTCCCTCCCATGGCCATGGTGCGTCTTTATTTCCTTCATCCTCTAATTTCAGCACAATTCCTTCTAACAATTCTTTGTCAGAATCATCTATTTCCTGTCCTCTTACTCTGATATCATAGGATGTGCCAGACTGTTCATAACGATACATATACGTTTTTTCTATGGAATTACTTTCCGGCATTGCTGTATATTCTGCATTTCCTATTGTTACAGTGTCCATTTTTCCTTCAGCATATGCCTCTAAATCCACTCCAAAGGCAATTAAACTCTTTCGATATGTATATGAATCCTCCTTGGTCGCTTCTATAGAAATGACATTCTCGGATCCATCTACTGTATCTCCATCAAAAAATCTAACGTAAGAATATTCTTCTTCTTTCTTCATATTCTCTTTATCGTAGTTCCATGCCTTCGGATAATACACTGTAAATAAACTTAATTTAAGACTTTCTCTGTCTTTAAATTCTGTTTCTTCCTGCTCTGCTTTTTCCGATTTTTTCTTCTCCGGATTCTTTTTTTGTCCACATGCCGCTATCATCATCATGCATATCATGATACACAGCACACACCATAGTTTCTTTTTCATGGCGTCTTCCCTCCTTTCATGATTTCCACATCCTTTTCAGTTATTCACTGTCACTTTTTACACAGTGGAATGTGTAGTAGTCATCATCATCACTGTAGTCTACTTTCAAAGTACCATCGTCATTTATCATCACTGTAAGAGATGGATTTTCTGATTCAATCGAACAATATCCCAGTGCAACTGACCATGGGAAAGTCCCAATCTCCTCCCCTTTATAAATAACTGTTACATTACGGTCACTTTTGAAATCAAGACGCAGTGCATCATTGATGTTGTCTACTCCTTCCATAGAAGTCTGAGGTCCGTCTCCTAAAAGTTCTTCTACGCTTTCTGCAGCCCACTCACCTATGACTGCATTTTCCTCCTCTGTCAGATAGAGTGCCGGATCCATTGCATCCGTTCCATCCTTTGCAAAAATCACCTTTACTCCCATCTCGAGCATATTATCAAAAGAAATAATATCTTTTCCGATGATTCCCACCATCTCTTCTCCTTCGATGCTCAAGATAAACTGATTATCTTCGACAGACCATTTTCCATTCCCGGTAGTGTCTCCAACTGAAAAGGAAACTTTTCCGTTGTTTTTTACTTCAAATTCAAAAGCACCTCCGAAAGTTTCATCTATACTGACAGACATTCCCATCATCTGAGCGGACACCGCTACCCATTTTCCTTCATACGGGTTCTTCTCTCCTGTTTTTCCGGAGCCTCCACAACCAATCAGCGCTATCATACTGATAATAAGCACCAGTCCAAATAACAAATTCAACTTCTTTCTCATAATCTTCTCCCCTTTCAATTACTTCTTATCTGCCAAAAAAGGAGTCAGCAATTCTGCTACCTTACTGATTGGCATTGTCTGCAAGATCACCTTTCCCGGTCCTTTCACAACGGTATTAAAAATGCCTTCTCCTCCAATCAGCATATTTTTTACTCCTTTTACAGCTACAACATCCATAGTGCAGGTTTCTTCCATTGCCGCTAAGTACCCCGTACTGATCAAAATTTCCTGTCCTGCACTCAAATCATACTCCACTGCATGTCCATCAATTTCTACAAACGCGGTTCCATTTCCGCTCAATCTCTGCATAATGAAACCTTCTCCTCCAAATATGCCTTTCCCTAATTTTTTCTGAAAATGCATGGACAGTTCTACGCCTTCTTCTGAAGCAAGGAATGCACTCTTCTGCACGATCATGGAGTGACCGTTGCTAATCTCCAATGCTTTGATCGCTCCCGGAAAACTTGATGCAAATGCAATCATTCCGTCTGCACCTTCTGCGGTATATCTGTTTTGAAACGCAGAATCACCAGACATCAGTCTGCCGAACATTTTCTTCATTCCGCCTCCGGAAATCGTCTCCATTTTCATGTTCGGGCTCATCCAGCTCATACTTCCGCTTTCTGTGATCATAGATTCTCCTGCTGATAATTCACATACAACAACTGGTAAATTTCCTCCTAAAATCTCATATTTTTTCATAACAAAGTTCTCCTTTCTTTTTCATTTTTCTTTTTTGTTTTCATCCTACAACAGTACCTTTTTCATTAAGCTTTGTGGCACATTGCACACACATATCCAGATCATCACAGATTAAAAAGCAATGGTCACATACAAGACGCTTACATATCGGACAAATATTAAAGATCTCTTTCGCCTGATTCAATGCTTTTTGAAATGCTAAATTCTTTTCCCGTTCATAAAGTGTATCATAAATAATCTTCCGATTTTCATTTTCCGGTTTTTTCCCCGCTCTGGAAAAACGAATTGGTGTACTTTTCCATACTGTTTTACATTCCATGCAGCATAGTGAAAAGCAAAACTCATCCGGCGTAGAACAATCTATTAAATCCTTTTTCGTAATATATTCCACATTTTTAACCTCCTTGTTAACCTCTTTGCTCTATCACCATCCTATTCTCTGTTCTCCCTCCTTACCCATTGCCTTTATTTTTTTCTCTGATCGGGCGGCCACCATTTCGTAATAAAAGCGTAGCAGATTCAGAAAGCAAATACTATGGTCGCCATTCGTATATTATGCTTATTTTTCAAAATACGAACGATTAGTATACTATATATAGTGTTTTATTCTTATCTCTCCACTATATATGCGCAATATCTTTTTGTGAAAATATAAAAGAGATCTATCGGCAAACAAAAAAAAGACCCCAGCATCATTTCTGATGCTAAGATCTTGATTGGTCATCTTAACTTAATGACATTGCTGTAAAGACTCTTTTTCGTTTACTCAGTTCTGCTATATGTCAGCTTATCTAACTGATTACATTTTCGAAATAACTCAATATACAGCATTAGTTCCTCTCTGACAGTTATCCCCAGTTTTCGATTCATATTTGTATTATGCTTTCTCGCTGTTCCAATACTGATATAAAGCAATGAAGCAATCTCCTGTATCGTATATCCATCAACATAATACTGAAGAACCATCCTCTCTGACGGAGTCAGAGTTTCCACGCGCAAAGCAAACGCCTTGAGCATTTCTTCTATATTCGGAGGAATGCCTCCATTTTCCAGTTTCTCCGTATTCCTTTTTTTCTGCATAAAATCAACCAGTGCATCCACTTCTGAAATGCCTGATAAGTTTTCGTCCGTCAGCGTATCCTCCTGCAGTGCTTTTAAACTCCGAAGAATCGGCTTCACAAAACGATGGGACATACCGACAGAAACAACCAATAATAAAATCAGGAACAACAACGTACCGATGATCCAGTCCCTTCGATTGTCCGCTGTTAATTTTTCATAATTCGCTTCTGATATTAATGTCAGTACCGCAAGCGGCATACCATTACAACTCTTCAATCCAAGCAGTTCATGCCTGCCTATATAATTCCCGAAAGCGGTAGAATATGTATTATAATATTTTCCTTTCTTCACTGTCATCGTTCCTGATGGTGAAAGATACGTTTCTTTTGTATCTCCGAACATCGCCTTATCCAGATAGATGTTTCCTTTTTTGTCCACAGGAGCCAGTACTGTCACTATATTCCCACAGGAACCTTCCACCATAGGATAAGACAGCCTGAAATACAGATTACTCATCTCCATACCGCACAAACCGCGTACTTTTCCGGTACTGTCTAAAACCGGGACATATAAAAGCTGCACATCCTCCCATGTATCACTCAGCTCCAGCCGGTCTGTCCACAGGCAGCTCTCTACCAGCCGGTTTCCATCAAACTGCATAATCTGTTCATACCCCGACAATGCGGACGTATCAAATTCTAAATTCCAACGGTTATGGAGCTGTACCTGCTCTGCTCTTGCAATATCAGCATTTCCCCTGAAAAAAACTACGTGCTGTTTGCTTGTATTTACTGCCTTTAAATCAGACAGGCGCAGGTAGATTCCCATGCGTGATATATCTGCATATTCCGTCTTCGTATTTACCGTTGCATCCAATACAACAAAAACTCCACTGCAATACTTCACGTCCAATGCCGATTTCAAGGAGGGATACAGCGCAGCCTCCAAATCCATAATCAACTGAGGATTATCATTCAAATCTGAAAATGTCTTTCCATTGGCTGTCAGACATTGGTTCAATTCTTTTGTAATGTCTTCCGATAAAGAAATACTTCTCGCCATCATAATATCAGTCTGCTCTGTCATAGTTGACAACGTATTTTTCTGCTGGGCAGACAACATTTCCCGTACTTTAAAATCCATTCCCGGAAGGACTCCCAAAATACTGAGTAATAGAACTGTCACTAAAAAAAGTGTTAAAATCACCACGCACCAATAAACAATCAGTCTTTGCTGCATACGGATGCTTTGTCTCTTTATTCCTTTTATAATCTTCCAAAAATTTATTTTCTTTTCTCCCATATGTCAGCCACCTCTTTTTGCCGATCCGGCAGACATTATTGTGTGTATGCTGCTTTGAAATCCTCTAATGTCTCTGAAACAAGTTTATCCATATCTTCCGGATGTTCCTGCCACTCCAACCGCTTTACTGACAGGGTTTGCCTGATAAGTTCTTCAAACTTTGTTTCCAGATCCAGATAGGAATCCAATTTCGGAGCAGTATAAAATGTATAGTTCTCCTGCGTCTTTAAAAAAGCCTGATACAAGAATACATACATCGGATCACTTAACTTCTCGATCGCCTCCGGAAGGTAAACATCGAAAGCTTCCTGCTTTACCGGCATATATCCAAGACTGGTCACAAATTCCACATTCTTTTGGGCCTCCGTCAGCCATTTAAGAAACGTAATACAGGCTTTTTCTTTTTCCGGTGTAGATTTTACCGTACAAATACCGGCACCCCGCTGCATGACCATCGTTTCTCCCCTGGCAAATACGGGACATGGCATGGAAACAATCTCTACTTTTTCCGATGTATTATCCGCATACGTAACTTCATCTGAATAATACAACACGCTGGCTGACGAAGCCACCGATACAATCGAATCTCCCGTTCGCAAAGGTTCCGTTGCATAACCGCTGCGAAGCCATACTCCTCCGGACAGTGCCGCTTTTGCATAAGGTTCCCATACTGTTTGAAATTCCGGTCCGAAAGCCAGATTCTCTCCCTTAAAGAAATTTTCACCCAGAGATTCTACACCTACCTGAAAATAGTTAAAATGATAATCATGAACGAAAAAATTCTTTCCATCATCAGGAATGTCCGGCGTCTGGTTATCTGTCCATGCAGCATATTGTTCTGCCATTGCGAAGAGTCCTTCCCATGTTTTTAAATCTTCCATCTTCGCTCCTGTTTCTTTCGCGAAACGATCAAATGCTGTTTTATTGATAAACATAACTTCCGTTGATTTTGCTACCGGCAAAATGGAAAGTCTTTCATGAATGACACCTTCTTCCAAAAAAGCCGGAATAAATTCGTTCAGTTCTTCTTCTGTAAAATAATCATAATAATCTACAAGTTCCGTATCATCCGGCATCGCCAGAACTGTTTTAGGATAGGAAACAAACATATCCGGCAGTTTAGAGGCTCCTGGATCTCCAAATGCGGATGCCAGTACATTTTCATGTATTGTATTCGTATTTGTAACACTGCCAACCTGTACTCGGATATTTTCCTCTTTTCCAATCGTTTCATTAAATTCATCAATCAGATCGTTTAATGGCGATTCTGTCTGTCCGCCGTATACATGCCACAATGTAACGGTTACCGGATCTTCTTTTTTCTTCTGCCCACACCCTGTAAAAACTATAACCGCAATCATTACCAAGAACAGGCAGCTTCTTCTCATAATATATCTCATATTATTTATCTCCTTTCCAGACAGTGTCTTATAAACAATCTGACATCTCAGCAAAGAACAGAACCATCGGATTGAGACACTTTTACATAGTATATGATATCGGTTTTCAGAGTCTTAAGCACTCCCCATATGGGTAGTAAAATGCTATTTTTAAAATCCATTTATAATCAGATTTTTCTTTGTAACAGCTACCGCCAATTTCGTTTTGGAATCAAAATTCGTTTTCTGCAACATATTTTTGATATGCCATTTTACAGTTTCCGGTGATATACACAAGCTCTCTGCAATTTTTTTATAGGATTCTCCTTCCACCACTAATCGCAGAACTGCTAATTCTCCAGGTGTAAAATCACAGCTTTTCGCCGTTCCGATCATCACAACCGGCGGAGCATCCGGATACACGTTCTCCCCTTTCATCGTACGATCCATAACCTCCAACAGTTCTTCTTTACCGGCATCTTTATACCAAAAACTTTCTACTCCCGCTTTGCGCGCCCTATCAATAAAACTGCACTCTACTAAAGAAGTCACGATAATTACTTTTATCTGGGGCATTGTCTTTTTAATCTTCTCCGCTGCCACAAGACCACTCTCATCATTCTCCGTACAGACATCCATCAAGACAAGTTCACACCTGCTCTGTCTGCATACGGTTTCTGCCATAGCTGCGTTTGTGATAGAAGCCGCCAGACAATATCTCCCACTGGACTGAATATAATTTTCCATATCTTCCCGAGCCATACGCTGGTCTTCCACGATTAGTACCCGTATCATCTCCGCACCTCCTTTGGTATCTTAACGATTATTGAAAATTTTGACTCCGCACAAATTCTCAATGTACCTCCACATTGCTCCACCCTTTTTCGTATACCGGATAATCCTCCTCCTTCTTTGACATCCTTCTCCATTGCTTGTCCATTATCTGTAATCACCATAATCCATTCTTGTTCCCCACTACTGCATTTTACATACAGTTCGCTTGCCCCTGCATGGCGGACACAGTTGGAAAGTGCCTCCAAAAGTATTATATCCATCAGTTCGAAAATATGAGATTCCCAGACTTGTTCTCCTGTATAAATGATTTTCACACCCAAAATCTCCGCTCTTTCCTGCACCTGCCTGTGCAGTTGTTCGCCTTTCACAGACTCGTTATCTTTATTCAGCAAGTCTAATGTCTGCTTCCATTGCGAAAGGAAAACATCCCGGTCTGCTTCCGATTCGCGCAGCAACATCCACTGTGCCGCCAGGACGCTATATCCCAGATTATCATGCACTCTCATTTTCATAGATAACATTTCTTCTTCTCTGGTCAGCGTTATTACATTCTTAGAAAGTTCTTTCATAGCCACAGACATTTCCTGAAGTTTCTGATTTTCTTCCTTCAGCAACACTTTGTTCCGATATAATTCCGACACTTCAGAAGCAAGAACTTGAAAAAAATGATCTCCGGCTGTCGTAATAATCTCTTTCTCTGAAAATTTCCACACACTTCCATCCGCAAAGCAGTATACTTTCAAATCAACATCATAAAATACATTCTCTTTCAGAGGATGTCCCAGTGCTTCCTCCAGTTCTGTAATATTCTGTATATCTCTTCCCGTCAGATTCTGGCAAATTTGATACATTTTTCGATTCATCAGTTTAGGCATTCCGTTCCCATCAAAAAAAACAATTCCACTCGGCAAATTGTCCAGACTTTCCTGAACTGCATTTTCCCTCAGGCAGCTCTTGCGGTACTTATAAATTCCAAAAATCTTCATTCCCACATATAAAAAAACACCAATTCCTATAACAATTAAAATCACATACGGTATTTTAAATAATATCATGGAATCTTCTTCGTAAAACGCCCGTTGCCACACACACAAGACAGCTGTTATAAGGAAAATAACTATAAGCAATACACTGTCCAGCAGCAACGTCTTTCTTTGTCTTTTTCCTGTTCCTTCATAAATAACCAGAATCATACACAGCAAAGTCAAAAAAATAAAAAACCAAACAATCGTAATCTGATACTCCGGTGAACAGTTTTCAAATGTTTTTATCATTTGCCGCCACCTCCTCCCAGAATCAGAGAAAGCAGCCATGATCCGTCAAAATCCTGCTCCGCATAAGCTCCATATCGTCTTGCAATTTCCTGCAGATCTGTTTTGCATTCCACACTCATAGACATGATGATCCGCGCCTCTCTGCGTTTCAGATTTACATTAAATGCCAACAGATCTTCCAAAGATTCCTCTATGACTGCTTCAAAAAAATCATAAATCTGCATAGCATCTTCACTTCGTATTTCTTCTAACGCGGTGGAAAAACCTGCCTCAACATGATTCCATTCCAGATTCTTTATCGTTTCCCTGAAACATAACTCCAACTCTCTTATCGGAAATTTTACTGCCTGCTCCGCAATAAAAATAAGATTACTACGCCTTTTTATATAGGCTCCGATCACAACTATCTTCCCTAATATTTTTTCCCTTTTATTCTCATCTTCTTCCATAGAATATGCTTCAATGAATTCCGTCAAAAGTTTACTCTGCCTTGCCGTCTGTTTCTGTATTTTATCATACAGCTGATTCTTCACAAAAAGTTTTTCTACTTCTCTTTTTGTTCTCAGATTTTCTTCCTCAATCAGATTCGCATCTTTTAATTCTTCCTTCCGATCTTCAAGCTCTCTTACGATTTCCTGTAATTCTGACAGGTTTTCCTTCCACAACACATAGCCTCCCAAAATTGGTTTTCCCGACAGCCTGATCCCATTTTCTAACATGATCGGACATTGAACTACCTGCCTTACAATTTCCGGTGCAATACATTCCGAATCCTGAGATTGATAAATGCATTTTCCACTCTGATCTGTAATCTGTGCTGAAATTGTAGATGCTGCAAATAACTGTGCGTATCCTGTATTGGAAGGGATCAATCCGCACTGGATGCAGCTTTCAATGATCAAAGCAAACAGAAGGCATAATGCAGCTGTCATATCGCTTGAAAATATTTTCCAGAAGGGCAGATTCAGATAATAGGCGATGCCATAGACAACCGACAGACCATAAGCACCAAAAGGCATCCAAAGCATTTTCCTGTTTTTAATTTTTCTACACCTTAATAAAATAATCAAGAGTGCCACCAGCAGACATCCAAGATCCCAGGCGACTATAGCATAATACATTGCTCCATATCCATAGACTCCTACTTCATAGGAAGCTGCTTCCCCCAGTCTTCCCTCCGGGAAAGTAAAAACTAACTGGTGCAGATCATTCGTTAATACAATCCCTATCAGAAACAATGCCGGAAAAAACAGCAGACACCGTCTTTCCGGTAATTTATAATTCTCCGGCTGCCGTATATAAAATGCCAGATAAAGACTGACCGTAGGGAGTAACAGCATAGGAATATAATAAAGATACCAGGCGTAGCGCAGTGCTGTCGGCATCTCATACGGTATTTCAAATTTACACATACGAACGAGCATCCAAAAAACCATCATCACTGCAATCATTATTAAACAACGACGGGGTTCCTTTTGGATAATTCTCTTTTGAAAAGAAATCGCCCATACCAGATAAAGTCCTATATAAATAAAAGGCCTTAAAAGGTGACAAATAGATTGCAGATAAGGATTGGTAAAGGACACATAATGAAGCAGAACTGCCACACCTACGCATAGTGCTACACTTCCGACGTATACTGTAAATTTCTTTTTATCTGACACTGTGCGTACTCCTTTCTGTTACGTTTTGCACTATATCTTGTTTACAGTATATCATAATCTCCATTTCAAATTATATCTTTTATTTTTCAGGTGTATGCAAAAAACTCAAGTTTACCATCGCAGCTATATCTCCAACTCCATTTTTTAATGCAATGCTTTGGTCGGACAGACCTTCGTACATTCATAACAGAGTATGCACTCCGTTCCTCTCTTTCGTTTGCGGGATTCCTTATTGACCTCCACATTCATTGGGCAGACACGCAGACATTTTCCATAATGAACACATTTGCTTTCATCGCAGTGCACACGCAGGATTGAAAAACAGTGGACCGAATATCTTCGCGACTGCGTAGTGTATTGTTGCCGCCTCAAAAACGCCAAGAAAATGTCGGGCATAGCGTTTTCCTGCAGTAAAAAGTGCTGTTCCCAACGCAAGGCCTCCTCCAATGTAGCTGAAATTCAACAGATAAAACAAGTTTCCTTTAGCCTTCCACAACGTGATTGCCACTGTCTCAAATAACAAAAATAATAGAAGTGACGCTATATATTTGCGAAGCACATTATTCTTTCTCATCATTATCCTCTTGCTCCTCTGATTTCTTATTTTTTCTCAGCACATCAATTACAGGGCCGATGCTAACACCCATCATACCCCCCAGACACATTCCAAGACCAATATCATCTATTAGAAACCCAATAACTATACCTAAGCTTAGTCCGATAGCAATCCAGTAAAATATCATGTTCTTTTGCAGTAAGAGGTAAAATCTTATCTTCCCATATATCCTGTGCATTAGCTAAATCAATAATCCTGGACTCATTGATTTCATACTGTCCTGGTAATGGAATATACTCTTCTATAAATGAATCTTCTATTTCTTCAATAAGTTCTGAATTATCTTCGCCATCATCTTCTAATTTAACCTTCATTTTCTATCATCCCGCTAATTTTCTATAATCTCCCAGTAGCCGCTCTTAGGCGATCCATGTCTTATAAGTATGGATGATGTTTCGTTTTCCTTCTGTCATTTGTATACGATGTACAGGTTTCTTTTATCTTGCCATAATAAAAGGCCCTCCTAATGATATTTATTTTATCATAGAAGGACCTTATAAACATTATTTTACAGAAAAAGTTTCATACTCTCATTATGGTTCTATCTGGTTTTATATGTGTTCCACTGTCCAAAGTCCACAGGCTGTACTGAACGGTGTTATCAATTTGTTATCACATCTCTGTTATCAATCAAAGATTCTCGTGATATCCTGATATCGGTTAACTACACGATAAATCTCTACATATTCGTTACCGACCTTGTAGATAATAACATAATCTTCCCATATCGCATATTTATAATCTGTCCAAAAGCTGACCCGTTTGGAGAGATCCGACCCCATTTCAGGAAACATCTGAAGGTTTTCAAATTTACCGTAAATTTCCTTTATGGTCTTTGCTGCATATTCTTCGTTATCTTCAGCAATATAATCTCGGATGTTTTTCAAATCCTTTGCAACAATCGGATTGATCCGCAATTTTAACATCTTATTCCCCCACAAGTGCTTTCAGTTCATCCAGATTCAGCCAGCCTTCTCCGTCTTTCACTACTTCTTCAGCTTCCTGCAGCTTCATCAGAAGCTTTTTCTCTGCTCGGTCACGCTCATAATCTTCAATATCCATGACAACGAAACGTCCTCTGCCATTCTTAGTCAGATATACCGGTTCTCCTTTATGACAGTTTTTCAGGACTTCATTATAATTTCTCAAATCAGATACTGGTAAAATATTTGCCATATTCTTTCAGCTCCTTCCTTTGATTTTAAATTGTTTCTGCTACTTCTATTATACACAAAAAGCTGTAAAATTCAACGTAGATTTTTACAGCTTTTATTTTATCATTTCTATATATTTTTATCGCAATCTATTTCAAATATTGAGAAAAAATCGCCTCCAGTTCTTTATTCCCTTTCAAAAATTCATACTCTTCTTTATTTTCAATTTCTGTAGCTAATGCATGAACAAAATTATTTCCAACGCCTGAAAAAGACTTTCCCTGTACTGTATCCACATATCTGTAATATAAAGGTGATTCCACCATCTTCCATGGCTTCTTTGACTCCATCAGCACTTCTTTTATCAACTGAATACATTTTTCTACATCCTTTCGATACACGGCAATCAATAGATATGGTACTACTTTACCGTAATCCCACAGACCAAATAACGATACCATATGTTCTGTGATTTCGGCAATCTCCTCTGCTTTACAATGATTTCCGGTTTCTTCTTCCATTTCTATCAACTTATACAGATAGTTTTGTATATTCGTAACTGTCTGCATCAGTTTTCCCTCTAAAAAGAACGCTGCAATATCTGTCCCTTCCTGGTGTGCTAGTACATTCGTTTTCATAATTGTGGCATCTATCACAGTATCTGGAATTTTATCCAAAAAGATATTTGCTTCTTTATATTTTTCCATTTGTATATATTTCGCTGCAAGCATAAAAATACTGGAAATACTTACCTTTTCATTCGGACTTTCAGCAGTTCGTTCCAGCCATTCAACAATCACATTATTGCATTCCAACTTTTTCTCATCATCGACATCGGATAAAGTTAACGCCGCATTTAAAACAGTAGCAATTGAATAAATCAACGAATCACAATGAGGATATTCCTTTATTTTATTTTTTCCCATCTCAAAAGCTTTTATAAAGCTATCCAATGAAACTTCCGAAAGCTCATTCACAAATTGTCCAATCTCTTTTTCTGTCAATTCTTCACGAAATGAAAATAGTTCATTCATATCAATTTTTAATAATCGAGCAATTGCCGGAAGTAATGATATATCTGGATATGTGTTTCCTTTTTCCCATTTATTTACCGCAGGAGTAGAAACGTCCAAATAATCCGCCACCTGTTCTTGTGTTAATCCCGCAGTTTTCCGATAGTTTTTTATCTTCTCACCAATTTGCATTGTTCCTACCTCCTGTTTATATTCTCATTATAGTATTTCTAATATGTGTTTACAATTGAGCCTTCGTTTAATTATGGCTTCGATTTCTTAACTACCGGTTAAAATCTGCGAAAAAAATGCTCTATTTTATAATTCTACAAATCAAAATATACTTAAATTTAATTAATTCAAGAATACGTGCATCAGTACTCCAATTAAGAAGCAAATCATCGCTGTAACACCCGCACTAATAATAACCTTTAATATATTTTGATAAGGACGTTTTCCCACTTCAACTGCCTTATGAAGTTCATCCAATTTTTTCCCTCCGTAAATGCAACAATTTCCTTATAGGTTTGTATATCATTTTTCTTTTTTAGTTTTTCAACCTTTAACGCCCAGTACATTGTAATAATAAATAAAATCCCAAACGGAATATACGCATACCTTCCGAGCCACATAAACAAAGGTACTGCCGATATAATCAACACGGCCAAATGAACTGTATAGATGGAACCATAATAATTAAACTTTTTAATTTCTTGCTCGCTAATAATTTCTTTCATTTTCTCTATATCTCCTTTAATTAATTGATCGAGAGATACATTAAACAATGAACTAAGAAGTAACAAGCTATGAATATCAGGATAACTCTTTTCGTTTTCCCAATTAGAAATTGTCTGTCTTGTTACATATACCTTTTCTGCCAATTCCTCCTGTGATAGATGAAGCTCTGTTCGGTATTTTTTTATCTGTATACTCAGCTCCATATAATTTCCTCCCTTCGCAAGTAATTTGTTCTCTTGATCTGAGCCAAGAATAATCATTTTTTCATTATCTGTCTATCAAAGATATTTTACTTAACGGAAAACACAATGTCAAAAGAGTTTTACACTACAAAACTCATACCTTTTCAGCAATTTTTATTTTCATCTTTGTAAAGAGCAGCCTTTCGACTACCCTTTCGACTCACATATATACCCTCTCTTTCAACACAATTTCTTCCGCACTAACTTTGATATTATTCATCAATCTAACCCACTTCATCTGATCCTGCCTCTTTAAGTTTTCGTTCACGCCCTGTTTTTCTGCCATCTGTTTCATTAACACTTCGACCTGCTCTGTTACTTCCTGGTCAATCTGATTCAGATGTGCTGTCAGCTTGCCAGATAATAACAAGTTTTGATACCGTATTGGTCTATACTCTTTCAAAAACTGTTTCCGTAACATTCCATATTTTCCATATGTCGGTTCTTCTTCATTCAATACCAGATCCGGCAAATAACAATCTCCACACAGAGTATAGCTTAATCCGTTCTTTTCATCATAAACGTGTTTTTCCATGATTTTATCTCTCCATTTCTCTATTTTTTGATTTATTTTTCTTACGCTGCTGATTCTCCATCTCACTCTTTTTTATTCCCCAGGCTAATCTTTCATGAATACTTCCCTTCGGCATTTGTTCCATCCGCTGCTTTTCTTCCAGAGCTTTCTCGTTACGAATATCCTGCTGTACTGCCGCATCTACCGTCTCTATTCCCAGAACTCGTACAACTCGATCATACCTATCAGAAACGCCTTGCATTATATTCTTTTCTTCTGATAATTTATGATTTTCTTTACGCATATCATCCAACTCCTTCTGAATACTGTTATATTTTTGTTTCAGCTTTTGATATTTACTCTTCCAATTTTCCACCTCTTTTGTAAGTTCTTTAACCTGCGCAGCCATTGCCGCAACCTTATTTTTTATCTGAAGAAACAGCGGTTTGATTTTTTTGTCCCGGTAGGTTGCTGCCCGTTCCAACGTTCCTACTTCCAGTAACAACATTTTAACTATTCCATATTCTTTTATTTCCTTACTCACATTATCCATAATCGGCTGTAACTGTTCCCTGCGTTCTTCCAAGCTTTTTAATTGTTTTTCTGCTGTTTCTGCACGCTTTTCTGCTGCTTTTTTATCTCTGACCGCCTGTTCTTTACTTTCCTTCAAAAGCTGTATATCTTCTCTGGATTCTGCGATTTGTACGGCCAATCCTTCGTTCTCTGCTGAGGTGCCCGCAGTCCAAAAGAAAACTATCTGAATGCACTGGCTGATATTTTTGATGTCTCTCCGCATGCACTGGCTGTCCCGGATATTGACAGCTATGTAGGACTTATGCATACCTTATTTACATTAGAAGACCTTTACGGACTTCATATTGGTGAGATTGACGGAGAACTCTGCCTCCGGCTGGACAAATCCAAGGGAACCACCTACCTTTCTATGTTTGATATGTTCCATGCATGGCAGGAACAAGCTGAAAAGCTGAAATCCGGAGAAATCACTCAGGAAGAATATGACCAGTGGCGGTATAATTATCCTAAAAACTACAAATAAAAACCAACGAAAAAAGGCCTTACCAAATTGATTTCACTCAATTCAGTAAGACCTTTTTGTTGGTTTCACACATATTACCTGATAACCACAAGATTCCGGATAAATAATGCCAAAATCTCTCGTGTTATCATTTTGTTATCAAATAGAACTTTCTTTGCTCTGAAATGCCCTGTTTATAAGGGATTCCAGAAAATTTTTATTATTCAAACTCTTGGGCGGAGAGATTTATCTGGCTGTTTCTTGGTACACATTTGTGTATTTTATTCTTCATATTCATCTTATTTTGCATTTTTGTATACCTCATCTAAAATTTTTAGAGCCAAAATGGAGCCAACTTTAAAAGTATTGTATCAGTCCCCATGATATTTATAACCTCTAATCTTTAAGAAATATTTTCAATATCCTTTTCAATATCTCTTATTTCGCGCTTCATTATTCTATGAAACTGTATTTCAACAAAGCGTTCATCTTTGTCAGACAAATCAATCTGATATATATCCGATAAAATAGCTTTCTTATCATCTAATCCCAAATCATCTAAATTGGGAATATACTTAGTCTCATGCAATGCCATATGCATTTCTGCATATGTCCTAACAAATCTCTTTACCTTAATTTCACCCTCTAATTTATACCTTTTAATCAATTTTTGTACAACATCATCTAAGTGAAAAAGCAAACTCAAATCAGTTATTTGAGAATAAAAAAATAACCATCCATACTTATGTCTTTCAATAATAAAACCTGTAATTTTCAGATTTAATTTCCATTGCAAATACTCAATATTTTCTTTTTTTATAGTCCTAAATAATTCTTCTATAGACTGTTCAATTTTTAAAATACTACTTTTTCTCACCGTTACTTCACTATCATTCAAAACATATCCTAAATATTCAAATGTTTGTGTTACAAATCCTTCATCTTCCTTATCATTTAATTCCAATCCAAGTTTATTTATATCATCACATATACTTCTCTTTACATCATAAAATTTATCTTCATTAACCAATATTAATATATCATCAACATACCTATAATATGATATGTAATCAAGATTTCTATATTTTATATCAATATCCTGCATATATATGTTAGCTAAAGTATTTGAAATAGGTAATCCCTCTGGAACTCCCAATATTCTTTCCTTCTTTACAGTCTTTTCCTTTATTGGACAAAGAAGCGCTTCCGTTCTAATTGCGTTCCATATAATCGAAATAATTTCTGCCTTATGTATCTTTCTTTTTATTATTTTAATCAACTTATCATGATTTATTGAACCATAAAATGATTTCACATCCAATTTTATAAAATGTGTATACATTGGGATTTTTTTTGTAATATCATCTATAACAAGTTGCGGCATCATAGTCTTACATTTATCCCCATATACCCCCACCAGCAATTCATTTAACACCGATGCCGTCAACTTATCTCTTAGCGTAGGCACGCAAATTGCTCTAGGTAGTTTAGCAGGTCCTTTAGTAAATAAAAGCTGTTTATATCTTGTAAAATGATAAGAGTCATTCATGGATTTTCTAATAATAATTTCAATATTCTCATCCAAATTTTGTTCAAACTTTCGAGGTGAAACTTTATCCAATCCGACAGACGGCTTGTTTTTTACTTTTTCTTCATAATGTTCTATAAGATGTTTTTTTGTAAATAATTTTTTCCATAAGTACGATGCTTGCATCTATAAAACCCCACATATCCAATATAAACCTACCGGCAATACTATAACACATATCTTTAAAACAAATCGCCAAATCACATTATAATAATATCTGCACCTTACATTTCTCCATTTCTTACTTTTATATTCACCTATACTACCATGAACTGTCTCATAATAATCAAATGATATATGATTACTGCTTGAATCCAATAAATCGCAATATCTATTGTATATATTCTTAATCAAATCAACATCATCACCATCAATATTGTTTAATTCAAATTCAAGTTTTTGTAACTCTGTATAATTCTTTCTATACTCTCTTGCCTGTTCTGAATATTTTTGTCCATTCAAATATAAAATAACAATGAGCAAAGATATTGTCATAAACACTGTCATCAAGCTTAATTTTTCATTGTTATTCAGCAATGTAAGTATTGAAAATATAATTGTAACACAAGAATAATAAATGTTAATTCCCTGAAAAAATGCTTCCTTGTTTACCAATCTTTTTTCAGCATTAACTCTTGAAATTCTTGTTGTCCATATCTGATCTGATAAATCTTTATATTTTTCCAAGTTATATCCTCCTAAAATGTATTAGGGTTTCTATATACTAAGTGCGATACCTTCTTTCGAAAGCCTATAAAATCTCTACAGATTGTTAATTACATTATCTCCTAAGTGGAAATCATAACTTACGTTATAAACCCTAATACAATTAATATTATACCACATTCTACTATAGATTATCATTTGTCAGAATAATCCCTTTCGATTATTTCTATGATTATTCCTCTATAATCTGAATACCACTTTTCTTTATCAGCCTTTGATTCAGGAAAATATTCTTTTAGCCCCTACTTTTGTGCAAAAAGTAAATTTATCTTTTCTTTAGTTTTTACATTATCCTGCAAATGATAACCTCTATTAAGAAATGCACTGTTCATTAACATCTGGGTTTTTGTCAAAGAGGATACCCGATTCAATAATTTTTCAAACTCTGTATATCGAAACGCATAGTACGCATTTCCAGGAACAAACGATTCAAATACTGCCAAACCAAATCCTGGATACAGAAAAACAATATATTCCTGTAATGATGGAACTCCTATATTAGAAAATATTTCTGCTGGATCATGTTCAAGCCACGCATTAAGTCTAAATTTTGTATCCTCGTCTGTTAATTCTGATATCTTATTTCTCACTTCATCCTGAGACATCCTGTCAATTGTTCTATCCTCATAGATATCAAGCTCACTATCCCAATCTAATGCGTCATATTCTTCAGCGTTCAATTCTTCAATTTTTACACATTCTGATTTAAATTTTTCGAACCAGTTAATAAAATCCTGTTCTTCGGGATTATTACAATCTATTTCAAACAGCAGATCTAATTCATAGTTGTTTAAATATGCCGTTTTACTTATATTGGACGAACCAATAATTACAAAGGCCTTATTATCATTAGCAATATAATAAAACTTACCATGATAAAAAGAATTCTGGTATGTATACAACGTCAACGGATATTCATTTCTGAAATTATTAAGTGCAATTACACTATTCCGATCAATCTTTGTATTCTTTCTACTAGATCCGTAAGTTTGGAGCGCCCCTACAACTAATTCAATCTTACCGTTATTACTACGGACTTGGTCCATTAACGGTTTTACCAGGCGTAATCCACTGCTAAATGAAAAACCCACTGCCGCAAAAAATTGAGTTGCCTTTATTTGTTCTCCAAGTTTTATTAGTAATTCATTCAGCACTATGTTATTGCTTAAGACAGAACATTTCTTCCCTACGAAAGGTATTCCCTCAATACTTTCATCTACAATTTTGTTTTTATTAGCAAGTGCTTTTTGAGCTTTTTCATGAATTACCTCTACTAAGCGACTATCATCAAGGATTTTTATATATTCAATAATAGCTTTTTCTCGCTCAGGGAAAAAACCGATCAACCTTACAGCTGTATGAAAACATTCGGTTTCTTGCTCAGCAATTATTATCTTTTTTAAAAACTCTTTATACGCAAACTCAGAATGTAATTCTCCTAAAATCTCAAGTGCTTTTGAAGAATATAAATCGGTTCTATTGTATATCGTTATCAATTTTGCTTCTGCATATGAGTAATCATATTTTGATAAGATTAGCAATAAATCAAAAAGCATTTTTGTTGCATTGTTTCCATCATGCACACCTAATAACTCTTCATCAATACTCTCTTTAATTTCTTTCCAATCAGAAGAAGTTAATTCTTCGTTTCTACACAATTTAAAAGCAATCGAAATACTATTATGGTAAAAATCCATCTCACCATAATCCCATACATTTTCTTTTACAGCCAAATATATTAATGATATTTTTTCAAAATCTGCTATACACTTCTGATTATCCTTTTCTTTTAAATCAAGATACGTTGCAAATATTGATGTTCCCTCAACTCGTTTTTCAATAGCCTCTCGAAGTTCTGGTTGTATTAATTGTAAATAATCCTTATTGGCCAAGAAAATTTTAGTTGTGCGTGCATCTAATCCGTCATCCATTGCTTTAGTAAGAAGTGCATATAATATATCTTCTCTTTCTTCCACTGCAATAAGCGATATTAACCGTATATCAAAATCTTTTGTATCAATGATGTATTTTTTCACTTCTATTTGTTCCTGCTTATCTAAAGGAATATCTTTTACACTTTTAAAAAAACCTATTTCCTTTAAATCTTTCTTTTCGTGAAAAATTTCCATCAAGTATACATATAAATATTCTTTACGCAAAACCTTCACTGCAAGATTTAATATCATACCTGCGTTATATTCGCTTGGTATGTTATCCAAGTATTCATCAATTAATGTTTTGAGAAGCTTTTTATTTCTTGTTTTACGCAAAGCAACACGTGCAGTTTTATTTCCAGAAATACCCATCTGCAGTAGAGTTCTTAATGATTTCTCATCTCCTTTTTTGCTTAGTGAACTACATTTCTCATAGAAATTGGACGTTTCTCCCATACTTACACCTCTTAATCTATTTCAAAATTATGGTTGTTTTATTTTTTTATTAATCCTAAATCTGCAAAGTATCTACAGTCAACCACCTAGCATCTTCTGTTTTCTTCGGAATCAGACGATTAGCGACGGTCTTCGTCCAGAAACAGTCCATACTGAGATGAAACATCGAGTAGCCGTACTCAATCTTATCGATCACCTCACCAACCTTAATCTTTGTATCTAGTTCTTCACAATTATTGTAATATATCGCATATTTTTCCGCTCCCATAAAAATACAAAAACCAATGTATATAAAATTATATATGTGAAAACGCCGTATATCAATTTGTTTCAATAATAAAAAGTACATTTTTACGAAAAAAGGCATCTAAAAATACCACAGATTCCCTATCAGAAATATACTTCTTCAATTTATGTAATTACTTCTATTCCATCGCTGAAGATTACTTTGCAGCTTTTATCCGTTTCCACTTCAATCTCATCGAGTCGGACGTCCCAAAGCTCCTCCAGAAACCCCGTCTGCTTACCATCAAGGTCCTGCAAGTTCATGATGAAGTTTGCAAAAACCCCCTTATCTTTCCAATCCTGAATCTTATCGTTCAGCTCATTATCTCGTTTTTATTTCAAATCCGTTCTTAAAGATGAATCGTATATCATCCTTGGCATTTACCACCACTTCCTGCACCAGACTGCTCCAAAGTCCCTCATCGAATTCTTCTAACAAAGCACCCTGCTTTTCCAATGCCCGGATGAATACCTTGAATAATTCTCTCTGAGCCTTTTTGCTTTCAATCTGTTCTGAAATCTTGTCATACTCTGATTTGATGGTATTGTACCTTTCTGCAAGATCGGCATATCTTCTTTCATATTCATTCTGGTCAAGTGCCGTCCGGCTGTTCTCTGCTATGGCTGTTTGCATCTGTTCTGCAATAATTATATATTACTCCGCCCACAAATAGAGCCAAACTAGAGCCATTTGATAAAACAAATGCCGGAAACCCGCATAAATACAGGCTTTCGGCATTTTAATCCGTTATTCAAACTCCAGACAGACAGTACGGAGTATTAACGCATATAGACGATTTTAAAGGCTTTTTAACCAGTTAAGAGCAACATAGCCACATAATCTAAATTTTAAAAATGCAATAAAAATGCAATGAGTGACACGACTACTTGCTATACTTCCATCGGCTTCTTCTTGATACCAACACTATGAAAAGTCCGATTACAATTAAATATACTTTGAAAGGAAGATCACCATGAATTACAAATTAGAACTCAAACAAATCGTGGAATTTCCACGCTGTCGCATTTACCGTGACTTCATACAAACTTTAATCACTACCAAGAGCATCCGAACTACCGGGGGCTCTTTTCTTTTTTATTATCTGGTATTATGCTCCTATGCAAATTACCGCACATCCTACCGCCGGATGGAACACATTACCTATACCATTGGTCCAGGAGAGTGGATCTGCACAGTCACAGATCTTCAGGAATGGTTTCGCTGCCGTTTCCAACATCAAGCGTTGTCCATCCTTCGATTTTTTGAAGAGCAGAATTACATTACCTACTCTCTTCTCGGCAAAAACCGCCTGGTCAAATTCAAAATATCAGACTGGCCCAAAGACAATACCGTATTGGAATACAACTATCCCTGTAAAAAAGATACAGGGTTTTTCTTTTTCCCGATTGCCAAAGTTCACGAACTAATTGGCATTGGAAAATGCTCGGAAATGGATGTTATTCTGGATCTGTGGATTCATGCAGTTTACAACGATTCCTCTGTCCTGGGATCTGATTCCGGTCCCATTGTCTATTACCGGGATAATACCGGAAATCCCCTTACCAGCTTTAATGAACTGGGTGAAAGGTGGAGTCTGTCAAAGGCATCGGTATCACGACTCTTGAAGAAACTGGAGGAAAAAGAATACATTACACTTATCTCATTTACAGGAAAACACGGAAGCGTAATTTATCTCAACAATTACCTGTCCGTGATGTTTAATATCAGCGACGTTATGATTGACAAGGAGGAGATCGCTATGAAGATGCAATTACCAATCCATGTACCTGAAGAAATCACTATTGAGGATTCTGCTTCTGTTAGCGTTTCAGAAACTGTCACAGACTCACAAATCACCGTTACAAAAAATGATTCCTGCGTTCCAGATTCACACATGAAATTTATCGTGCAAAAAGTCGCAGAACTATTGGATTCACAAGGGATTCCATGTTGCCACTGCTCCAAAACCCGCTATATATTATCTCCATTATCAGCCTGCAAAGATATATTTAATACATTTACTCTAAATATTATCTGTCCCTACGGAAATGCCGCTTATCGGTTTGAGTTGTCCGTAAGTCCAGGGGATGAGTCTGCCCAAAAGATGCCTGCCGTGGCAGAGCCTTCTGCACTGAAAGGGGGGGAATAGACATGGCAAACCGCAATACACAGGGATTTCCTTCACCCGAAGAAGATCCACGTTTTCACGACACCTATCAGTTTTTACGCAGATACCGGGATGCAACCTACAGCCTGAAGGTAGTCGTACACCAGATGGAGCACCAGTTTAAGCTCCAATACGACAATGACATCGACAAATTTCTGGACTCCATCTATGCTGCCGGGGCTGATCTTACCGGAAGCGACATCGAACAACGGGCAAAAAGTATTGCCAGAAGCAACCAGATGCTGAAGCTTTTGGAATCATCCATCGATCTCCTCCGGAACAATCACAAGCATGGGGAACAGTATTACTGGATTCTCTACTACGCTTTTCTCTCTCCACAGGAAATGAAAAATACAGATGAGATATTGGATAAGCTGGCTCACCACATCACCAATATTTCCTACCGCACCTATTACCGGAAACGCAGGGCTGCGATTGAAGCACTCAGTACCATCCTTTGGGGATTTACTGCAAAAGAGACATTGGATACGCTCAACAAGTTCTTTCCAGAGTAATACATATCGCCTATCTCCTCGGCTTTTCGTAATATCATAAAAATGTTATACTAAAAAATGCAAAATATATATTGACTCTCACGGAACGTCATAGCGTACAGTTATCTTATCAGGAACAGGAGGTCAGCAACTATGAGGACAGTCAAAGAAATATCAGAACTTACAGGTATCAGCGTTCGCACGCTTCACTATTACGATGAAATCGGGCTTTTAAAACCAACACAAAAAAGTGATGCGGGATACCGGCTTTATGACGATAGGGCATTGGAAATATTACAGCAGATTCTGTTTTTCCGTGAGTTTGACATTCCTTTGAAAGAAATCAAAGCTGTTCTGGAGAATCCTGCTCTTGAAAGGAACCAGATCTTGCAAATGCAGAGAAAAATGTTGGTAGCAAAGAAAGAACGTATGGAACATCTGATTGCCAGCATTGATGATATCCTGAAAGGAGAGAATAAAATGGATTTTGCGATTTTTAGTAAAACGGAAGTTGAAGAAATGTTCCAAACTATGTTTGAACATATGCCTGACAATATGAAAGAACTTGCTGTAAAAGAGTTTGGAAGCATTGAAGAATGGAAAAAGCATTATATTAAGACAGTTTCATCAGAAGAAATGCAGAAAGGCTATGCTAAAGTTGTTGAGTGGTATGGAGGAAAAGAGCAATTCCTGTCTGTTGCCAACAATCCTATTAGCAAAGAGGCTGCAGAAAGTTACAACCAACAATTTGACAATCTTTTATACAAATTAGCAGCTAAAAAAGTATGTTCACCAGATTCTTCTGAAGTAAGAGAACTTGTTTCCGAATACGGTTTTCTTATGAAACAACTTTCACAGATAAAGAAAGAACACGGTCTGATGGTTGCACAGGCTCAATATTACCGTAATGAAAAAATCAAACCTATGATAGATGAAAAATACGGCAATGGTACAGCCGAATTCTTCGCACAAGCTTTCGAAGCATTTTATAAAGACAAGTAATCATTAGAACTACACAAAAGCACAACAATACACCATGCAGGGAATCAAAATGGTTTCCTGCTTTTTTTATGCCAACCAGTGAAAATGGCACAGAAATGACCTGCTTCTGCGATTGAAGCGTAAAATTACCCATGCTACAATAGGTATTGCTTATAGTTTTCCTTATTTCCAGCACCCATAGATGGTGCTTTTTTTGTACCTGTAAATTCAATCGCTGACAGCAGGTTCTATGTACTTTGTACGTACACTATACTTACAATACCAAACGTATCCTGTACGTACAGCCATATGTATAAAGTTTCCTATTATATATAGAAGGGAGTCAATCATGAAAACAAGGAACGAAATCTATCAAGGAGAGGGAGCCAAGCTCTTACGGTTCATTACCACTTACCATACTCTGAGGTATGACCAGGTTTTACAACTTTTCTCCCGACATGAGCAGTCTATCAAGTCATTGATTACCAGCCTCATCAAACAAGGGCGCATCATTTACGATAAAGAGCATGACCTTCTTTGTGACAGCCAGCAGTCTGCTGAGAATCCTGACTATGCTATAATTACATGCTTCTGGGTACTGCTGGATTTTAAGAAAGGTGTTGTATACCACACCAGTGGCGAATTTCCAATCAAGCTCAATTTCTTTTCGCAAGATGAACAATACGAAATCATCTATATCGGTGAAGAACAGGAGGCTCTGATCAATCATGTGATGGAAAGTATCCCATCACATGGTTCCAAACGCCTGATTGTCTTAGAATCCGAAAGCCAGGCTGCCAAAATCACCATTGATGATGTAGCCGCTTACTGCCTTGTAAATGAATCCGGTGCTGTCAGTTACTACATGAGAAAGTAGGTTATTATGACGCAAAATACACCAACCATTTACCAGCGGCTTGAAAAACTGGAAGGGGAGCTGCAAAAACTGACGAATACCGTTTACGCTCTGAAGGTCACTGATATCCAGAATTATGATAAAAATTTTGAGGAACTGAGCGTCAGTGCTGCTCTTCGGGCGGAGCGGATTGCCTGCCAGATGCGTAACCTTGTCTGTCCGGCTCTCTCCCCAAATCAAGCAGCTTATCTTCCCAAAGCGGCAGATGCACAGGGAATGCGGATTGCAGAACAGCAGGGGATTCTCACCATTACGCTTCCCGGACTGCTTCCGAAACGAAGAGTCCACACAAACACTGCATTTCTCCATGAACCGCTTAATTATATGCTTCGGGAGTATGTAAAACAAAATGCCCTGCCCCTCTATCGTGACTGCGTGATATGTTTCAGTCAAATATATGACAGGGAACTTCCTCAAAGACGTATCCGGGATTATGACAATCTGGAGTTTAAACAGATTCTGGATACACTTTGTACTTATGTTCTGACAGATGACAGCGGCTTTTTCTGTGATTCCTACTACACGACACAGCTTGGCTTAAAGGACTGTACACTGGTATCGGTTATGGAAAAAGCTGACTTTCCGAAATGGCTGCAGAACCAGAAAAATCATCACGAAAGCATGTCGGAAAATCTCCTGACTTCTCAGGCAGAAATCCGACATCGGTAAGAACCACCGCAGGGAACTTTGTTTTCTTGCTTTTTTTATCTCCAAACCACCGGAGATTTACCCAAGTATAGGCTTGCATGGGTAAGAACTGAATTGAGGTGATGCTTATTTGATAAGACCTGACACTACGAAATACCGCTTACTGGAAATGATAGGGATGTGCGGGGAATTTCCCGCAGACCAGCTAAACAGACTCATCCCAAGTGCCTCCTATGCGGAAAAACTCATTACGGATTTGAAGGCGGAACACCTCATCCGTACCCACTACCGGGATGCTCTCAGAGGCTACCGTCTTACAAAAGCTGCGAAAGAGATGCTGTTATCTGTCTCGCCGCTACGCTTCCAGTGCTATCTGACCGGCAATACCGAGACGAACCTCATCCGAAGTGAAGTATCCCGACGTATCCGCTTACATCAGAAAGCCGAAACGTATCTGACACTCCTTCATGCCGGGATTCCCTTTTATCCGGATGTAAAACCTGACATCTTCTGTAATCACCGCGAAGCTGGTTCCATCGGTATGCGAAGCCTTCCTCTTTTTTACGCTTCCAGAGAAATTAAGGAATTGGGCCCGGAGACCACGAAGATTAGGAACTCCCGCAGCATGGGCATCCTGATGGCACCGCAATGTGTCTATGTCCTTTATAACACGGGAAACGGAGTCCTGAAATGGGAATATCGAACGGAAGTCCGCTTAAACGCCTTCCTGCAGCATTACCTGCAAGGCTACCCTTACAACGGACATCCACAGATCCGGGCAATCATGACCGGAACCGACATGGAAATGGCTTTCCGGCTGTTTACCAGTACCGGAGGCTACAAAAAGAGCCTGTTTATGCTGGACACCTCCTTCGAGCATTTCCATTACCTTCCCAATACTCCGGAAGGGGAAGTGCTTTTAAAACTGCTGGTTCACCCTGAGATCATGGAAAAGCTGGACAACCTCCTGCTGTCCGATCTGGGCTGCCGCAGCGATTCAATTCCACTGGAACATGATGCCACGGATGCTTCCGGGAACCCCATCCTTCTTGCTTATGATTTTGACATGCAGCGAATCAACCGGTTCAATACCGGCTTAAATGTATACGGCAGATCCGGGAACCTGATCTGTTTCGATTTTCAGATTCCGGTCCTGAAAAAATACTTAACTGCCACAATCCATTTCTCCAGTATTGACCTTTGCAAATTCAAAAGGGGGTTTTTACATGAACCGTAAATGGTGGAAGCTCATTTATATGCTTCCGATCACCTTCTGCACCCTCTATGCAGGAGGCTATGTTGCTCAATTTATCCGCAACTATCAGACCTGGGAATCTGCCGGCAATTTTGCCGGAAACGGAACTGCCCCGCAGATCCCCTCCCCGCACCCGCTCGCCTGTCTGGATGCCCTGACTGCTTTCCCGTACAATCTGTATGGGATTTTTCTATGTCTGGCAGCTTTTGGACTCCTGACCTTCCTTCTCATGCGTATGGGATTTGACCGAAACGGGGAAATAACAGACCGGGGCCGGAACCTGAATTATTCCACAAAGGGAACCTATGGGACTTCCGGTTTTATGACTTTGGAGGAAATGCATCAGGTACTGGAGCTTACGAATGATGTCAAGAAACACAAGGGAACCATTCTTGGAAAACTGAACGGAAAAGCCGTTTGTCTCCCGAAGGATACCCGCATGAACCGGAATATTGCCGTTTACGGTGCCAGCGGTTCCATGAAAAGCCGGGCCTTTGCACGCAACATGATCTTCCAGTGTGTTGCCCGCGGGGAAAGCCTCATCATCACCGATCCAAAATCGGAATTGTACGAAAGTACAGCCACTTACCTTGAGAATGCCGGATATATCGTGAAATCCTTTAATCTTGTAAACCCGGAAAACTCGGATAGTTGGAATTGTCTGGGTGAAATTGGCGGACAGGAAACCATGGCACAGGTATTTGCTGATGTCATCATCCAGAATACCGGTTCTGCCAAAGGCGATCACTTCTGGGACAATGCCGAGATGAACTTATTAAAAGCTCTGATTCTCTATGTGGATCAGGGATTCCCACCGGAGGCAAAGAATATCGGACAGGTATACAAACTCCTGACCATGAGTTCGGAAAAAGAACTGAACAGCCTCTTTGACCTGCTTCCGGTCTCCCATCCGGCAAAAGTCCCCTACTGCATCTATAAGCAGGCAAGTGACACGGTACGTTCCGGCGTCATCATCGGACTCGGTTCCAGACTTCAGGTATTCCAGAACAAGCTGATCCGCCAGATCACTTCCTATGATGAGATCAACCTGACGCTGCCGGGAAAAGAAAAATGTGCATACTTCTGCATCACTTCGGATCAAGACAGCACTTTTGATTTTCTTTCTTCCCTGTTTATGACCTTCGTATTTATCAAACTGGTCCGTTATGCAGACACCTATGGGGAAGATGGAAAACTGCCGGTTCCGGTACATATCCTGGCTGATGAGCTGGCGAATACGGGAGCAATCCTATCGCTCAACAAAAAGATTTCCGTGATCCGAAGTCGAAACCTCAGTATTTCCTGCATTTTCCAAAACCTGCCTCAGATGCAGAACCGGTATCCCTTAAACCAATGGCAGGAAATCATCGGGAACTGCGACACTCAGCTATTTTTAGGCTGTACGGATGAGGTAACTGCTACATTTATCTCTAACCGCTCCGGTGATGTGACCGTTGGTGTCAGCAGCGAAGCCAAACAATTAAATAGCTGGAGGGTATCCGATTATACACCGGAATACCGCCAGACCAGATCCATCGGGAAACGAAAGCTCTTAACTCCGGATGAGATCCTGCGGCTCCCGCTGGATACTGCACTGATTATCCTGCGTGGTCAGAAGGTACTGCAGGTAGAAAAATACGATTACATCCTGCACCCGGATGCCCAAAAACTCATTCCCCGGAAGGCTTCCGAACATATTCCGGAATGGAGAAAAGGAGCATGTAGTGAAGAATATACGTACACTCCAACTATTCCTGCTTCCCACCCGAAAAAAACCGCTTCTTATGGAAAGCAGAAAAAGAAAAAAGCTGAACCGCACTTTGACCAGCAAAGCGTTTATCAGGAACCTGGCTATCACGATTTCCCGGATGACTTCTCAGCAGATAACTATTCGGATCACACAGACATGGTTCCTTTAGATAAAGATTCTATCATGTCATAATTTGAAAGGAGACACTATGATGCCAAACGAAACAACCAACACACCTATTTTAACTCTGGATTCCGATGCGAAGCTGGAAACAGCCCAGTCCATTTCAGACCTTACCTGGCATGAGATCCAGAATGCCTACCGTACCCGCCGGATCTTAACCGGAATGCTTGGCGGTATCGAGAAAACAGAAAACGGCAGCCTCATTGCCGTGGTTTACTACAAGGATTTCCGTACTGTCATCCCAGTAACTGAGATGATGATCCATCTCATGCAGGATGAAGCACACGATTATGGGGAGCTTGCTCTGCGGCAGAACAAAATCCTCAACAATATGCTTGGATGTGAGATTGATTTTCTGATTAAGGGATTAGATCCGAAGACACGCAGCATTGTCGCCAGCCGGAAAGAAGCGATGCTGAAGAAACGCCAGATCTTCTATCTGGATAAAGATGCTTCCGGAATGCCGAAAGTTTATGAAGACCGTATCGTGCAGGCAAGAGTCATTGCTGTTGCGGAAAAGGTAGTCCGGGCAGAAATTTTCGGTGTGGAAACCTCCATTCTTGCCAGAGACCTGTCCTTCGACTGGATGGGTGATGCCAGAGAACGCTTCCAGGTAGGCGATCACATCCTGGTACGCATCCTGGATGTGCGGGCAGACTCACCGGAGCAGGTCATTGTCCACGCAGATGTCAAAAGTGTGGAAGGCAACACCAGCAAGGAAAACATGAAAAAATGTAAGATTCAGGGAAAATACGCCGGAACTGTGGAAGACATCCATAAAGGCACCGTCTTTGTCCGGCTCTCCATCGGTGTCAATGCCATTGCCCACTCCTGCTATGACAGCCGGACAGTCGGGAAAAAGGATCAGGTATCCTTTGTGGTGACGCATATTGATGAAGAGCGTAATGTTGCCCTCGGCATCATCACCCGCATCATCAAGCAGACCATATAAGGCTTCCACCTTATTTTTAAATAGCTTTTTTTCATATACAGCACCAATTAGTCCAGCAAATACTCACGATACAGCTACATAAGGTGACAGAATAAAATATTTTTCAGACCATTACCTTATTGTACTGAAAACGGTAACGTGTTATACTGATTCGGTATTACTGAACCGGAAAGACGGATGCATTTCGATTTTGCCCTCTAGTATCCAAGGAGGGTGATGCCCATGAATACAATGGAAGTATTGACTTTACTATTGGTAATTTTTGCGGCTTTGACTTATATAGATCGACATAATAAGAAATAGCATCCACGACCCTAGGAAAGTTTTGGATGCTATGACTTATACATAGAATATAAAATTTAACTGAGGGCATCAGATTTTGCATCTGAATACCTTTCTTGAGTTCATTATACACTGGGGGATTTGAGAAATCAAGTCCCCCTTTTTATTATGACATTGATTAGTATCTGCATTAAACATCAGAAATTTATATTCTTACTCACTGAAACGAATTCTCTCTATCAATGAATCTTTCCTTACTGACTTTGCAATGAATATTGCCAATAACATCTGTATCACAAACAATGTTAAAATTATAATAATAGCTGCTGTTACCGGATAATGGTATGTGCTGATATCAAACATTCCTGTACGCTTTGCATATAAAAACAACGGATATCCTGCAAGACTTCCCACTCCGATACTGATAATAAGAGTGCCTACTGTATAGAATATACCTTCCAACTGGAGCATCTTCATCAACTGACGGTCCGACATTCCGATTGCCTGCATCATGCCAAGCTCCTTTTTTCGCACATGGACACTATTGATCATTGTGTTAATCAAGTTCATAATGCTGATTGCTGCCAGAATGATGATAAATGCATAACATGCACCTCTAGTCATCTGCATGGCATTTTCCCATGTATCGTACTCATTCTTCCAGGTACGCATCTGCAGTCTGCCTGATCCATCCACAATAGCCTGTAGAGATGCTTCCAGTGCCTCATCATAATCCTTATCTGCAATCACCTGAAAATAGCTGGAAGAATTATTTATGGTAAGTTTCTCTGCCCCTTCTTTTGCCATGATAAGACAGTTATAGTTTGTCAGACCTCTTCCATATTCACCAATTGCTGCCACTTCAATCTCTTTTTGAAAGGTATTATCTCCATCATGAATATTGAGTTTCAGCTTATCTCCCACTTTAATATCTGGATACCAGTGAAGTAGCGCGCTGTCCAGAATCACTTTATCCCCGGATTTCAATTCCTCGTATGTGACATTGCCTTCAGTGATTCCTTTTTTCAGCTCTTCTGCGTATTCTTCCGGCACTCCATTGATAAATTCGGTTCCAATTTTTTCTTCAAAAGGTCCTCCTGATACCTTCAACGCGGTAAACACATCTACCCGCTCAACACCGTCAAGCTCCTCTATCTGCTGCTTTAGTCCTTCATTTAATGGATTATTCTTTTGAACCTCCGCCCATTCATATTCAGGATGCTCTTTATTCCCGGATTCCACAATTGGAGAAATCTCATATTGCCCCACAATCGAACTCTTTGCACTTTCCATCGGATTTGCACAAGACAGCACCGTTGCTACCATCATGACAAATATTCCGGTAACGGCCATAGATACAATCGTGATAGTACTCTTCTTTTTATTCTCTGCAAGATTTCTCTTGGTCAGTCGTCCGATATTCAGAAATTGATATCCCTTCCTGCTGCTTTTCTGTCGCTTACTGCCTCCCTGGTAACGCATAGCTTCTATTTCTGATACCTTCGCCGCCATACGCATAGGCTTCATCAGTGACAGATACACTGTACACAGAGTCACTGCAATTGCCAACAGATAAATCCACCAATAATAAAGTTGGACTTCTCCTTTAGCTACAACCTTGTATGCCTCTGTTATAAGTACGTTTGAATCCTTTGCATGTTCTACAAACTGGAGAAGTACAACTTTCACAGCAACTGTTCCGATCAAAAGTCCTATCGGAATGGCAAACAACGCCACTCCCATTCCCTCTCTTAGTACGATTTGTCTAAGCTGCCGTTTCGTAGCCCCGATTGCCTTTAACTTTCCAAATTCCCGAACCCTCTGGTTCATAGATACATAATAAACACTATAAATTGTGATAATGCCCGCCAATACAACAATAAGCATGATTCCTACAATCACCGGAATTGTAGCCGGATCCACATAATTTGCTGCAAGATACTCTTTATTAATATTCATGTCATCCTCGGAAATCCCGAACTGTCTGGCAATATTCTGTATCGTCTCTGTATAATCTGCAGTCGTATTTCCTTTCTGTCCATTCACCTGAAGTAAAAACCGATATTTCACCTGTTCTACCGGTATCTCCGCTTTCAGAAAGGCCTCTGAAACCAATGATGTATATTGTTTTTGTTCTTTGCTGCTCTCATTATCTGCTAAAAAACCACAGATTCGAAAGTCTTTCTCCTTCGTATAATCCAGTCCGTCATCTTTCAGAATCTGATAAGGTACTGTGATAGTGTCACCGATTTTCCCATTCTGTCCTAATGCTTCCAGTATTCCTTTTGAAACCACAATATCATTTTCTTTCTGCGGAAGTTGCCCCTCTTTCAGCTTCACTTTATAAAGTTCCATCCCTGTTCTGTCCATATACATCATGGAAACCGTCGCATCTTCCAGATTCATGTACCCCGCATCGCTGCGGAGTCCGTAAGTTTTCACATCATGATGTGCCGCCAGTTTCATAACTGTACTCTCGTCCACGTTCCGATAAAGGGCATGCCATGTTGGATAAATCTTATTGATTACCGCAAAGTTCACTTCCACCATATCTTTTCCGATTGATGGGATTACGAACAGCAGTAATGTTGTCAGGATAATGGCAATTCCAATCAGTATGTTTTTGCTCTTATAATGCCGCATATTGCAATATGCAACTCTGGTCGTCATCTTCATTATCTTCTCACCGCCTTGCCATCTTCAATGATAATCATTTCATCCGCCATCTGGGCAATCGTTTCATCATGGGTAATCATGATAAGCGTCTGCCCGAAATCCGACACGCAGCTTTTCAATAGGCTCATAACCTCTAGCTCAGTCTGGGAATCAAGGTTTCCAGTCGGCTCATCCGCCAAAATTATCGCCGGTCTTGTCACCAATGCCCTGGCTATCGCAGTTCTCTGTTTCTGTCCACCAGACAAAGCAGACGGCATCGCATCTTTCTTATCCTGCAGTCCGATTTTTTTGAGAATATCTTCCACTTCCCGCGGCTTTACCTTGCGATTATCAAGTCCCAGCGGAAGAACGATATTCTCCCACACATTCAGCGATGGAATCAGATTAAAATCCTGAAAGATAAATCCTATCTTCTTTCTTCGAAACTGTGCCAGTTTATCATCTTTTCGAGAATAGATATCGGTTCCATCAATCCATACTTTGCCGGAATCCGGTCTGTCAAGCCCTCCAATCAGATGCAGAAGTGTAGATTTTCCGGAGCCGGAACGTCCTACGATAGCTGTAAACTTGCCTCTCTCTATCTGTAAACTTGTATGATCCACGGCTCTCACCTGATTCTCGCCTTCTCCATAATACTTTACTAGATCTTCTACTTTTAAAATACTACTCATATCTTCAAGTCCCCTTTCCATTTCATACCCCTACTATAACATTCCTGCATTACAAAACCCTTACAACAACCATAACAGTTTTGTAAGGGTTCCGACTATTCTCCTATTATGAGCGGCAGTGTCACTTTAAATATCATACCTTTCTCAGCCTTTCTTTTGGCTGCTATTGTCCCCCCCTGTTCTTCTATGATCTTTCTGGCAAGATACAGACCGACACCCGCTCCGTCTTTTACCTGTTCCTTTGCTTTCCTTCCCCGGTAAAATCTCTGATAGATCTTATGCAGTTCCTCCGCAGGAATGCCCATTCCTTCATCTTCTACTTCAATAAGCACATTGCTTGCTAGCTCCTGCGTCCTCACTGTAATCGTTGTATGTTCCGGTGAATATTTGACTGCATTCTCAAGGATATTCGTTAATGCTTCTACCGTCCATTTTGAATCATGGTTCACAACTATATCATCATCCATCTCCACCTGAATGGAAATATCTTTTCCTCTTGCCTTCATATAAATCTGACTGACAGCCTCTGTTAGCGTTTTCTTCAGGCTTTCATGAAGCGAATGTATCTGGATCATATGTGTTTCCAGCCTTGAAAGATTTACCAGTTCATTCAAGAGCTGTTCCAGTTTGGTAAGTTCCTGTGATTCCTGCTCCAGAAACTCCCTCTGTTCTTCTCCTGTAACCCGATTTTCTGCCACCAGCTCATGACTCATCCGGAGTGATGCAAGCGGAGTCTTCAACTGATGGGAAATATCTGTAATCAGACTCTTCGTACCATTTTCTTCCTGCTCCAGACGTTCCTTCAAATCTTCGAAATATTGCCCCAGCTCCTTTACAGATTCCCACACCTTTAACCATTGTTCCGATTCTGATGTTTCTTCAGGATATGTTTGGAATTTTCCTTTTCTGAATTCCTGCAGACATTCATATAATTGCTGTAATTGTTCCTCATCACCGTATCTGCTCCAGTTTTTTCTTCGGTCCAGGTACAAGAACAGGCTACATACTATGACTCCCACTAGTAATCCAATTCCCCAGATAATCCTTATAACCACATCTGAAGATCCACTCCCTGAGTGATAACCATAAGTTTCTTCCAGCATCTGTACGACTCTTTCTATCTTCTGATCGTCCCGGTCTCTTATAAAATCTACTGTTCCTGACTTTTCCCAGATTGCAACTATTTCCCCTTCCAGTTCAGGATGTTCTGCAAGGAGCAGTGCTATCTGCGTTGCTTTCGCATTTTCCTCATACTTTGTTATCAGATACATTCCTACTGTAAAAAATACTGCAAAGATTACATATACGATAAAATACCGTTTTAATTTTTGTTTACCTTTCCGGTCCATATATATCCCAGTCCTCTCACATTCGCTATCTCTTCTGTTCCAAGTTTATTCTTCAGTCTGCTTATATTGACAGTAACCGTATTATCATCGACAAATTGACCGTCTATATCCCATACATGCTCCAGGATACTTTCTTTTGAAACAATCTGTCCTGCATTCTCCCAGAGATACAGCAACAGAGAGAATTCTTTCTTACTTAAAGTAACTGGTTCATCCCCTTTATACACCTGCATCGTTTTCATATGCACCGTAATCTCTCCGGAAGACATAATCTGTGCCTGTACCTTAGAAAGCCGTCTCATCAATGCGTTCACCTTCGACACCAAAGCCATCAGTGAAAATGGTTTGGTAATATAATCATCTGCCCCTGTATCATAACCATTTACAATATCTATTTCCTGATCCAAAGCCGTAAGATAGATAAGATATGTATCTCCACCTGCACGTACCATCCTTCCAAAATCCAGTCCTGTACCATCCGGCAATGTAATATCGCTGATAACAAGAGCATAATCTCCTTTTTGAAATGCTTCTTTTGCTTCCTTTATTGTATAAACCTGACGAACCTCATACCCTTCCCGTGAAAGTAACAGGGCAATTCCCCGATTTAGATTCAAGTCATCCTCCAGTAATAATATTTTCTGCATCAAATACTCCACCTCTATTTGTAATAACCTGTTCTTTTATCATATCAGTCCTATCTTTTGTCTACAATAAAAATAAAATTAACATACATACTTTTCCTTCATATGTTCAAGGATTTCACCGGATACTGCTTCAGAAATCGATCAATCCATTTCTGATTGCTTCTCTGTAACATCCGAAGTCTGGATAAAAGCTGTAGACAACTGCAGCTCTATGTTACTAAAGTCCTATCCATCAATACAGGAGTTATAGAATGCCGTGAAGATACCGTCAAATTCCATTTCAATAATATGTAGGCTGTCCATTGTGTGCTCCAGATAAGTCAGTGTTCCTCTATCCAAATCTATACTCGGCTTTCCTAGTGAGTTTGCTATTACATCTGGATTTGTAATTCCAAACATCTCCTTTATATCCGGCATAAGATAATCCACGATATCCGGCAGCCTTTTCTCATACGCCTGTGCCAGTTCAACTGCATGCTTCTCATAATCGGAATGTATACTGTCACAGACAAATTCAATCCCGTTTATTTCCATCTTATAGTAATCATTATTCTCATCATAGACAAACGCTGTACCCTTACTTTTTTTATTTTTTTCCAAAATCCCCATGATATATCTACACTTTCCCGGTTCTTCCGCCATACACAGTCTAAAAAACTGTAACTTAATGCTTACGTTTGTAAAAAATAACTCCTGCCAAAATCAATAAAATAATTCCAACTACAATCATAAAAATAAAATTATCACCATTTAACTTCCCTGCTATGAAAATAGAAGTCGGGCCATCCGCACCACCAATAACAGAAACGGCTGTGTTTTCTTTCTGCTTCAGTACAATGCCAATGACTGCCAATACAATTCCTAAAATTCCGGCTATGATTCCCAATCGCTTTTTCATTGCTACCACCTCAAATCATTTTTATCTGCTCAATCAAATGTAAATTGTTATGCAAGTATTTCTATGCAAATGAAGCATAGATAACCCATATTTCTGCAAACATTACCAATAAAAGTACACCATCTATCATCCAATTAAACTGAATGTCCGTTAAGAAAGTTTTTGAATGTGTCAGGCAATATTTTACTTTTTCTCGTCCAGTCAAAAAAGTGATAAGCACTTGTAATATAGGAAATAAAAATATTTGTATTTTTCTTCCATAATCATCCGCAATCCCATTTGCAAAATGTACTGGAATAATACTCGGTAAGAAAAATATACTTACAAGAGCAAGCAAAAATCCTATTATACAAATTATCCATGTGAATTTTCTAGTATTGATAAATTTCATAACAATCCTTCTTTCTGCTAAATTCAAGTTTTTCCAATACATAACACGTACTTACATTATACTCCTCACCAATGCAAACCTCAATTTATTCTCCATCCTTTTTCCCGTTATTAAGCTTCGGGCAGTAAAATGCCTTTACTTCCACCCCATCTTCCTCCGACTCAATTTCCACATAATAATCCCGGATAAAGTATCCCGCATTATGCTCCTGAATGGCGTACAGCTCCAATGTCTGAAAATCCACCAGTACCAGATCACGGGGCTTGGGTTTTTGCGTTTCCTCACAGAATACCTCCATGCTTTCCACCAGCTTATCCAGGCATTCCTGACACAGATGGTTCTGTACTTTTTTCACATCGAAGATACTATCTTCCCCGTAATCCACCGATACTTCGGAAATCCCGTAATCCGACATCTGCTCCGTATGGAAAAAGCAGCCGCCTTCTCCTGTCCCGGTATAACCCATATGCCCGTTTCCCTGCGGGCCGGTAAGATTCCCGTCCTCATCATGATTCCGGATATGCATATCCATCACATACCAGTGATTGGTACAGATCACTCCCAGATCGTCAAACTTCCGGAAATAATCCATCATACTCCGTTCATCGCTTCCACACAGCCAGCACTGTTTTGGATCTTTCAGCTTGCTTTCTACTGATTCAGGCACCTTTCTTTCTACCGGGTGATATTCCTGCTCCTGTGTTTTTTCAAGATAACCTGTCAGATCCAGCCGGCTGATTCCCAGTCCGATCAGAATTCCTGACGCACATGCCAATAATCCCACATATCCCTTTTTCATATTATAGTCATCCTTTAAGAATTAGTTTTATAATGCTTTTAGGATTACTATATCAAATCTTGCAATCACTTTCATCATAAATCGCATATTTTTATGTGTTTTATTGCATATACAGCTTTCAAAAAAACTGCCTGCGGCAATTTCGCAGACAGCTTCTATTTCATCATCTCTTCAATTATCACATCCAGCATCCGAAGCACGCTTTCCTGCTTCTTCGGTGTGAGCCTTTCCAGCTTTCCTTCCACTACAGAAGTATGTTCCATTCTGGTAAGAGGAATCACTTCCTTCAGCACTTCATTCGGTTCCGCACCTAATACATTCAACAGCTTTACAAATGTTTCCATCGTAGGTGTTTTCACTTCCCGCTCAATCGCACCCAGATGGTTGGTACTGATATCCACCAGTTCAGCCAGTCTCTCCTGCGTAATTCCTGCCTCTTCCCTGTACCTGCGGATTGCCTTTCCCATTCCTTTCACACGCACACCTCCTCCTTCCAGTATTCACTAACGCTTAAAGCATTAGTCATGTAAATCCAGTATAATTGGTTGCAAATCACGCTTACAGTATCCATAAGGATTGCATTTATAACGCTTTTAGCGTTGGTCACATTTTTGGCACTCCATCGTCTGTAACTGGCACAGTCCTGCGATTGTAGCGGTAATTTACCCATGTTAAAATTGATATTGTCAAAATTATATGCAGAACGAAACGCAGCACTGCCGTATGGGAAGCCTCTCCTGCGGCAAATAAGCTGCGTTTTTTCTGTAAGATAGGAGGATCTTTACAATTTCATACTTTGATTTAGGACGCAGCCTGCATTGACCGGGCTGCGTCCTTTCTTGAGGCAGGAAAACCATAAGCAAAGGCAGGGGAGGTAATTCTCCTGCCGCTCTTATAAAAAGGAGGTACTTTTACGTGAAACACAAACTGAAAAACGCTCCGCCGGACACAAAACGGCATGTCAATTATGGCAGATGCCTGTATGCTGCATTTCTGGCTGTCACAGTCCTCTGCGGATACACACAGCCGGTTTTTGCCGCTACCATCTGGACCAAAGCCAATGAGATCATGAAGGATGTCTATAACCAGATTATCCTCATTTCCACCATTGCTGCAGTCGTAACGGCATCGGTTGCCCTTCTGATGATGAATTTTTCCAAAAGCGGAAAAACCGTGGACGAATCACGTGCATGGCTCAAGCGTATCGTCATTACCTGGGCGATCTTAAACGGGCTTGGCTTTATCATGGCTTACATCACCCCGTTCTTTGCAGGCGGAAAATGGAACGGATAGACGAAAGGAGATGCCACTATGGGAATACTTGACGGAATCGTGGAATGGATTGCCGAACAGGTCATGAACATTCTGGATCTGATCACCACTTCAGTCCTCGGTGCTCTGGGCTGTTCCATGGATACGTTTCTTCGCTACTTTCCTGCTGCCGAGACCATGTATCAGGTCTTTCTGGCACTGGGCATCGGGCTGATCCTCTTAAACTGGGTATGGCAGCTCTTTAAAAATTACTTTATGGGAGCCGGTATCGAAGCGGAAGATCCCATTAAGCTGTCCATCCGTTCCTTCCTCTTTATCTTTCTCACCTTCTATGCGAAAGATATTGTGGATCTGCTCCTGAAGATTTCAGGAACACCGTACAACTGGATTCTGACGGAAGACCTGCCGCCTTTAAAATTTGCGGATTTTAACTCCGTAGTCACAGTCATCCTGGGAGTCTGTGCAAATGGGGCGGTAGCCATCATTGCACTGATTCTGGTACTGATTCTGGCGTGGAACTACATCAAACTGCTCTTTGAAGCGGCAGAACGCTATATTCTTCTGGGGGTACTGGTCTACACAGCCCCGGCAGCTTTTTCCATGGGTGCCAGCCAGTCAACCGGAAATATCTTCAAAAGCTGGTGCCGGATGCTTGGCGGCCAGTTCTTTTTGCTTCTGATGAATGCGTGGTGCCTGCGGCTGTTTACTTCTATGGTCGGCACCTTCCTTGCCAATCCGTTATCCCTATAAGAAAGGAGGACCAAAATGAAACTTAGAAAGAAACTCATACCATTCCTGGTACTAACTGCCTGTCTGGTACTGTTTTGCTCCATGCCGGTCTTTGCAGCGGAGCTTACGGAAGCAGACGTGGAAGCGGCAGTTGCCAGTCAGGGAAAGGAAGCGGTAACCGGAAATGTCTTCGTCTGGTTCCTGTGTGCCATTGCCTTTTTAAAGGTATCCCAGAAAATTGATTCTTTTCTGGCATCGCTTGGCATCAATGTCGGCAATACCGGAGGAAACATGATGGCTGAACTTCTGATTGCAGGACGGAGCCTGACCGGTTCCATGCGTTCCCATGGTGGTGGCGGCTACCACAAAGCCTCTTCTCCCGGAAGTGCGGCTGTCGCAGGAAGCTTCCTATCCGGCGGGCTTGCCGGGGCAGTGGGAAGACAGGTACAAAGAGAAGCGGTCAATTCCGCAACCGGTTATACCGAACACAGCAGTATCGGAAACATGCTCTACCAGTCATCCCTGAACAAAGGCGGAGACTTTGCCAATCAGGTCATCAGCAACATTGCACAGGGAAATTACGGTCAGGTAGGTTCCATCAAGGGAGCAGACGCACAGAAAGCCTTTACTTCCTATATGGGCATCAATCCGGGCGGCGGTTCTTCCTATGATAATGTAGAAATCGGTGGCGGAAGGATCACCGGTACCGAAACCGGAAGCTCCGGAAACCGGGATTTTGCCCTGTACCATGCCGACCAGTATGCAGCTCCTACTCAGGGCTCCTACTCTACGGTACAGTCCGTGGATGGTTCCACCTGGTACAAGCAGTATGCACAGGATACGGTCGAAAAAACACCATATACTTCCGGCAGCGGCAAAGTAGCCTACAATGAATCCATTGTCCAGAAACTGCCGCCAGCCCCACAGCGAAAGGAGCGTATGTAACATGCCAAAAACAGCCTTGATGGGCAGTCCTCTTGCTGTCATCGGTACAGTATTCCGGCACAGGCGCACCCTTGCGAAAACTGGAGCAGCCGTCGGCGGTGTACTGATGCTTCCCATTCTGTTCCTTGTCATGCTTCCGGGACTCGTCTTCGGAGACCTCTCTGAAAATACCGGAGCACTGACCAGCAACACGGTAATCAGTGAAAATATCCGGGCTTCCAATCAGGCAATCGTGGAGGTGCTTCAGGAAAGCCATGATGCACTGCTTGCTAAGATCAATGCGGAAATTGCCAGACTCCCGGAAGGAGATACTGCCTCTATCAGCGATCCTTACGCTTCCAGTATCATCGTAAATGCGAACCAGCTCATCGCACAGTTTTGTGCCAGCCAGGATGACTATAAAAATATAAATATCAGCAAACTCAAAAGCCTGATCCGGGAAAACGAGGACGGGCTTTTTTCTTATGACGTTACTTCAGAAACGGCCACGGTGGAAGTTCCGGCGGAAGAGGAAAATGCACCACCCAGAAAGGTTACTTTTACCCGCCATACCTACACGGTCAGCTATGCCGGAGATGCCTACTTTGCAGATCACGTCTTTCATCTGACCGATAAGCAGAAAAAAACGGCAGACAGTTATGTGGAAAACCTGACCATGTTCTTTGGCGGCTCCGCTTCCGGTCTTGCCATGGCGGTAGGTGTCAGCGATGAGGTGCTGGCTTACCGGGCTACCATCCAGCAGGTCGCACAGAAATACGGCATGGAAGCTTATGTGGAACTCCTCATGGCAGTCATGATGCAGGAAAGCGGCGGGCGTGGAAGCGATCCCATGCAGGCGGCAGAAGGCGGCTTTAATAAGAAATACCCCCATGTCCCCAACGGCATCACCGATCCTGCTTATTCCATCGAATGTGGGATTCAGGAATTAAAGTATGCACTGGATAAAGCAGGATGTACCGGACCTACCGACCTGGACCGCATCAAGCTGGCGCTTCAGGGTTACAATTACGGCTCCGGCTATATCGACTGGGCAATGGAACGTGACGGCGGTTATACCAAAGAAAACGCCATTGCTTATTCGGATATGATGTGTGCCCGTCCGAACTGGCATTATGACCGGTATGGGGACAAGGAATATGTGGAGCATGTTCTCCGGTATTATCAGATTACCAATACCGGCGGAAGCTATCCGGCAAACGGAATGCAGATTCCGCACTATCTCCAGACCGATTACGGGAACATTCCTTATGGCGGCGGCTCCATCGCATCTTCCGGCTGCGGGCCTACCAGCTTTGCCATGATCGCCAGCTACCTGACCGGGAATACCATTACCCCTCCGGATGCGGTGGCATGGTGCGGGAATTCCTATTACAAGCCGGGAGTTGGAACCTACTGGAGCTACTTTCAGGCTGCAGCCAGTCATTTCGGCTGTGGCAGCGTCACACAGACCAGCAATGCCAATACGGTACTTCAGGCACTCTCCGAAGGCTGTCCGGTCATCTCCTCTCAGCGGGCAGGACTTTTCACCAGCGGCGGACACTTCATCGTACTCCGAGGTGTTACGGCAAACGGCAAGGTACTGGTCAATGATCCCAATGACAGTGACGCAAAGAACTATATTAACCGTGAATTTGATATGATGTCGGAAATCCATGCTACGGCAAATGCCTACTGGATCTTCGACAAAAAATAAAGGAGCCATTATGAACAGAACAAAAGTGATTCTTTCCATTTTTCTGATGCTGTTTCTGCTGCTTGCCGGACTGGTTCTCCCCAGTTTCTGGAAAAGCCAGAAAAAAGAAGCTTCCGGAAACAAAGGCAGGGAACCGGCAAAGGAAACAACAGAAACAAATTCTGATACCCCCATGCCGGAATATCTGGATTTTGATGCTTTAAAAGCATTTTTCTCCGACAGCCAGATTGCTTCTCTCAAAGGGCAGTTTCCTGTCTACCTAAAAGAGTATGTCAAAAAAGAACAGACAAGCATCACCTTCCTGCCGGAAAAAACCAGCTACCCTACCGAAACAACCGTCTGCCTGATGTTTTCACTTTCCGATCAGGATACGCTTCCGGTTACCTACCACACCCCGACGGGTGTGTTTTTATTTGGAGAAGACGGGGTACAGGTCTCTGCAGATACGACTGTTTACGAAAAGCAAACCGATGATTCCCTGCCGTCCCTGACTTCGCAGGACATTGAACACCTGCAGGAAGGCGGGTATCCGGATACTTCTGACAGCCCGGAAGCTCCGGACACAGAATCCGGCAGTGCCTCTGTGCCTTCCGAAGATGCGAAAGATACGAAAAAGGAGGTGCAGCCATGACACAGCCAGAAGAAACACCGGTTTCCTTTATCCCTTCCAACTTCATTGAGAAAGGCAAGATCCTAAACGGAACTTTTGACATCCGCAATGCCATAGAAAGCATTGTTCTTTCCCTGGCAATCGGTATCCCTGTTTTCCACCTGCCGCTGTCCCTGACTGCCCGCATCATCATTCTCTGCATGACCGCACTTCCAGCGGCAATGGTAGCCCTGATTGGAATCGGCGGGGAGAGCATCACTGCCTTTTTGATGAATGCCCTGCGTTTTGTAGTGAACCGCAGGGTAATCTGGAGGTCCGACAGTCTTCCGGAAGGAAAGCCACGCAGGAAACCACGTTTCAAAGAGCCAAAGACAAAGAAACACCGGAAAGCAGAAAAAATGGCAGAGCCTTCCAAAGTAATGGCATCGGCTCCCCCACAGTCTGAACCGGACGCACCAGCTCCGCCAAAAAGTAAAAAAAAAGAACACCGGCAGTTTGATACCTCCACCAAGCGGGGCATCAAAAAACAGGCAAAGGAAGATATCCGTTATCTGAAGTGGGAGCAGAAAGAAGCCAGCCGACAGAAAAAAGAGGCGGCGAAACAGATAAAAATACAGAAAAAAACGGAAGCCCGGAGACGAAAGGAGGAAGAAAAACGGGCAGTTTCCGAAAAGCGGGCTGCAAAAAAAGAGCAGAAAAAAAAGGTGGTTTCCAAGGAGGACACCTCATCTGCCACGTCAAAACCCGTTTCCCGGAAAAAGCGAAAGAAAGACCAGACCTTGGAGGATTATCTTCCGGTGGAAAAAATCGCAAACGGAATCGTCTATACCACAGACGGACGGTACGTGAAGATCCTGGAGATTGAACCAATCAACTTTCTGCTTCGAAGTGCCAGGGAACAGCAGGGCATTATCTACAGCTTTATCAGTTACTTAAAGATCAGCCCTGTCAAACTCCAGATCAAGATGATCTCCAAAAAAGCAGACATCAATAAGCATCTGGAGCAGTCCCAGCTGGAGCTGGAGCGGGAAACCGATCCCCACTGTCAGGAACTGCAGCGTGACTACATCCAGTTTGTCCAGAACTTAAGTTCCAGAGAAGCAGTATCCAGACGGTTCTTTCTGATCTTTGAATATGAACCATTCAACGCAAACCGAAAGGAAGAGGAACGGGAAATCCTTGCTGCTCTTGAGACAGCCTCCCAGACCGCCAAAACCTTTCTATACCAGTGCGGGAATGAAGTGGTCTCCCATGACAATGAGGATGAATTTACTACGGATGTTCTCTACACCCTTTTAAACCGTACCCTTTGTACGGAGGTTCCGCTTTCGAACCGGATCAGCACTGTACTGTCCGCCTATACAAAGGAAAATCGCATGGAGGAACTGGATCACATCCGGATCAACGAGTTTCTCGCACCGGAAAGTGTGGATTTCAAGCACTCCCATTATGTGCAGATCAATGGGCTTTACCATTCCTACCTGCTTGTGCCGTCTGACGGCTACAAAAACCGGGTAACTCCCGGATGGCTGTCACTCCTTGTCAATGCCGGGGAAGGGATTGATATTGATTTCTTTCTCCAGAAACAGCCAAAGGACAAGATTCAGCAGCGTCTCGGTCAGCAGATCCGTATCAACCGTTCCAAATTAAAGGATGCGTCCGATACCAACACTGATTATGACGATCTGGATTCTGCCATCCGCTCCGGATATTTTCTGAAGCAGGGACTTGCCAACAACGAAGATTTCTATTACATGAATCTTCTCATCACCATTACTGCTTCCACGTTGGAAGAACTGCAGTGGCGGATTCAGGAAATGAAAAAGCTCCTGATCTCGCAGGATATGAACTTACACTCCTGCTACTTTTTACAGGAGCAGGGATTTTTATCCTCTCTGCCGCTGGCAAATCTGGACAAGAAGCTTTTTAAGCTGTCCAAGCGGAACGTACTGACTTCCGGGGCGGCAAGCTGCTATCCCTTCGTCAGCTACAGTATCTGCGATGATAACGGAATCCTCTTTGGGGTAAACAAGCATAACAATTCCCTGGTCATTGCGGATATCTTTGATTCCAGGCAGTACAAGAACAGCAACATCTGTATCTTAGGCTGTTCGGGAGCAGGAAAGACCTTCACCATGCAGACCATGGCACTAAGGATGCGAAGAAAAGGCATCCAGGTGTTCATCATCGCTCCGCTAAAGGGACACGAATTTTACCGGGCTGCAAGGAATGTCGGCGGAGAATTTATCCAGATCTCTCCTGCCAGTAAGAACTGTATCAACATCATGGAAATCCGGAAGGTAGACAATTCTGTAAATGAACTGCTGGACGGACCGACACTGGATGCCTCCGCACTGGCAGGCAAGATCCAAAGGCTTCACATCTTCTTCAGTCTGCTGATCCCGGATATGTCCCATGAGGAGAAGCAGCTTCTGGATGAAGCCCTAATCAAAACCTATGCCAGAAAAGGGATTACACATAAAAATGAATCCCTGACAGATCCGCAGCATCCGGAGCAGTACAAAAAGATGCCCATTCTGGAGGATGTCTACAATGTCCTGCTGGAAAGCGAGGATACCAAACGTCTGGCTCATATCCTGAACCGCCTGGTTCACGGTTCTGCTTCTTCCTTTAACCAGCAGACCAATGTGGACCTGACCAATAAATATACGGTACTGGATATCTCCGAACTGACCGGTTCCAGCGATCTTTTAACGGTCGGCATGTTCGTTGCCCTGGATTATGTCTGGGATAAAGCGAAGGAAAACCGTACCGAAGAGAAAGCCATCTTTGTCGATGAGGTCTGGCAGCTCATCGGTGCATCCAGCAACCGGCTTGCAGCGGAATTCGTACTGGAGATTGCCAAGATCATCCGTGCTTACTCCGGAGCCGGCATCTTTGCCACACAGGATTTAAACGACTTCTTTGCTCTGGATGACGGGAAGTACGGCAAGGGTATCATCAATAACTGCAAGACCAAGATTATCCTGAACATGGAGGATGAAGAGGCACAGCGGGTGAAGACTATCCTGCATCTATCGGAAACAGAAGTAATGAACATCACCCATTTCCAGCGGGGCAACGGTCTGATCTCAACCAACAACAATAACATCACTGTGGAATTTAAGGCTTCCAATCTGGAAAAGGAGCTGATTACCACAGATCGGCAGGAGCTTCTGGAAATCCTTGCGAAACAGAAGAAACAGGCTGTGTAACTTTTGGCAGCACTGACGCTGCCCTTTTCATTTGAACTTCAAGAAGGAGGAGACTTATGTTACAGACATACAAATCCTATACCAGACGGACGCTGGCTATGCTGCTGGCAGTCCTTGTCGCAGTCGGCGCATTGTTTTCCGGCAGTTTTCCGGTTCATGCAGCCGACGGCACCATCAGCTATAAGGCAGGTGCCAATATCCCTTACGGCAGCTATTTTACCTCCCGCATGAGCTTTGACGGGAGCAATACTGCCTACTGCGTGGAACCACTGAAGAAAACACCTTCCTCTGGTTCCTATTCCTATGACCTTTTAAGCCAGAACTCCCCGCTCAGAAAAGCGCTCTACTACTTAAACGGCGGTTACGGCTACGATAAAGTCGTCAAGGATAAATATTTCAGTGGCTGGAGTGATGATAACAGCTATGTCATCGGACATCTGGTTGTCGCTTACATCTATGCCGGTAATTCCGCTGACACCGGAGCTTTCCATGGCGCCCCGCAGTCCTATATTGATAAAGCACTGGAAGTAGCCAGTGCCATTCAGGGACTTCCGAACCCGCCGGAAGGCTTCCGGGCATTCATCGTTCCGGGACAGGGCAGCCAGACCATTGCCGGAAGCTGGTATCAGGTTCCAAACGGCTGGATCGAACTGAAAAAATCTTCTGCCAACGGAAGCGTATCGGACGGGAATCCGAATTACAGCTTAAAGGGTGCTGTGTATGGGATCTATCAGGGTGAGAAGCTCATCCAGAAACTGACCACTGATGAAAACGGGTATGCCAGATCCGGCGAACTGGAGGAAGGCGATTATACCATAAAAGAGCTCTCTGCTTCCAAAGGCTACATTGTAGACACCAAAGCTCACAAAGTCACCGTAAAAGCAGAACAGACTTCTGCTGCAAACGTAACAGATATTCCGCAGAATAATCCCATGAATCTGGTGCTTGAAAAGCTGGATGCCGAAACAAAGAAAGCCTCCCCACAGGGAGCAGCTTCCCTTGCAAACGCAGAATTTACAGTCAAGTTCTATACCGAGCAGTCTGACAGTGATCCTGCGGAAGCTGGAAAGAAACCGGCACGTACCTGGGTATTAAAAACAGATGTTTCCGGAAAGATGCATTTTACCAAAGATTCCTTTGTAAGCGGCGATGCCTTTTACTATACCAGTGATGGCAAGACCGTCTGTCTTCCGCTCGGTACCATAACGGTACAGGAAAGCAAAGCCCCTGCCGGATACCAGCTCAATCCAACTGTCTTCGTACAGAAAATTACAGGTGACGGTAAGCAGGAAATGGTTTCGGTATACCAGTCTTCTACCATAGAAGAATCTGTCATCCGTGGCGGAGTGAAGATCCAGAAACGTGACAGCGAGACCGGAGAAGCAAAACCGCAGGGTTCTGCCACTTTGGAAGGTACTGTCTTTGCGATCACTACGTTAAATGAAAATCCGGTATTAGTAGACGGAACATCCTACACGAAAGATCAGGTTGTCCTTACACTTACTGCCGATAAATCCGGTTCTGCTGCAACTGCAAAAGATGCTCTCCCATTCGGACATTACCGTGTGGATGAAACAACTGCACCTTCCGGTTATCTGAACAGCGGAAAGATCTCTGTAGAATTTGACATCACAGAACAGGGAAAAATCGTGGAACTGACTGCAAAAGACAATTCCATCTCCAATCAGGTCATCCGCGGGGATCTGGAATTTGTCAAGATTGCTGACGGCAGCCAGAACCGTCTGGCAAATGTGCCATTTAAGATCACTTCCAAAACAACAGGCGAAAGCCATGTGATTGTGACAGATGCCAACGGTTATGCCAGCACTTCCTCCAAATGGAACAAACATACCGCAAATACCAACCGGGGTGAGTCTTCGGAAGACGGCATCTGGTTCGGCACCTCCAAACCGGATGATTCCAAAGGCGCTCTCATTTACGATACTTACACTCTGGCGGAACAGCGTTGTGATTCCAACAAAGGCATGGATCTTTTAACCTTTGAAGTCAAGGTTTATAAGGATTCTGTTCTGATACAGGTTGGAACTCTGACCGATGATGCCATTGAGATCGGCACGACTGCTCTGGATGCCGAGACCGGTACACACATGAGCCAGCCGGCAAAAGAAGTGACCATTGAAGACGTTGTGGAATACGAAGGACTGAAAAAGGGCCAGAAATACAAACTGACTGGAACCTTAATGGATAAAAAAACCGGGGAACCAATCCTTGTGGATGAAAAACCGGTGATTTCTGAAACTGAATTTACTGCAAAGAAATCCTCCGGCTCCGTCAAAGTAACCTTTACCTTTGATGCAACTTCCTTAAAGGGAAAAACAACCGTTGTCTTCGAGGAATTATATCAGGATGAGATGCAGCTTGCAGTCCATACCGACATCAACGATGAAGACCAGACCATCTATTTCCCGGAAATCAAGACTACTGCGAAAGATGCGGACACGAACTCCAATATTTCCTGTGCAAAGGAAGAAATCACGCTGGTGGATACGGTTTCCTTTAAGGGGCTGGTTCCTAACCAGAAATATGAAGTGACTGGAACTCTGATAGATAAAGAAACAAAGAAACCAGTCGAAGCAGACGGAAAACCGGTGACAGCAAAAGCATCCTTCAAGCCAAAAGAATCCGCTGGTACGGTAGATGTTACCTTTACCTTTGATGCCAGCTCCTTAAAAGGGAAAACAGTAGTTGTCTTTGAATCCCTGGCTTACAAAGACAAGGAAGTTGCCGTACACACAGACATTGCGGATGAAGGACAGACTATTTACTTCCCGGAAATCAAAACCACTGCAACAGATGCTGCTTCCGGCACACACTATGCAAAACCGGAAAAAGAACTGACGCTTACAGACCTTGTGGAATACAAAAACCTGATCCCAGGCAAAGAGTACAAGCTGACAGGAACACTCATGGATGCGGAAACCGAAAAACCTTTCGATGTGGATGGCAAAGCTGTGACTGCAGAAACAAGTTTCACTCCGGAAGAAGCTAACGGCAGCGTAGAGCTTTCCTTTACCTTTGATGCCTCTGCACTTTCCGGAAAAACGCTCGTGGCATTTGAAACAATGACTTTTGAAGATCACGAAGTAGCGGTACATGCGGACATCAAAGATGCCAACCAGACCATCTACTTCCCGGAAATCAAAACCACAGCCAAAGACGGCAGTGACGGGGATCAGGATGTCTCTGCTTCCAAGGAAGCGACTATCGTAGATACGGTCACTTATCATGGTCTGATGCCTGGATCTGAGTACAAAGTCATCGGAACCCTGATGAATAAGGAAACCGGAGAGGCTTTGTTAAAAGACGGAAAACCAGTTACCGCTCAGGCAGAATTTAAAGCAAAAAAAGCTGGCGGCTCTGTGGAAGTTACCTTTACCTTCGACGCTTCTGCTCTTGCCGGACAGGATGTGGTTGTCTTTGAAAAGCTCTACTATACAGACGGAAAAACCGAGCATGAGATTGCTTCCCATGAGGATCTGAAGGATGAAGGTCAGACCGTACACATGACGGAGCTTCCGAAAGAACCGGAGACGCCTCCGGTAGCTCCGCCTGTAAAGACCGGCGATGAGACGCCGCTTCTCCTGTATGCCGGAATCGCCATAGCTGCACTTGCAGGTGCAAGTGTCCTGGGCATCGTTTACTTCAAACGCAAAAAGAAACATCAGTAACTCATAACGAAGACTCCTGCAGGCAGCTCCCACATGGAACTGCCTGCTTCTTTAGTAGGTGATGAATATGAAACACCCCCACTGCAAGACAGATGCCAAGCACATCCGTCATTTTCTGAACCTCTGTGAAGGGAACTGGCACTCCTGTATCTACGTCTGGTGCCGCACTTGTAACGCACAGGAAAGCTGTGAGAACTCTGGCTTTTTATTCCATCCGGATGAAACGGGAAGCCCCTGCATCCTCCCTCTTTCAGATGCAGCGCTTTTGTTTCCCCGGATACCGGAGCCAACCGAATGTACCGGAAGCATGAGCATTGCTGCTTTTACAGAGCTTTATCTGCCCTATCTGGCCGCTCAGAAGCTGCCTTTAAAGCCATGTCCCATTCCGGCACTGCTCCGGCTTCAGGAGAACCAGCAATATGACTGGTAACAAAAAGTTGCACTTTCAGGCTCTTATACGTACAGGATATGTAAAGAAAGGAGGCACTGCCTATGTTAAACGTAATTTCAATCATCCAATGTATCGATCAGGTCTTTACGAACCTGATATTTATTCCCATGATTTTTGTCCTGTATGTGAAATTCCGTCCGAAAAAGCCATGGACCAGAAGGCGCAGGAACACTTACCTGCTCTGTCTGGTACTGATCAGCTTATTCCTGCTACGGATTTTCTGTGAGAAGTTCATCTTTACACCGGTTAATTATCCACGTTTCACAGACAGCGGCTTATTCCCGCTCATCCGAGCAATTTTCTATCCCGGCATCTGAAAAATGGGGATTCGTGCCATTTAGTCCGAATCTGGGATCAGTATCCGCTTGCGTCCTATGGGAATTCATCACCTGCTTACTTACAATATAAGTATACAGTACGTACTGGTTATTCACGTACACGTTACGTATCGTGTATGTACAAGCGAGGTGAAAACAGATGAAGAAACCAAAAATCATCCGCTGCCCTTACTGCGGCGGAACAGCAATATTAAGAGATGCATCCTTTGTATATGGAACGCATTCTCATGGCGGACAGGTTTATGTCTGCTCCCACTATCCATCCTGCAATTCCTATGTCGGGGTACATCCGGGAACCAAGATACCAAAAGGAACGCTCGCCAACCGGGAGCTTCGTCAAAAGCGGATTCAGGCACATCGAATTTTCGATCAGATCTGGCAACAGGGCATCCTTTCCAAACCGGAAGCATATCGCTGGGTGGCAGATAAGTTCTGTCTGACAGATAAGCAGGCTCACATCGGACAGTTCAGCAACTATATGTGCGACCAGCTCATTCGGGAATCCGCAGATGTTTTAAAGAACAACCATATTCCCTTCCGCCTCCGGGCAGCCAGCTGAAAGGCGGTGATTGATGATGACCTTACCACTAAATAAAAAGCAAAAACAACTGGTGGAAAAATCCATGGATCTGGTTCCGATCATGATTCGTTCCATGACCCGCACCGCTGCCTATGTAACTGAGGAAGAACAACAGGAATTATGTCAGATTGGATATCTGGCTTTGTGCCGGTCGGCTGTCGGATTTGAGGAAGGAAGATCATTCCAGCCTTATGCCAAAACTATCATCCGTCATGCCATCTTTGACTACTGGCGGAAAATTGCCCGTGACCGCTCCATGCTCTGTTCTCTGGACGAAGCATCATCTGAAGATGAACATCTCCATTATCGTGATTTGTTTTCCTACGAGGATACACAAACAACTCACCCGGAAAAGGACACAAACCAGACCTTGCTTCTTGAGCATTTAACCCAGCTTGGCACCGGACAGTCCTCAACTATTCAGAAGGGAATTGTAGCCCTCTATCTGCAACAGCAGGGATATACCAGCTTTGACTTGGCAAAACACTACCAAGTACCAGCCAATCGTGTACGGGCATGGCAGAGCAAAGCACGGAAACTATTACAGCAGGATGATGCACTCTATGCACTTCTGACTTAACCTTGAAGGAGGGAACTTTTATGCTGACACTTTATACTGCTGTCGGAACCTTAAAATTTCAAAAAACGACAGGCGGAAAATCCATTCCTCTTGTAATCAACGATGGACAAGAATATGGACTATCGGATGACGAGCTGCTGCTCTGGAGCTGTCTTGCCTTCCAGATTCTGACGCTCCATGAACTCCAGGATGCCTATACCCTGCGCCAGATACAGAAAGAAGGTCCGAAAGGCTTATCCTTCCAACACTATCTGAACCGACTTTCCTTACGCGGTCTGGTTGTAAGCGGAATTGGACTGACAGGGGTGGATGCCTTATATCGCCTTCTCGGCAGTCTGACCATTATTCCCTTGAAGGATACCTTTCCCATCCGGCTCTTTGGCTGCGTTCAGCTTTATCTGGAAGGAACTATTGGTGCAAAAGAGTTTGGCAGATATTTAAAGAAGAAACCCTCTTCACCGATGGAAGATACCATTCTGAAGCTGGCTGATAAGGTATCCCTCACGACCGCTGAGCTTGTCACAAGTATGGAGCAGGAAAAAGTAATCCACAACGAATCGGATATTATGGATGAGTTATACACAGAACCGGAGACAACTTACCAAACACTTGTGGATGATGTCCAGATTCACCATACCCAGTATCCAGTGCTGCAGGCTATTGCTAATTTGTACCTGAATAAACAAATCACATTTCATACATGTTAAAGGAAGGAACCTTATGCCAAAACCATTTTTCACAAAGCTGGTTGCCATCAGTGCAATCGGCTTTTTCTGTGTACTTTTTGGGTGCATCTTCGGGATCGCCACCCATGACCGGCTCTTTATCCTCATGAGCCTCCTCATCGGAATCTGCAGCATCTTGCGTGCACTCAGTTTCTACCACCTGATCCATACACATGCTTATCTGTCACTGGACGTAAGCTGCACGAAACGGGAACAGACACTCTTCGGGAAAAACCAGCAATATTGGTTTGCCAGTGATAACGGAAAGGAATACGCCTTCTCACTGGAAAAGAATATCAAACTCCTAGAGGGACATCGGTATCGGCTGTACTTCCGGAAACCACAGCAGGGAACAGGGCAATCGATGCCATGTGCCGGAGATATTCTCGGATATGAAGAACTCACCGATCAACTGCCGGAACTTCCGGATACATCCGTTTAGATAGAAAATGAGCCGCCCGTACTGCATCACCCCTACAGTTCTGGCGGCTCATTTTATTATAAATAACCTCTCTTATTTCTATCAAACAATAGTGTTTGTATCCGCTTCAATGCCATGAGCATTTGCTTATGTGTGATAAAGAAGCAATAGAAGTGCAAAAAATTTTGCCGTTCCTATCCGACACTTGGCCATTGTGTCGGATAGGTCGGGCGGTTATTCGGGCAAGTCAATCTTGCCGACAAAGCTGTAATAAATCTCAATGTCCTGCCTGCGGGTGCCGTTCTCATCATAGCTGCACTCATGCACCACAATTTTCTCGATCATTTCCCGCAAGAGAGTGGGGGTCAGTTCTTCAAAGGCAAGGTGCTTGCGGACAATGCCCATAAATTTCTCGGCGTTGACGGTAGCTGCCTGTGACTTGTCCAGTTCGGCTTGCAGGGCGGCGGCTCTCTTTTTCAGCTCCGCTTGCTCGGCTTCGTAGTCAGCCGACAGTTCCATGAAACGCTCATCGCTGATTTTGCCGTTTACATTGTCCTCATACAGCCGCTTGATAATGCGGCTGATTTCAGAAATGCGTTCCTGCGCCTGTTCAAGCTGCTTGATGGCTGCGGCGGTCTTTCGCTTGCCGCCGATCTCGTTCTGCTGGACAAGTAGTTTCACAAACCGGCTCTCATGCTTGGCTGCGTATTCGGTCACTTGCCGGAGATTTGCCAGGACACCAGCGGTCAACAGATCGGTGCGGATAAAGTGCGCCGTACAGTTGCGGGTGCGCTTCTTGTAGCTGCCGCAGATGTAGCAGTCCTGTTTGCGGTCTTTGTTCTGATACCGCTGCTGATACAGCACATGGCCGCAGTCGGCGCAGAACAAAATCCCGGAGAACAGCCCCACTTCATCGTAGCGGTTCGGGCGTTTGCGCTGTTTGCGTAACTCCTGCACCCGTTCCCATGTTTCCTTGTCGATGATCGGCTCATGGTGGTTCTCGAAAATGGCCTGCTTCTCGACGGGGTTCTCTATGCTGTGCTTGACCTTATAAGAAGGCTTTTCCGTTTTGAAGTTCACCAGACATCCGGTGTACTCTCGGTTTTCGAGGATATGAACGACGGTGTTGGTCGCCCATTTGCACTCATAGCCTGGGTGATAACGGCGGGTGCTGCCTGTCCGCTGATATTCCAGCGTCCCCGGCGTGGGGATTTGCTGCTCCGTCAGCATACGGGCAATCTTGGTCGGGCCGTTCCCGGCAAGGCAAAGCTGGTAAATCTGCTGCACCACCGGGGCGGCTTCCTCGTCTATAATAAAATTCTCGTCCTCGTCCATCACATAGCCGTAAACCGGCTTGCTGGTAACAGGCTTGCCGCTCATGCCTTTTGACTTTTTCACTGCCTTGATTTTCTTGCTCGTATCTCTCACCAGCCATTCATTGAACAGATTTCGCAGCGGGGTAAAATCGTTGTCCATGCCCTCGCTGGCACTGTCCACATTATCGTTGACAGCGATAAAACGCACACCCTTTTGAGGGAACAGCATTTCCGTGTAAAACCCTACCTGCAAGTAGTTTCGCCCTAACCGGCTCATGTCCTTGACGATGACCGTACCCACTTTCCCGGCTTCAATGTCCGCAAGCATGGCTTGAAATCCGGGCCGCTGGAAGTTCGCGCCGGAAAAACCGTCGTCGGTGTACCAGCGCAGATTGGTAAAGCCGTTCTGTTTTGCGTAGGTTTCGAGTATCCTTTTTTGGTTCGATATGGAATTACTCTCGCCTTGCAATTCATCCTCGTGGGACAATCTCGGATAAAGGGCGGTAATGAGGTTTTGGGTGGCTTGTCTTAACATAAAATCCTCCGTTTCCGACAGCCAGCCCCACTATTCCGTGGTTTCATTGTACCACGGAACGGCGGGGGCTGTACAGCGGCAAAAGCGTTAAATTTGCTTCTTTACAGCTTTTCAATTTTCCGATTTTTATGGTATGGGTTGTCGTCCCATATTTGCAGTAGAAAAGTTCATAACTCCGTGGTATACTCTGATTTAACAAAAAAATCAGAAGTTAAAGGAGAAAACATGAAGTATACAATAGATGAATTAACCGCGGCCAAAAGGCAAATTGATTCAACTCTGCACAAGCTAAGAGAAACAGTAAAAACATTTGAATCAAAGGATAATTCCGAGCGTTATAAATCACAAATCACATTGGCAAAGAGAAGAATAAAAGTCTTTGAAATTGCAAATTATTTTATAGAGAATGAGATTAAGAATTGCTAAAGCACTTCCGATTTTCGTTCCAGCGGTCATGCTCCCTGGCATGGCCGCTTTTCCATGCCCCGGTTCACGCCGGATAAGTCGGCTCCTGTGTAGCAGCGGCTTCCGCTTCCAGTACCCGCGCCATTTTGTCGGCGGCTGTGGTTGTGGTGTCTTTCTTGAAATAGCCGGACACGACAAGGACGGAATTGCCCATGCGGATTTCCGTCACACAGTCAGGGCGGCGGGTGGTGCGGGTGTCGTGCTGCTTGTTATCTGCCATAGGCAATACTCCTTTCAGTCGGTAATCAGTTTCTTCATGCTCTCCATTTTCCGCTTGGCGGTTTCCTGCCGGAAGTTGTCGCCGGTAAAGCGTACCGGGACGCACATGGAAAGCAGGCGGTCATAAATCCGGGAATGGGCGGTGTCCTCCGGGTTGTGCAGGTCGTCCAGCGTAAGGTTGGTCGTGACGATCAGCGGCTTGCCGCTGCGGTAACGGCTGTCAATCACATTGAACACCTGTTCCAGCCCGTATTCCGTCCCGCGTTCCATGCCGAAGTCGTCAAGGATCAGCAGCGGATAACGACAAAGGCGGGAAATGTACTCGTTGCGCCCCTCAAAGCTGGCGGCAAGGTCATTGAGGATAAGAGCAAAGTTCGTCATGCGGACGGGGATTTCTTTCTCCATGAGGGCGTTTGCGATACAGCCTGCAAGGTAGCTTTTGCCGGTGCCTACGCCGCCCCAGAACAGGCAGCCGATATTGTCTGTCCGCATATCTTCCCAATGCTCCACATACCGGCGGGCAAGCCCGGTCTGCGGGTTCCTGCCGTTGTCGTTCTCGAAAGTCCAGTCCCGCATGGTGGGGTCGGTAAAGCCCCGGCGTTTCAGTTCTTCCACGGTGTCAAGGTGTCTGCGCCGCTTTTCGGCGGCTTCCCGTTCCTCGCGGGCGGTTCTCTGGCAGTCGCACTCTGCCGGGTGGCGGTCGCGCCCGAAGATAGCGGCCTTATCCGGCGCAAAATAGGCTTCTTTCGGCTTGCGGCACTTGCCGCAGTACAGTAAACCGTCCTCGCCGGTGTAGTCCTCCGGCTCCGGGATGGTGGTCGTCATATTCTCCAAAACCGCGTTGATTTCATTCTTCATAAACTCTCGCCCTCCTTGCATGAGTAGTCTGGTATGCCCTTTTTAGGGGCTTCCTTTTTGTCGTTCCCCGCCCATATCCGCAGGGCGGCGGCATAGTTCTGGTAGCTTTTCCCGTTGGCGGCAAGGTAGCGGCTCATTTCCTCGATGAACCGTTCCAGCCTGTCAGGGTACTCTGCCTGCAACTCGTCGTATTCGGTCTGTGACAGAAAAATATTTCCATATCGGCCATAGGGCGCGGACGGCCCCCCACTCACTCCCTTTGTTTGGCTCTCTGTAAGGTTGTTTATAGTAGTTTGGTTAGGGGACGGTTTTCCGACCATCATAAGGTCGGTTTTCTGACCATCAGTAGGACGGTTTTCCGGCTCTATGAGGGGCGGACTTCCGGCCATCAGTTGGTCTGAAAACTGTACCTGTGGCACTGGCGGTACTTTGACATAAAGCCGGTTCGGTGCGGAGAAGCCGCCCCGTTCCCGTTCCAACAGCCCCGCCGTGTCCAGTTCATTAAGCGCCCCCTTGATGGTGGTGCTGCCTTTATCCAGTATTTCTGCTATCTCCGCGATGGGATAGATAATATAAATCCTGCCCTCGTCGTCCAGCCACTTGTTTTTCTGGGAGAGGGTGGAACGGTCTAACAGCAGCGAATACAGCAGCTTGGCGGTCTGTGAAATCTCCATTTTCAGCAGGAAACGGGGATACGGCAGATAGGCGGGCAGCCGCGTGTCTGCCCTGATATAATCAGCGATAGGATCACCTCCCTGTGTTCGGGTTGATTTTGGCGTATTGTCACGCATTAAAACGCCGTTTCCGGGGGAAAAGGATAAATGTATCGCGTACCCTTTGACACCCACGAAAAAAGCCTTGATTTATGCGGGTTTGAAAGGCTCTAAAGCGTGACATCTCTGCCTTTGTTTCCGCTTTCTCTCGGCGGCTTTGATTTTCTTCATGCGCCCGGCGCAGTCGGGGCAGTATTTTCCCCGGTTGGATTTGGGGACAAAGGCCGCCCCGCAGACGGCACACCGTTTCCGGCTTCCCCGGCACAAGAGGGCTGCGGCCAGCTCCCCGTCAAGGGGCAGGACAGCCACACGGAACCAGTGGCACATGAGGGAAAAGGAAATGCTCTGGACGCACACGCAAGGCTCCCCGTCGTCCAATAGCAGGCAGTTCCCCTCATCGTAGTTACAGCACTCATGTACCAGCCGCCGCGCCCGCCGGTGCTGGCGGTAGTCCATGTGGGGCAGGTTATCGCTCATGGCTCTGCTCCTTTCTGCGGTGCGGCTCGTCCCGGCGCAAAATCTGGTCGATGTTCCGCTTGACGGTCTGCAACTCCTTGAACCGCTGTTTCTGTTCGTGATAGGTGTTATACAGGCCGTCTTTCTCGGAGATAAGCTGCTCGATCTCGGCCTGCAACGCTTTCCGGGCGGGCAGCTTGGTAATGCCATGCGCCTTGAAATACCGGGCTGCTGCGTCGGCTATGATAAAATCGCTCTCATGGGCCTGCCGGTATGCGGCGCGGGCTTTCTCGGATTTCTGTGCCCGCAGCCCGTCGCGGGCGGCCTTGGTCTGGGCGTAGGCCAACACCTGCCGCTGCAACTTCTTTTTCCCTTGCAGCTTCGTTTCCAGTGCTTTCAGTTCGCCGCTGGTCTGGCGCATTTTCTGATAGGCGGTGTCAACGGCGGCTTCTAACTGCTCCGGGGAAGTAAAGCCGTATTGCTGGTAGACGGACAGCGTTTTGGCGGCCTGCTTCAGATTGTGTATCTTCGCCCAGCGTTCATAGCCCCGGCCTTTGCCCTCGGCCATTTTCTGCTCAATGTCCACAAGCCGCTGCACTCCGTCCTGTTTCGGGGCGGCTATCTCGGCTCTGGCAACCTGCAAGCGGTCTTTTATGGTGCGTGGGGGATCGGGGGATCTGGCTGGCGCTTCGGCTGCTCTGGCGGCGTTTTGCTCTAAAACGGCAAAGACAGCGGCGCGGTCAAAATCGTCGCCCAGCTTCCGGGCGGTAATTGGCTTTGTCCTGTCCGGCGTGAGGTAGGAAAGCCGCCCCCGGCTCTCCTTGACGGTCACACCCTCCTGCAGCAACAGAGAGGAAAACTCGTCAAAGCTGGCGGCGGTGGCAAGGGCTTTCCGTAGGGTCTGCCGCAGCTTCTCCTTGTTCGTTTCAAACTTGGTCTGCCGGGGCGTGATACTATCGGCAATCATGGGGGCGTTCTGCTTGTCCAGCGCGGCCTGTCCCTTTTTCTGCGCCCAATACTCCCGGTCGGTGACGCGGTTCTTGCTGCCGTTCAAGAGGTCGATTTGATAAAGCCCCTCCCGGTGGCACATCTCCATGACTTCGGATTTGAAGTAGCGCAGGGCAGCGTCGGTACATCGGTGCTTGCAGCCGACTTTCGTATCGGCCGGCCTGTCCATGTAGGGCAGGAACGGCACTTCCTCAATCCGCAGGCTGTTTATGACGATATGCACATGAATGTTGCCGCTGTGGTTATGCCCGTCCGGGTGGGTGCAGACAAGGGCCTGGTGGCCGGGAAAATGCTCTTTACAGAATTGTTCCCCCAACGCCTGCGCCCGGTCTACGGTCAGGCCGTTGTCCGGCCCGTCCCGCGGGTCAAAGCTGATGATGTAGTGGTGGCTTTTCACATCTTCCCGCCGCTGGTTTTTCTGATAGCGGAGATTGGCCCGCATACACGCAACGGCAAAATCCTCCCCGTCGCAGTTCAGCGTGGACAGCCGGTAGTCCTCGCGGGGGATAAGCCTGCCGGTTTCATCAAGGACGGGCTTCATGGTAAACTCGTCATGCTCAAAGAGAAGATATTGCTCGGCGGCTCCGTAGTCGGCGTTTTTAGAGTTGATATGCTTGAGTGTTGCCAACCGCGTCACCTACTTTCTTGAGGACTTCATACTTGAGGACGGCAAGGTCGGATATGGCGGCGCGTACCTCGCCGGAAAGGGTGTTGTAGGGTACGCCGTATTCGTTCAGATACCGGGCAATCTGATTGAGGTTGCCGCCGATCCTGCCGTACTCGGCTGTCAGCTTCCCGACAGCGGAAAGCAACTCGTCATTGACCGACGACACATGGACAACCGGGCGTATGGTCGCCCGCCGTATCGCCTGCCGGAGAAATTCGGACTGGCTGATACCATAGGGCGCAAGCCGCGCTGTGAAGTCGGCATACTCATCTTCGGACAGCCGGGTTTTCACAACGCGGCTGCGGTGGGGCGTGTTGTATTTCTTTCGCATGGTGTGACCTCCTTTCTCGCCCGTAAGGGCGCATGAGCAGGGTTTGGGGAAGGCACTCCCCAACAAGTTTCCCGCGAGGGGCAAAACTGCAGAATTGCGGATTTTGGCACCGTGGTAGAAACTTGCTCTCCGTGACTGCAAACTTTCTCTCACTTCCGTCCGCCACTTTTTTGGAAAACTGCAACCACAAAAGTTTGTTTCTCTTTTTCTGCTACTACTAATCCTGTAAAGGGCATTCCTGCCCGCTTTCGCTAAAATGACACCGGACGCAGTGGTTTCTACCCGGTGTTGGAGAAATCCTTTCTCTTTGCCCTCTACTACGGGTAAATGCTCCAAATGCCAAACACCAGGGCAGAAAAATTCCCTCCTCGCTTACTACTACAACCGGCAGGGGGCAAAATGGCCGGGAGCGGAGCCGGACAACAAAAAAAGCAGTAAATCTTTTTCAAGACTTACTGCTTTCGCTGGCCGCGTCGGTGGCGGCTGGTATTCAGTTTTTATGACTTGTCCGGTGGTTCGTCAAGCCGGAACTTGAATTGACAGTCAATTAACCGCTGCTTTACATAGTCCTCCACCTCGGCGTTGACCTGCCCGTTCACTTTTGAGAAATAGCGGATATATCCGGCGTAGTGGAGCAGGACAGCGTTCACGGCTTCTGGGTCGCCCTCACGGGCTTTGAGGATTGTTTCATAGGGGAGAAGTCTACTCATACCGGCTCACCCCCATTTCTTCGCGTAGCCGCTGCAAGGCAAGCTGGATATGCCGCCCCGCTGTGCTGCGTGACCGGCCAATACACGCGCCGATCACGCGCTGCGGCTGGCGCAGAAAGTAATAGCGCAGGATTTCTTCCCGCGTCTGCTCCGGCAAAACAGAGATCGCGTCGGCAAGGGCGGCGTTGCAGAGCAGGACGGTCTGACCGCAGACGGTAAATGGGTATTCCTCGTCCGGCTCCGACGCGGCAAACTGGACAAACTTCTCGTTCATCAGATAGTCAAGGGAAACTTGCCGTTCCCATTGCCGTTTAAGCTTCAAAATCTTGTCCAAGGCGGCACAGCGGATAACAGTCTTGCAAAAGGCGTTGTACCTGCGCTGGATATATTCTTGATAGGCTATCTGGTCGGTCATGGAAATTCCCCTTTCTGAATAATAGTGCGGGGCGGTGGCACTTCTTGCTGTCGCCCCTTGATTGCCTACCAGCAAAGGCGGGCGGGGCTGTCAACGGCTGCGCATATGCGCCGTTCATCTTGACCGTTGACTGGCTCGGCTGGGTTTGCTATTTACCCGACAAACTTGAATTTATTTTAAGCTATCACGTTTTACCTTCTTAAGCCTTACTATCATTACCATAGGAATTTCTTTGTTGGTTTTAAAACATTCTTCATAAAATCCATCAATGACAAATCCAGCTCTAAAACAAAGGTTAAAAATATCTTGTATGGAACGATGATAATAAATCTGCTCTTTCGGTTGCCCTTCAATCGCTATATCATAGTAACTGTGCGGTGTCATATATTTTTCAGTCAACGTGACAAAACAAGGGTGTTGCGTTGCAAAGACAAAAATTCCGCTTTCCTGCAACAGTTCATAAACAGCCATAAGAAGTGGTTCAATATCCGTAATATCCATAATTGCCATATTAGAAACTGCTTTCGTAAAGGCTCGATTTCTTTTTAATTCTAATATACTTTTTCTATCGGTCGCATCCGCCACACAAAATTCAATTTGTTTTGCATATTGTGATTGCCGTCTTTTAGCCAATTCTATCATTTTTTTGCTGTAATCAAAAGCGACAACCGAAGCGCCTCTTTGTGCAAGATACGAAGAATAATTTCCATTGCCACACGCAATATCCAAAATGTAATCCGCAGGATTAGGAGATAGAAGTTCCGTTACTTTGGGACGCACTACCTCTCTGTGAAATTCATTAGATTCGTCACCCATTGCATTATCCCAAAATTGTGCGTTCTCCTCCCAGATTTTTTTACTTTCCTCTGTTCCCATGTTCTCTCCCACTCCCCAAATTTGCTTTTTTGCTTCCATTAAATCTTCCTTACTATATTCCATTGTTACCCTCCATAACTTCTGATTGTTGCCGTCTTGACGATTATGTATCTTTACATTACCTTCTGAAACATATGGCGCACCTTGTCCAGGCGGCTGTTTGGACGGCGGGGCTGGATGACCGGCTGACCGACAGCGGCCTGATATCCTTTCAGCTCTGTAAGGCATACGCTCCGCCCGTTGGTGTAAAAGGCCAGATCAGTACGGTATGCCTGTATACAGCGGGCGGGAATCTCGCCAGTAAAGACAACTTCATCCTTTTTTACCTGGGCCGTTTCGATGGTGGCACAGTATTTCGGTGCATCATGATAAGCCCTGGAAAGGTATTCCTGGGGCGCATAGAGGATGAAGGAGAGATAAGGTTCCAGCAGCTGCGTCCCCGATTCCTTCAATGCCTGTTCCAATACAATCGGGGCCAATGAGCGGAAGTCCGCCGGCGTGCTGACCGGACTGTAATAAAGCCCGTATTCAAAGCAAATCTTACAGTCCGTTACGTTCCAGCCGAACAAGCCCTGCTCCAGCCCGTAACGGATACCATCCCTGACAGCGTTTTGAAAACTCTGGTTCAAGTATCCCAGCGAAACCCGGCTCTCGTATTGTACACCGGAGCCAAGCGAGAGTGGTGTAACAGACAGTCCTATGGATGCCCAAAACGGGTTGGGCGGCACCTCGATATGGATGGTGTGGCTGGCTGCTTTGAGCGGCCGCTCCATATAAATGACGGAGGGTTCCTTTACCACTGTTTCAAGCTTGTATTTTTCCGACAGCAAAGCGGAAACAACCTCCAACTGCACCCGGCCCAAAAAAGAAAGAATGATCTCATGGGTGATGGAATCCACTTCGCAACGCAAAAGCGGGTCAGTATCCGCAAGTTGCGTAAGAGCGTCCAGCAGCCGTTCTCTTTGCGCTGCCGTTTTCGGCGCAATCGTCGTCCGCAGCATGGGGAGGGGGTCCTCGCGCCACCTTTTACGAGGGAGCCGGGTTTGGTCCCCTAATACATCGTTTAACCTCACGCTGTCGCTGGGAAGGATAACAATTTCACCCTGATAAGCGGTGTCTGTCCGAACAATTTCCCCTTTGGATGGAATACGCATCTCTGTGATTTTCAGCTTTTCTCTCCCGGCCAGGGCCACCGTATCCCGCAGGCGCAGCGTTCCGCTGTATAACCGTAGATAGACACGCCGCTGGCCGCAATCGGTGTACTCAACCTTGAAAACGCTGCCGCATAGGGCGGCGCCCCCCTGTTCCCCAATCGGTTGGAACAGCCCTGTCACCGCATCCATCAACGGTTGAATGCCAAGGCCATTTTTGGCGCTGCCATGATAGACTGGGAACAGGGAGGCGTCTTGAACCCGCTGCTGTTCCTCCCGCGCAAGTTTTTCCCGGCTGATTGGTTCTCCTGCGATATACTTTTCCAATAATTCATCGTTATTTTCGATGACCGCATCCCATGCTTCTATGTCGGTATTTTCCTCCAGGACTATTTCCGGGGACAGCGACACCGTCTGCTTGATGATAATATCGGCGGAGAGCTTATCCCGAACAGACTGAACCACGCTCTGCAAATCAACGCCAGCCTGGTCGATCTTGTTGATAAAGATAACGGTGGGAATGTTCATTTTCCGCAGGGCATGGAACAGAATACGGGTCTGGGCCTGCACGCCATCTTTAGCGGAGATCACCAAGATGGCCCCATCTAAAACAGCCAAAGAGCGGTACACCTCCGCCAAAAAATCCATGTGGCCGGGCGTATCCACAATGTTAACTTTACATCTGTGCCACTGGAAGGAAGTGACTGCCGCTTGAATGGTAATCCCACGCTGCCGCTCCAAAAACATGGTGTCCGTCCTCGTTGTCCCTTTTTCGACGCTCCCCGGTTCTGAAATGGCTCCGCTGGCATATAGCAGGCTCTCCGTCAAGGTCGTCTTTCCAGCGTCTACATGGGCAAGAATTCCAATATTGATTATTTTCATGTGATTGTCCTCCCTTTACAGCCCCAAAGGGCATAAAAATCCCCAGCAGTAAAATACTTTTACCACTGGGGATTATAAGTTGCGGACATACACATATACAGCATACACCTGTTTGTGATTGCTGTTTTTGGGGATATGTCAAAATTGATAAGGCAAAAGTATTCTTAAATTGGGTACAAAAAACTAAGCCCCTACAAAAGGAGCTATCATAATCCTTTGTTCCCACTATTTGATTATAGTTTTATTTAAGAATACCTTGCCGCATATTTTTTACTCCTTTTCTGGATTAAATCATTGTATCACATCAGTTTTAGGAAAGCAAGTACCTAAAAGAAATTTTTCTTCCCCTTATATGTAACAATCATACCGGCTTCCTAGCGTTCAGAATGTTTTCTGCTGTCTGCTGTGGTGTTTGGTTGGAATTGTCCAACCAAAAGCCGATCCGTGGTGTTGTCTGCATTTTACTAAATACAAATTCAATGTATACAGAAAGATATAAGGAGTGGGAGGGATTCCGCCGTAGTTGGCATTGTAGGAAAATCCAAAAGTTTAGATTTTCCCACAATGCTTATCTTTTGGTCTTTGGTTCGGAATAGTGTAGTGCTGGCGGTCTATCTCTTGTTTTCGGTTGCTTGCTTCCTTACCGTACATGAGCATTTGCTCCGGGAATGTCTTAGTTAAACTTGAAAGAATTAGATTTTCATTCTCATTACACAAATATTATTAGATAACCAATTCAGAAATATCAATGCTCGTTTTATAGTTTTGTTTTACTCCGCCAGGAGAAGTAATAAAAATCGTAGCATATTCCCCATTTTCATAAAGGGTAATTTCTTTTATATCTTTTTCTTCATCTTGGTTCGTAGTATCGCAATAAAATTTTATGGTATATTTAGGGTTCATACCTATGCTTTTTTCTGTCTCTTTCCATGATTTTATATTTAAAGCAGAAATAACCTTGTCTATATTATGCTTATCATCATACTTTACCAGCAATTCCTTATTTGCGGCATCATATATCTCTATAACTTTTACACCTTTTACATAATTGTCCATTCTCTGCCTTTTTCCGCCCCGCCAGATACCTGTGCCGGTATTTCAGCTCTGCATACTCTGTGATCCGTTTCATGTAGACTGCATCATAAGCTCCGCCTACAGCACCAACCACCGGAATTCCCTGTAAGAACTTCATATACAGAAGCTCTTTTGACAAAGCTCCCGCCGTTTGTTCGATCTGCTCCTTATCCTGATACTCTTCCGGCAGTATTCCGTTTCTGATAAATTCATTTACTTTCCCGTCAATCTCACAAAGTGTATCCCCATAGGATACTGCTCCCCGGATCAATAATAAGATAAAATATTTTTCTTCCCTGCTTTCATAGCTGTATCCATACTGCAGAGCAGTCTCATAAATATTCTTTAAAATCATCCCTGTAAATACCGGAATATCCGGCAGACCGATTCCCAATACGCCCATCCCGATTCCAGACACACCGGATAGCAGTAAATTCTTTGTTCCCGTATCTCTTGCCTTTTTAGAAAAAGAGCGGAGGGATTTGGAATTCTGCTTTACATCCGCCATATACTGCCGCACCTGATAATCCTGCTCCAGTTTTGTCCGCTGATACGTCTTTTCAATAACCCCGGTTCCTTTCTCGAAAATCAGAGCAAATGCCTTCGCAAAAGCGGTATCCAATGTTTTCTGAAGTTTCGGCGGTATCTTTTCCTCCAGTTTCTGATTCAGAATGCTCTCCCTTTTCTCTGAACGCTTCTGAAGGAATCTCTGCTCCTGTACTTCCAGCTTTTCCCACTCCTTCTGAAGCGGTGTCCTTTTATCAAATAATCGCATCTTAATACACCTCCGCACCAAACGGCATCAATGCCAGTTTCGCCAGTTTAAACTGCTGTAAACCAAACGGGATTCCGATAATCGTCACACATAAAGCTGTACCCAACGCCAGATGCTCCAGTGCAAGAGGCAGACCGGATACAATCAGCCAGATGATATTCAAAAGGAACGAACCAGCTCCGCCACCATACTGCACCTCTTTTCCAAAGGGGAAAAAACTAAGCGCCGCAAATTTAAAACACTGCATCCCCACCGGAATCCCCACAACGGTAATACACCAGAGACAACCTGCCAGACACCAGCTCAGCCCACTGACTGCGCCGCCAAACACAAACCACAACACATTTCCCAGGCATCCCATATGCTACACCTCCCCATTCATCCGATTTTTCACATCAGCAAGTATCTTTTCTATCCGGTTGATGGCATCATCCACCTGTTCTCTTGCATCTGCAATCTTGCTCTGCACCATATAATCTGCCACCAGCCCGTCCAGAAAGAAATCCGCAAAGGAAAGGAAACTGCCGATTTCCATGCGCAGATCCAAGGAAACCTGCACATCTCTTAATTCTCTCTGAAAACGCTGAATATCGCTTTTCGCCTGTTCCATCAACGCAGCTGCGTCATTCATTTTAGAATGCTTCACAAAGTCACTGATAAAGCCTCCTCCAAGCATATCAAAAATGCCCCAGTTTCTCGCACTTCCCAACTTATCCCTTGCTGCGTAAAGGCTCTGAAGCGCCCGCTCCCCTGCCTGTACTGCTTCCTGCATTTCCCGTTTCATCATTTCGTTACTCATCGTTTATCCTCTCTTTCTTTTTAGCAGACTATTGCGGCAGATTTTCTATATTTCATAATAAAAAAAGACTCCTATCATGACCTCTGCCACAATAAAAGTCTTGCTATCTCATTTGCTACGGGTATCTCTCGATACCGGTTGTCGGTTACAAAACCACCTCTTTCAAGGCGTTCAGCTACTCCCTTTTTTGCTTGAGATGAATATAACATATTGGAAATAATTTGTCAAATCATGCATTTTTCTTTTCCAACCGTTCCGCTTCTCTGGCAAATACATGCGAGATATCAAACAGTTCCGGTACATCTGATATGGTACACACATTCACACAATAATTGAGCCATGGAAATTCTTTTGTCATCTGATAAATAACTGCCATGGCTTTTGCTTCTGACATTGCTTCCACCGAATGATATCCCGATCCCTGAATATGCTCAAATCCGTTTGCTTCAAAAAAGTCCCTTACATCCGCATATGCATTATGCCAGTCACCTTTCGGATAATATTCCTTTAGTGCTTGTGTATTCAGGTCAAAATTGATGCCTTTCCTCTGTAAGCTGTCCATCTGTTAGTTCCTTATAAAGTCTGTAATCAGGTTCTCCTTTTCTGTTCCGTTATACCAGAAACACTCTAACAAATTCTCTGCAATTCCTACGGAGTTTTTCAACTGAAAGATTGCTGCCCAGAATCTTCCATAGTCCTGCTTGCGTCCCCGGTCAAGATAAATCCTGCTTCCAAGGGCTTTGACTGCACAGCTTAAATCCTCCTGCTCAAAAATCTGATCTGCCTGTTCACACATCTGATTTACCGTTTCCGGAGCGAGCTTGCTTGTATCAAATTTAAGTTCTACTTTATACATTATACTCATCCTTTCATACAACAAATGACTGAGTGACTCTTCTCTTTCTACTGTAATTCTACCATGAAACCTATATAAAGTCATTCCCCATTTTCACTTGCTTTAATATAAATTTTTCCTTTTATTTTGGAAACACAATCTCCACACAGAACTCATTCCCTTCTATCCGGGCGCTGATTTTCCCATCCATACGAAGTACCAGCTCTTTCGCAATTGATAAGCCGAGACCGCTGGAAGTCTTACTGCGTGCTTCATCCGCTTTATAAAACCGTTCAAACACCTGATCTACATTTATTTTTTCCACATGACATACTTGATTTTTTATCTGTATCCGGATGTTGTTTTCAACTTCTTCCAGTGAAATACTGATTTTCTTCTCCCCGTGATCCAGTCCGTTTTTTATGATATTCTGAAAAATTCTCTGGATTCCCTGTTCATTTCCGTTCATAAACAGCAGTTTATCTGTAATCTGTATCTCCGGTTCAATTCCTCTGCCCGTCCATTCATCGTAGTAGGAAAATATGGTATCTTTCAAAATCTTGTTGATACAGCAGGATGACATTTCCAGATGAAAAGAATCGTTTTTAAGTTTTGTAAAAGTAAATAATTCTTCCAGCATTTCTTTCAGGCTGCCGATTCTCTCCTGTATGATCTTCATATACCGTCTCTGCTCTTCCTGGTCTTCACAGGTTTCCATTAACTGAAAATATCCGTCAAGGGATGTCAAAGGAGTACGGATATCATGTGAGAGATTTGTATATGTATCCGAAATCATCTCCTCTTTCTTCAAGTATTCCTTCTTTTCCCTTCGCTTCAGTTCCAGCCATTCGTTTAAAACATCTGCCAACTCACCAATGCCTCCAAAATCCATTTCTCTGGTAATCAGCATGTTGCTGTCGTGCTTCATCAGAAACGACAACTGGCGGCAGATGTCTTTCACCTGCCGCTGGTATTTCCAAAATAACATTCCTTGTACCAGTATCACTGCTATCAATAGCACGAACCCTAGTTTTATCATTTAGATATCTCTCTTTCTGAATACCCATGCTGTCAGTAATGTAACCACGATTCCGAACGCCGCCGCAATCACAACTGCCGTCAGGCATTCCTTATTGGTCGGTGACATGGATAAAAGTGCAATCTTTCCTGTCACTGTATATTTCAAAATCTGGAAATTCTCCACACCTGCCTTCTGGATCAAATGATTGATCACTCCGTATAAGACAATCATGGTATTCATGCACAGGCAGATAACAATCGTCATGCTGAACACGTTGCTGTTCAAAACCACCGCAATCGCCATACTGATTAGTACCAGTGCATAATGAAGCAAAATCTGAATACCAAAGTATCTCAGCAACTCGCTTCCATTCCCCCACTCCAGATATCCGAAGTACATCTGCTGTGCAATAATCTGAATGATGAAATAAAGCAGCATGGTAACAGTCGTATACACAAACAACACGGAAGCTTTGGAAAAGATCAGGTTTCTCCGGCTCCTTACCTGCCCGCCGATATTTTTAATATAACCGCTTCCTATATCTGCACTGGAAAACAGCACTGTAAAAATCACCAGAAACAACGCCACAAACTTCGCCTGCAGGTTTGCATATACCTGATCAAAGACCGTTACTTTTTCTCCCGGCTGTGTCGGCAGGAATACGGACATTCCCATATTGATGGTTTCTGGTTTCACTGTTTCTGCAATGCTTTCTGTCTGCTGTTGTTCCGCTTCCTTGTTCATCGTATCAATATCCAGTTTCGACATGGATGTGGAGAAGAATATAGCTGCCGCCATCACAATCCATACCACATACATACTTTTTGTCCGGACCATCCGGTACAGATCCATTTTTATCATATTAAGCATTTTGATTCCCTCCTGTCAGATTCAAGAAATAGGTTTCCAGTTCTTCACTGGTAATGGAAATTCCATTGACCAAAATTCCTGCTTTTGCCAGTTCCATATTGACATTGGCGCTTTCATTCAATCGTTCAAATATATGGATATGGCTCTTATCTGTAACCTGATAGTTGGTAAATCCCATTCTGTCCAGAATCGGGACTGCCTGCTCCGGATGGATTAACTCTATTTCAATCCGTTCACTGCAGCGTTTCATCAGTTCTTCGCTTGTCAGCTCCTGCAGAAGACTTCCATTATGGATAATTCCATAATCCGTTGCAATCTTAGATAATTCCTCTAAAATATGACTGGATATCAAAATCGTCATATTCCGTTCATCTCGCAGTCTCTGTATGGTATCACGCACCTCTGCAATTCCCTGGGGATCAAGCCCATTGATCGGTTCATCAAGGACCAGGAGATCCGGCTCCCCGACCAGTGCCAGCCCGATTCCGAGACGCTGCTTCATTCCAAGGGAAAAATGTTTCGTTTTTTTCTTTCCGACACCTTCCAGTCCGACCGTCTCTAAGATATCTTCGATGTATCCCTTTTTCCGAATACCAAACAATTCACATTTTATTTTCAGGTTTGTATATGCATTCATGTTGCCATACAGCCCCGGTGCTTCAATCAGACACCCCACACGAGAACGAATCCTCTCCAGTTCTTTTCCTTTACACCCGAACATCTCAATCTCTCCGGCTGTCGGTCTTGCAAGTCCACTGATCATCTTCAGGCAAGTCGTCTTTCCCGCACCGTTCCGTCCGATAAATCCATAGATAGCACCCTTTTTTATGTGAAGGTTTACTTTATCCACTGCCTTATGATGACCATACTGCTTCGTCAATCCATTTGTACTTAATAACAATTCACTCAATGCTTTCATCTCCTTTTCTTATCTGCTGTTATCATATCGGATAAATCCTAATCAAACGCAAATAAATAGTAAAAAAAGAGTAAAGATTAAGAATGCAGACGGTAGCCGATTCCCCATACGGTATCAATATATTCCTCCTGCGTTACTGCTTTTATCTTTTTCCGGATATTGCTGATATGTACATCCAGTGTCTTTGTCTCTCCCATATAGTGTTCATCCCACGCATATTCAAAAATCTCTTCTTTGCTGAAGACCTGTTTCGGATGCTCCAGTAAAAGCTCCAGAATTGCAAATTCCTGCTTTGTAATTTTGGGAAGCAGCACTCCGGCAATCCGGACTTCAAAGCGCTCACGGTCCAGTTCCAGGTTTTTATATGACACGCTTTTATGTTCCGGCTCCTGCTGCATATGGCGGAGCTGAACCTGAATCCGGGCAAGCACCTCCTGTATCTCAAACGGTTTTGTAATGTAATCATCTGCCCCACTGGTAAGAAGCCCGATTTTTTCATCCAATCCGTCTTTGGCTGTCAGGACAATAACCGGCGTATTGCCCTGTTTCCGAATCTGGGCAAGCACCTCTTCTCCTGAAATTCCCGGAAGCATCAGATCCAATAGAATCAAAGAAAAGCCCGCCTTATCCATCTGGAACAGCATCCTCGCTTCCGTCCCGGAAAAAGCCTGTACCGTCTCATACCCTGCTTTCTGTAATGCCGTATATAAAAGATTATTGATATCCGTATCGTCTTCTACAATCAGAATTCTGTTTTTCTGCTCCATTTTTCTCATCCTTCCATTTTCCGATTTAAACAATATTATATTGCACTTTTATAACTATGTCCAAAATTCTTTTGATATTATCCTTCCACCTCGTCTACATATGCTATATATAGTTCTAATTCTTTTGACATATGCTATATCTTGTGTTAATATAATCTTGTATTTAAGTTTTTGTGCTGTCCCGTCATGGGAGTCTGGACCATTCATCCAGAAGCATATGCAGTTTAAGTTTGGAAAATCGTGTCATTATACTGCCGTTTTATACGGTGCTATAATGGCACTTTTTTTATTTTAATCTATTTTAACGCCCAAAGAGGCAGAAAGGAGAATTTTTATGTCAGCAATTTTAACAATTTTAGGGAGGGCCACAAGAGATCCTGAGATGCAGCAAGGAAAAAATTCCGGTACGGAATATGTTTCTCTGGACATTGCAGTTTCACAGCGAGGCCAGGATGGAAAGGAAGAAACCATTTACTATCAGTGCTATTTTAACAAGTTCCTTGCAGAACGCTTAGCAAAAGCAGGCGTAAAGAAAGGAACCGGGCTGATGATCTATGGTGATCTGGAGCTTCATCCGTTCATTTATCAGAAAGGAAAGAATGCGGGGCAGGCAAATGCCGGTCCGAGGATCAATGTCAAGGACTGGCACTTTGTACCATCCAACCGTTCTGACAGCAATACCGGACATCCGGGTGCAAACCAGAACAGCCAGCCGAATGGTGGTGCGGCAACGCCCGGTGCAGCCGGCAATGGCAGCTACCCAATGCAGGGAAATCCCAATGGCAGCTACCAGAATCAGGCAATGCCTGGCGGCTATCCACAGCAGGGAATGGCTCCTGCTAACGGTGCCTACACGCCTCCTGCAAATGGCGGACAGTATCAGGCTCCGCCAAACGGAACCGGTCAGCCACAGAGCAGCTACCCGCCGCAGGGCAGTTATACCGGAATGCCAAATTACGGAGGTATGCCGGGCAGTCAGCCAACTGACGGCTTTCAAAATGTGCCGGAACAGATGGCATCCCAGTTGCCCTATTAACTCTCAAGGAACCCTATGTTGAGGAATTGCATTTATCATCTTTGTGATGATGCAGTTCCTCTTTTTCATGTCCGGAAGCGGCGATTTCCCATCCAGCTTCCGGGCTTGTCTAAGAATCATGAATCAGAAAGGAATCAGCTCATGAAAAAATCAAATCGAAAAAAATTCTTACAGTTTGTCGTGCTTGTACTGTTTCTTGCAGCACTTTTCGTACCACAGGATGCCAACCGGCTTCTGATTGCAGGCATTGCCCTGATCGGTATCGGAGTCACGCTGTTCAGTTATCTTCTCCCGCTTTTCACGGAACGCCTGAAAAACAGGGAGCATAAGCTACGAAAACGCCCAGAAAGAACTCGTCATCTGGAAGGAACACCTGATCTGGAAACCATTCTCTGGAGACAGATCAAATTCCAGATTACCGGAAAGCTCAAGGAAGCCTTCCCGGATGCCACATGGGATTTTGTGAAAGAACCACCGCTCTCCCAGATACTGGATGGGGAACCATTACGGATTCGCACACGGAATACCGGAAGTTATAATTTTGCGGAAATTCTCATGGATGCCCGTGGCAGTCTGACGCTTCAGATGATGACCATTGAATCCTTACATAAAAAGGAACCGTCAGAAGGAAATCCGGATTCCAGACCAGCCGTTAATCCCAAATCATGGTATTCCCTGATTGGGAAACCGCTACTGATGGAATTGGTCGGTGACTTACAGGCAAGGGGCTATGAAAAGCTGTTTATCAACGAGCAGGGAGATGTCTATATTCTGAACGGCACTGAACCGGAAGTCCGGGGAAAGCTGGAACATTTCCCGCCCAAAGATTACTGGGGCGAATTGACGGAGATTTTTACTGAAGATGAATTGACCACAGAAGAGACCGGGCAGGCACTGGAACTGTCCTGGATCTCATAAGAAGGAGGAACGAATCATGGCAAATAACATCGTAGCAACCTGGGGGTTCAAACGCAAACTCCCGGAACCATTTGAGGATTATACGGACCATGCAATCTTTGATGACATTGCATCCAAATACTGTACTCAGCCACGGAAAAAATCCACGCTTCATGCAGCTACCCTGCGGGCAGTCCTTGCTTATCTGGAGCTGGAAAACCCGGTTGGCAGTACCCCGCCGGAAAAGCTTGGGGCGGTCGGTACCCAATCCAACAATTTTGTTGTGGCGGAATATCCGAGCAAAACCGGTGATCTTCAGGTGGTTGTCTACAACCAGCTAAACGGAAAGTTTTACGGAGGCTGCTATACTCCTCCGCCGGATGTGGAAAGCACACCGGAAAAATACGAATTTAAAGACTCCAAACAGTCCGGTGCGGCTCTGCTGTTCGCACTGATGCCGGTTTTTCTGGCAGATGAAGAGTGTAATGAAAAGTATCAGGAATTAAAAGCGCACCGGGACAACGGTTATCCCGATCTGGACGCCGCTGCGGAAACAGCAGCCGTTCTCTGCGACAACATTTACCGGAGAACCCGCTATGCATCAGGTCTCCCGACTGGTGGTGTTAAGATTGACCTTCCGGCAAACGGCGTATTGTCGCTGATCAAACCGTTAAATATCCAGAAGGGGGTCTATGCACCAACCGAAGTGCTCCATGGAGACTTTCAGGTGTTACGTCCAGGAAGTGGATTTAAGAAAGCACAGGCAGCCATTTCCAGAGATGATTTTGTTGGGAAATTTATCCTGACCGCATCCCGAAGGCTGTCTCCGGAAGAGGAGGTATCTGTTCCGACATTGGCAGAGTGGTACATCATCCCTCCGGAAATCAAACGGATCTGCGAACACGCAAAACTGACAACGGATACCACACAGCCGATGCGGAATTTTCTTTTACGGGGACCGGCAGGTACCGGAAAGACCGAAGGAGCCAAAGCCATTGCTTCCGCACTTCACCTTCCTTACCGCTGCATTACCTGTTCCGCAAATACAGAGGTATTCGACCTTTTAGGTCAGATTCTTCCGGATGTGGACGGAAAACGCACCCGGCTTCAGCGGCAGTACCCGTCTTTTCAGGAAATCCAGTTAGATCCCTCCGGTGCCTATCAGAAGCTGACCGGAAACTATGATGAAGAAATTTCTGCCGAGGACACCTACCAGAAGCTGATCGATACGATTTTTGATGAAATGCACAGCTATTATAAGGAACACACCTCCGGACAGAACTTCCAGTATGTGGATACGCCTCTAGTCGAAGCCATCCGCTATGGGTATATTCTTGAGATACAGGAGCCTACGGTCATTGCTAATCCCGGTGTACTGGTTGGACTTAACTCCCTTTTAGACCGCTGTAACAGCGTATATCTTCCAAACGGAGAAACCATCCACCGTCATCCGGATACGACCATCGTAATCACCACAAACAATGACTATGCAGGCTGTAAACAGATGAACCAGTCTGTCATTTCCCGAATGAACCTTGTGATTGATCTGGATGAACCGGATGAGGATACACAGGTAGAACGTGCCATGGCTGTTACCGGATGCAAGGATGCAAAAACGGTACGTCTGATGACACGCATTGTCAAATCCATGGCTGTCTACTGCCGGGAAAATCTCATTACAGATGGCTGCTGTGGCATGAGGGAGCTGATTTCCTGGGTGCAGTCCTACATGGTCTGCGGGGATATCCGGGAAGCGGCCCGTTACACGGTGCTTGCCTCTGCCTCTGCCGATGCTGAGAACCGTACGGAAGTGGAAGAAAGCTGTCTGGATACTGTGCTTGCTGCGTAGGACACGCCTATGAGAAAAGCAGCACTCACAGAAGCCCAGATCCGAAAGCATCTGGCAGATAATCTGTCTTATCTCCGGCAAGCCAAAACACCGAAGTTATCACAAAAGGCAGTTGCCAGAATCTTAAATCTTCCCCCGAAAACCATTATGAATTATGAAAATGCAAACTCCTCCCCGATGGCTTATGCCGTCCTTCGCCTTGCTGTGTATTACGGCTGCACGATGGAGGAACTGCTGACAAAAAATCTAAGAAAAGAAAGGAAGAATATCACGTGAATCACAGCCAAAGAAATTTAAAGAAACTAATCCGGGCAAAAGAGGATTCCATTGCGGATGAGGAGTTATTCCTCTCCGCTGCCTATCAGAAGTACCAGACCTCCCTTGCCAGAGCCGTTACCGGACGTTACCGGTATGGACTGCAGGTACTGCTGGACTGGGACATTTCCGAACAGGCAGGCGTTGCATATACCGACAATTATAAGGTACATCTCAACGCAGCGAACCCGATCACCCAGTCTTTCCCCACCCGTTTCTTACGTTCCCAGAGCCTGACAGGGCTCACCGGGCATGAAGTGGGGCACTTACTCTATTCTGATTTCACAGCCCACGCTGTTCATCTGAGGAGTCTGGAAAACGGTTCCTTCTATCCGAAGGAGCCGGAGCTATCCCTTCCAGCTTATCAGACAGCACTGGAGGAGATCAAAGAAGTGTTAGAAGAAAAGGACAAAGCCGGATGCCTGACACTGGCACGATGCGCCGCAACTTTTCAAAACATTCTGGAAGACATCCATATTGAAGACCGTATGTGTGAGGAATTCCACGGCACCTTCCGACAGGGGATTGAACTCAATAACCTGCGTATGTCCGAACAGATTCCTTCCATACAGGAACAAATTGACAAAGAATACCAGCCATTTTCCATCATTGCCAACCTGATCCTTTCCTATTGCCGGACCGGAAACATCAACAATCCCACCGGCTATCAGGGGGATTATCTGGATACCATTTCCGATTGTACCGATCTTCTGGATACGGCAATGGAATCGGAAAAAGGCACTGACCGGATGCTGGTTTCCAATGCGCTCTTAGCCCTGACCTGGAACTATATCCAGCCGCTCATCGAAAAAACACGGGAGGAATTGGAAATGCATGGCGAGGATTCCGCTGCCGATGCTCTGGAAGATCTTCTAGGGGATGAAGTCAGCAGCGGCGCTCCTCTTCCGACCGGAAAAAGCGGTGCCATTCCAAAGAATATCAAACCAGCTTCCCCAAAAGGAAGCGGGAATGATGAGGGCAATGCTCCTTCCGGTCCACGTACCAAAGAGGATGCTATAGAGGAAGCCAAACAGGTGCTTTCGGAAGAAGGCGGGCGCATCGCTCTTACAAAGACCAATACCATTCTGGATGAAAACAACCCCGGCGTCACTTATGTCAGTCAGTATCAGGGCAGCGGCTATGAGCATGCTGCAGAGGATCTGTTCCGGATCTTGAACGATGTGGCTGCAGAAAAGGTGCAGGAAGACTGTCAGACGGAACTGACCGAGGAACTGCAGAAAACAGCCAATGATATTCATTACGGCAATGCCCATGCAGGCATCCATGTTACCATCCATCGCCTGACCAGTGTTTCCGATTACCTGAAGAATGAATACCAGACAGTTGCTCCCCCGCTCCTGCGGGCTTCCAAAAAGCTGCAAAGCACCATCCTGCCGCTTTTGAAAGAAGAACAGCAAGGCGGAAAGCAGAAGAATCTCCTGTTTGGAAAACGTCTGGACTCCCATGCTCTCTATAAGACAGACGGAACCATCTTTACCAGAACCAGACTTCCAGGAGAGGAAAAACGTCTGGCTGTTGCCCTCCTGATTGACGAGAGTGGTTCGATGGGTTGGGGTGACCGGATGACACATGCAAGAAAGACTGCCATTGTCCTTTATGATTTCTGTAAAAGCCTCGGTATCCCTATCACCATTTACGGGCATTCCACGGATGCAGGCGGCGTTGCTCTTTACTCCTATGCAGAATTTGATTCTGTGGACAATGAGGACTGTTACCGGCTGATGGATATGTGCGACCGCAACGGGAACCGGGACGGCGCAGCTCTCCGCTTCGTAGCAGAGCATTTGTGCACACGCCCGGAGCTTCAGAAGCTGCTGATCCTGATTTCTGACGGTCAGCCAGCCGATTACGGCTACAGCGGAACGGAAGCAGAGGCAGATCTGCGGGGCATCAAGAAAGAATACGAAAAACGGGATGTCATCCTGTTTGCGGCTGCCATTGGTGACGATAAGGAAAATATCCGCAGGATTTACAAGGACGGATTCCTGGATATCACGAAACTGGAAGAGCTTCCAAAGAATATGGCACAGCTTGTCAAACAGCATCTCAAATAAAGGAAGGTGAATACTCATGAATGAAACTTATCAAAACCGGATTACCGACCAGATCTGCAAGATCCAGAATGACCGGGCACTCATTGCCTTTTATGACCGGCTCCGCTACGCACCACTCGGCAACTATGCACAGCTACATGCCAAAGGGGAATATCAGGAAAACGGGCATAAAGTACATTCTTTAATCTGCATCACCATTCAGGATTATTCCAACGGTACCGGAGACCGGAATATCATCACCCGTTTCAACCTGGCACCGGAACAGATCCAGTTCCTCTTAACCCGGATCACTTCCGGTTTTCAGGAATTTGAATGGAGCCAGAGCAAGATCTACGGCAATCCCGATCAGAACGGTTATTCCACAGCCCAGATGTTTTATATCTCCAGACATCCCTATGATTCCAAAGGGCAGCCTATGAAAAGCCCATGGAAAATCCAGATTGTAAATGGGAAAGGCATCAAAGCACAGAATAAGAACGGTGGTTCCTACATGCAGCCACGCAGCTTCCAGTCCGAAAAGACGACAGCCATCCAGCTTACCGACATGGATCTGTTCACGCTTCTGAAGCGGACGGATTCCTATATTTCCAACTGGGAAACGGTGATTGCTGCATCACTGATCAATAACGGAAAACGGATGCTGGCAGACCAGCAGAACAGTCAAATGCAACAGACAGCACAGGCTCCGCCTTACGCTGCCTAAATTTTCAGAAGAGAAGCGGTACTTTACTGCTTCTCCTCTTTTTAAGAAAGGAGACTTTAGTTATGAATATTGCACTCATCCGGACCATGGACTCTCAGGGGCGTATCGTCATCCCTGCAGAAATCCGGAAACAAATGAAGCTCTCAGACGGAGATGCACTGGAACTGGAAAATGTGGGAATGGAGCTGCTTTTACGCAAATGCCCTACCCACTTAAACGGAAAAGAGGAAATGGCTTCCTATCTTTCCGTCCTCTACAGTGTCATCCACTGTGGTATCGCAATTTGCAGTGAGGCTCACATACTCGTATCTGCGGGCATCTATCTTCCGGAAGGCACTCCCGTTACAGAAGAACTCGCCGAATTGGTTGCGGACGGCCAGGAACTGATCTCTGCTGAGAACTGCCCTGTCTACCCGGTATCCAACACCCGTCAACCGGTTTGTGCTTTTTTCCCGATTTTAAGGGAAGACAGAGAGCCGCTGGCACTTCTTCTCTGTTCCAGAACCGGACAGCATTTATCCGAGATGGAATTGGGATGCGCTAAACTGGTCGCTGCCGTAATTGCAAACAAAATTAAGTAAGGAAAGGAGCGTGAAATCAATGAAGAATACAAATATAACCTTACACACCACCCAAAAGAAAGAATATGTCCTCACCGGAATCCTGTCCCTGCCCCTCCATCTGGGAGAACGGGCGTGGATCTATAGTTATAACCAGACCTTTGCTACCAGTCCGGTGCAGAGTATTCTGGAAGTATCCGAAAACGGTGTGGTATTTGAGACCTGCAACAGTATTTACCGTCTCAGCTACACCCGTGTTCCGATGGAGCTGGAGGCGATGTGTGCTTGACAAGAATGGAAGAACTGGAGAGCTGCCTTTCGGGGCTCCTCTCCACCTTAAAGAAGAACCGGGAACATGTGCCTCTGGAAGTGCTGAAGACACAGTATAAGCAGCCGTATGAAGAACTGGTCAGAAACATCAACCTGACCGCTTCTGCCTATGCAAAATCTGTGCTGCTCCACCGGCTGGTCCTGAATCCGGATGCAGATGTGGAGGAACAATGTACCGTCATCAACCAGATGATACAAACTTCCGGGATGCTGAAGAGAATCAGCTCCTGCATGTCCAAAACCTATGATGTAGGACAGATATATCCTCTGATACTGGAACTACGCCATATGGTCGAACAGGCACTCTGGCCCTATGTGAATCAGGCAACTTGTCTGGTCGCAGATCTGGATGATATAGAAAAAGAACCGACAATTTACAATTTTTTGACACATGAAGTTTATGAAAATGATACCTGGATTCACCGAGAAATCGACCTGCGCTGGAAACTACTGGTACATCTTACTCCCGAACAAAGAGAATCCGTACCACCAGCCAATCATAGTATGAATGGAGGAATTTACCATGAAAGAACAACCATCTAATCCTTGCGAGAAAGTCTCATTTATTTTGACCTATGACCAGCTTGAAGCTGCTTATAACATCTACCGGGAACAATTTATTTCCTGCGACTTCATCCGCCGCTCCATGGAACGTCTGGAGGAAAGAATCGGACTCTGCAACCTTCCATATGAAACGCTGCGTGATGATCCAAGCCTTCTTCATGAAGCATACCTGCAGTTTCTCCGACTGGAAGACTGCAATGTGGCTTATAACGACACGCTGGAGCAGGTAATTGATGCAATCGAACAATGGCTTGCCTCTGGCACCTTATCCCCTGTAAACCTTACGGTTTCCAACCAGAATATGGGTGAAACTTTTGGAACGGAGGTGGATGTGTAATGGCAAATATCTGCTGTGATGATGTGATCTTTTATACAGAAGGAAATCCGGAAGGACTATATGACTTGTGGGAGGACCTGGAAACCTACATCATTCTGAACCAGAATCCTGATTTATGCTGGATTGGCAATTTATTTTCCCACAAGAAAATAGATTCCACCGGAATATCTCTTCGTGGAAATGTCAGCTACATGGAATGGAATGATACGTATATTCTACTTTCTTTAGAGACAGCATGGACTCCACTTTATGAAGCATATCAGGCGATAGCCGCTGCATATCATGTTCCCTTTGTGATGCAAAGCATAGAACCTGGAGAACGAATTTATTATAACACGGATGAAGCACACCTATTTTTCCCTGACCGATATTGTGTCCGCTTATATGAAGAAAGCCTATTGACTCCATGTGGCTTAATAATCGGAGAAAAGCTGGAAGACGGTGAACCATTTGAAACGGAAACAGACGTATTAGAACGATTCAGAGATTGCGGATATCCAGCAGCTACACTAAAAGAGTTGGAGCTCATGTTCGATGCGGATGAACTTATTATTTTTGAATTTACAAATCCATATTTGGATCTGGAGCAGAAAAATGCTTGTGCATGAAACTTCTCCCCTCCACACCAAAGACGATTATCATCAGATTTAAAGGAGGAACACCATGACTGATTTGGAACTGGATGTCTGGGATGCATGGCTCAGGGAACGTCAGGAACATCTGGAAGAAACCCTGTCCAATATCTCACCATCGGAAGAACCCTGCAGATATTACCTGCTAACCGGATATATTCAGGGAATGCTAGAAGCTCTTACCATGCTTACGACTGTTGAGGATGGGAAACGCTTCAAGATCAAACTGGAGCAATTTCGCCAGAATCTGCTCCTCTCTGGAGATTACGATGCTACCGGTAACTATAAACAGGCAGTGAAGAAAACTGCTGTTTAAATACTTCGAGCCGCCCAATCGGACGGCTCTTTTTATGCCCGAAAACGGTAGCCTACACCACGTATCGTTTCTATGTAGTGCGGTTCTTCCGGATTTTCTTCTATTTTCTTTCTCAGATTCTTGACTAACCCATAGACACGGTTATCCACTTCTGACTCCACATCCTCATAAATATGCTGGTAAATCTGTTCTTTTGTAAATACCCGATTGGGGGATAAGGCCAGATAAAAAAGCAGGTCATATTCATGTCTGGTAAGTTCCACAACCTTACCATCTTTGATTACGCTCCGCTGAAGCTGGTCTATTTCCAAACCTTGGAATGTCAACTTTTCAGAATTTGTAATCTCCATAACTTCTAACGTACTTTCGCAGGCTAGAACTGATTTAATTTTATTCAGGATTCCCTCTTCGGAATCAGAAATGGTAAGAATCATCACTTTCCCATAACATCACCTGCTTTTCTTAGCATTTAGCTTTCACTCCTCATTAACAATGTTTATCGATTGGTTACATAGATATATGCATCTTCCAAAGTTACGTCACAAGCTATACATCCACTTTCTGACGGCATATTCTCCCCTAACAGTCTTAATCTAATTCCTTCCTCCGTATACTGCTTACTGGAAATATGATATTTTCTTTCTAATTCTCTTGCAAGGCTTTCGTCCTCTGTACAGCATTCCCATACATGCCCTCTTGCCTTATTCAATAATTCCCTCATTGTTCCTGTATAAAGGAATCTACCTTTTTTCATAACCGCAAGCTGATTACAGGTTGCCATCAGATCCTCCACCACATGCGTTGAAAATAATACGGTGCGTTCTTCTGCAAAATCTACCAGTAAATTACGGATACGGATGCGTTCCTCCGGATCGAGCCCTGTTGTTGGTTCATCCACAATTAAAAAATCCGGCTCATGGAGTAATGCCTGCACTAATCCAACTCTTCGCTTCATTCCACCTGAAAGCTGCCGCATTTTCTTTTTCTGATGGTCTGCAAGACTGGTCTTCTCCAGATAGTAATCAATCCTTTTCTTGCTTTCTCTTTTCTCAATTCCAGCCAGATCTCCCATATACTCCAGACATTCTCGAACAGTCAAAGACGGATACAGATCAATTTCCTGTGGCAGATACCCAATCTTTTTCTGTATCTTTTCGTAATTTGCTTCGCAATATAGCGTACCATCTAACAGAACTTTTCCACTTGTGGGTGCAAGCACCGTTGTAAGCACCCGCATCAACGTTGTTTTTCCTGCACCATTTTCACCTAACAGACCAAATATCCCATGTGGGATTTCCAGATCCACATGATCTACCGCTGTCACTCCATTTTTAAATGTTACTGTTAAATCGTCTATTCTTATACTCATAATCTTACCCTCTCTTCTTTAATATCTTAGGAACAAATGCAAGCATCATCCCCGCAAATACCACGCACAGCACCTTCCCGCCAAGCCATCTCCACTCTGTCAGCTTACCGAAATCACAAGTTCCGTAGGAAAATGGTCCCCAGTTTTTCAAAAACTGAGTTGCCTTTCCGGAAATAGAGAAAAAACAGAAAAGCAGCACGACACCCATACCAATCCATCTGTTTCGAACCAGATTGCTGACAGTTACGGAAAGCACACTCCAAAACAAAACAGTTCCGGGAATCGCAATACAATAAATTCCAAACAAGGCACCGCCATCTAATTCTTCTGTCAGATTCACCGGTTTCTGCCAATAAAAGAGTCCATATGCCAACAAACTGATTCCAATCAGATAAGCTACCTGCACAAATAGTCTTTTATAAACTACCCCTGCCTGCTTTTTTAGATTATAAAGGCAGAATACTTCCGAGCGTTTGCTCTGCACTTCCACCAGATAAGTATCTGCACAGAAAACGACTGCCAGAAGCGAAACAGCTCTTTCCACTGCCCCTCCGATTTCGTTTGCGTATACAACAGGCTGGATTGCACTCAATATCACAACAAAAGCGATTGAATATGCAATTTTATAATATGGCATACATATTTTTACTTCTTTCTTCAATGTACTCTCCTCCTTTTCCACATCCACACCGCTATAAACATGAGCAGTATGGATGCTGCCACAAGAAGCAGTTGATTGAGATATACCCGATATGGCAATCCCGTTTCAAAAAAATTCCCCGGAAATCTAACCATAATAGAGAATGGTCTTGCATGACACTGTCCTTTGCTGTCCCATGTCAGCATATTAGAATAAATGATATAAAGAACCAGCGCCGGAACCGCTGGAAGCGGATTCTTAAACAGCAGCGCTGTAACCGCATACACACAGCAGATCATCAGGATGTTCGGCAGGACATACAGGATCGAATTCTGAACAAAATCCAGTATGTTCATAGCAAATCCTGATTTTACTGCCGTGGCATAACACAAAATGATAAATACGATATTCATAATGACCAGTGCCGTCGTCATGATGAGAAATCCACTGCTTATTTTCCCGGCAATATATTGAAAAGCCGTCATCGGTTTGGTGTGCAGCAATTCATAAGTATTTTTCCTCATATCCTGGAAAAATAAAAACGCCAGCAGAACCGTTGCAAAGAATGCCATATGCAGGCTTGCAAAATCTGTAAATTTTCTTCCGAAATAATAGGAGAATGGATGTTTCTCAAGATTTTCTCTGATATACCGATTGACTTCCTCCGGGCTTCCCTGATACCATGAAACGTCCTCATACACATAATTGGCACCATTAAAGTGGTATTCCGTTTTCAGATACTGACACGCCTCCGTAATCTCCATCTGTTTCATCTCAGATATCACTGCCTCCGCCTCTGCTTCCGACATGCCAAACCCATTCTCTGTGTCTTGAAGTATCTTTACAATCTCTTTCTCCCACAGTTCTCTCTCCTTATCCGGTGTTGCCGGAATACATCCCTCCATAACATCCCCATCGGAAGCCATTTTTACCTTCCTGAAGGTTTCATCCGGCTTCACGTAATGAATGGACAGATAAGGTGCAAGTGTCTGGTACATACTGATTAAAACAACAATCAAACCGGTCCAAAATATCGGATTTTTAAGATAATTTTTCAGATTCCTTTTTATGATCGCTTTCATAAGTCATCCCGCCTTTCTTTTTTCTACAAACAGCATAGCCTACAAATCACAACAAAAAAACAACAGCCATTTATTTCTGCTGTTGTTTTTCTGATACATAATTTTTAAACACTGCCTCAATTTCCGCACCACCATCTGCTGCATTTTTTATCAGCAGTTTCCCGCCATGCCGTTCGCAGTAGATACGGCTGATATACATACCCATTCCAAAATGCTTTAAATCATCCTGCGAATTTTCATGATAAAACGCCTGTGTCACCGTATCGGTATTTTCCTGAAATCCCGTTCCGTCATCACCGATACTCATTTTCAGATCCTGCGCCGTCACTGTCAGCTTCAGCCCGACTTTCTGACTGGCATAGCGGAATGCATTGGACAACAGATTATCCGCTACTTCCATGATGATTTCCGCATCTGCGACCAGAGTTTCCGACTCTCCCACTGCCGTTACCGTGAAGTCCTTTTCTGATTTTTCTTCCATGACTTCTGCCAGCGTTTTTATCTGGCTGATCAACTGCCGGATATCCACCACGGAACAGTTTAATTCCCGTTCTTCCAGTTTCGTCATCTTCCGCATACCATCAATAAAATGGTTCATCCGTTCAATCTGAAGCATACCGCCCCTTAACATCTCCATCATTTTCTCTTGATCAAGCATATCTTCCGGAACAAATTCCAAAAGCATTTCCTGATATCCCCGCATGATTGCAAGCGGCGAGCGGATATCATGGGCAATCGCTGCACGCAGTACCCGCTCATCTTCGATCATCTGCCAAAGTCTACGGTTATTTTCTTCCAACTGCCCACGCATCCTTTCAAATTCCCTGCACAGCATCCCCATCTCGTCCTCGTTCTCATAAGCCATATGAAAATCCAGATCTTCCTCCGCAATCATCTGTGATGCCATCTTCAGTTCCTGAATCGGTCTCTTTAATTTATTTTTGTAAAACAGGCTGACCGCAATTCCACATCCGGCAAAAGAAAAAAGCAATACTCCGTACGTCTGAAGGAAATCACAGGTTTCTGAAATATGCCAGTCCATTCTGCTCATTTTACTCTGATTCGGTCTCGGTACCACTACCTCAAAATTTTCATTGCGGTCATTCATTGCCTGATAATACTCGTCCTGATCCACGTACTTCCACCAGACCTCCTCCTGTATCTGCCCGGCAATCTCAATAATTGACACAGAAAGAAAAAAAGTGACAATCAAGCTGAGTATCGTATATAAAACCATTGTCTTTTTCAAGGATAAATTTCTTATCTTTTCCATCGATACCCCATCCCCCATACTGTCTCAATGTATTCTGTCTGCGTATATTCCGCCAGTTTCTTTCTCACTCTCCGGATCAGTTCCGTAACAACACGGCTGTCACCTTCCGCATCATAACCACACACCTTTTCGTATATCCGCTCCCTGTCAAAAACCTGTCCTGGATTCATGGACAAAAACTCAATGATTGCATATTCCAGCTTCGTAAGCTCCAAATCATTTTCACCGATCTGAACCCTCTTTGCTCCATAATCAATACTGAGGTCTCCGTGGAATCTGTATTCAGACTTCCCTTTATGACGCTCCTCACGCTTCAAATGTGCAATAATACGAGCATCCAGTTCTTTCAGACTAAACGGCTTCAGTATATAGTCATCCCCACCGGATAAAAGCCCGTTTACCCTGTCCTGCTCCTCCACTTTTGCCGTCAGGAAGATAATGGGACAAGTTACTTTGCCCCGGATACGTCTGCATACTTCTAATCCGTCTATTTTAGGCATATTGATGTCCAGCAAGATAATATCCGGTTTCTTATGGATTTTTTCCAAAGCATCTGTGCCATCTTCTGCCATCATTACATCATATCGTTTGATTTCAAAATAGTTCTTTAACATCTTTAATAATTCGATGTCATCATCCACGATCAAAATTCTATATGCCACTTTTATCACCTCGTTTTATCAGTATACAACGAAAAAAACAATAAATAAACAACAAGAGAAACACTTCGAGCCGCCCATTGCCGGACGGCTCCTTTTATGCCCGAAAGCGATAACCAACACCACGTATCGTTTCTATGTAGTGCGGTGTTTCCGGATTTTCTTCTATTTTCTTTCTCAAGTTCTTAATCAGACCGTAAATTCGGTTATTCACTTCTGACTCCGCTTCCTCATAGATATGCTGATAGATCTGTTCTTTCGTGAATACCCGATTAGGAGATAACGCAAGATATAGAAGCAGATCATATTCATGTCGGGTAAGCCCCACTGTCTTATCTTCTCTGATTACACAACGCTGAAGCTGGTCTATTTCCAGACTTGGGAATCTCAACTTTTGAATGTTTACATTATCCATAAACTCTACTGTGTTTTCACAGACTAGAACCGATTTAATCTTATTCAGAATTTCTTCCTCGGAATCAGAAAACGTAAGAATCATTACTTTCCCATGGTATCACCTGCTTTTCAACCCTTCCTGATCTTTTTCAAATATCCGGAAATAGTTTATAAACATATCCCGAACGAGTTCACGTGATGTCATTTAATTTCTCTTTTATATAAAGAGGCACAATTACGCAATTTATCAGTAGCCCTCTTTTTTATCCGGATCATAAAATTTCTGCAGTAACAGCCGAAAGTTTCAATAGCTTTATCAGACGTTCGTAATACTATTTCTTCTTTAACCCATATCGACTATAACCTATATATATTAAAGGCAACAGTACAATAAATAATAAGATGTACAGAAACATCAATAACGAAATCTGACGAAATACAAACGAACCAATCTGAAAAAGAATCGGCGTCCTCACTGCATTAAAAATATTAGTCAATACAGTTGGCAGCAAATTGAAAAAAGCATCAAATGCCGGTAATACTCTTGCGATAAACGGCATCATACAAAGCAGGAAAAACGGGATACAAATCGCCAGATTCGGTGTATGCATCTTAACTGTCACCAGCATAGTCAACGCAGCACAAAACATTGTCACGATATACCCGCCCACAAGTATCAGCAAATAATATTCTCCATATGTCATAACATAAATACTGTATGGATCATCAATCTGATACGGCGTGAAAAATCCGCTTGTTCCCATTACTGCAAATGAGATAAGAGACAATACCCCCACTCCGATCCAATAGGTAACCGTTGACACAAGTATTCCCGCAAAAATCTTGTTTTTTATTGCCTTCGTTCTTCCATATTTAGTGGCAAAAAAAACATCCTCTGTTCCCGGGCGGAACTCTCCGGAAAATATACCAGCTACCAAAAAACCTATGATCACTGCCATTAACAGTACATAAGTTTGTGCGTACATTGTCATCGTAGTCCAGGAATCTTTTGCTTCGAACATAAAAGGTATTTCTATCTTTTTATAAACGCTTTCCAGATAACTTCTCTTTTCAGGTGTAGTACCATACTCTTCCACTATTTTCTTCATATTGTCCTGATAGATTGTATAGATATTCTGTAGCTGTTCATCTGAAAGCTGATATACTACACTTTCATTCCATTCTGAATCTGGAGTCATTATGCCAATTACAAAACTATAAATATCATAATATGACTGTACTGTTTTTCCATATTCTGTATTTGGTATTTCATCCGGATATTTGGCAGATATCGTCTTGTAATCATTTATTACTTCGGAAATTTTCTCCGCTGTAAGTTCCCCTTTCCATTGATTGATATTTTCAGCCAGAAGCCGTCCCGATTCAATCCCAGTGTGATTTTGCCCCTCTTCATCCACATAGCGCATACTTCCGATTGCCATACCGGAATAAATAATCGTCACCACAAGCACTGCCGCAAGCAAAACCTGATTAACCCGCTTAGAAAAGATCTTTTTCAACTCATATTTGAACATCATCTTTATCACCTGCCTTTTCTCCAAAATACAGAAGAAATGCATCCTCCAGTGTTGTCTCCACCTGTACTGCATTCCTTGCCGGCGGCGTCTTTGAAAGGACTCTTAGTTCCACTCCGTCGGCAACTGTCCTTACATTTCCAGTCAGATATTTCTTCATATAATTATTCAGTTCCCTTTTAGGAACAGTACAATTCCATACTGACATATCCATAGACAAAATAATCTCATCCGATGTTCCTGTATAGAAAAATTTTCCTTCTTTCATCAATATGATTTCATTTGCCACGTATTCGACATCTGACACAATGTGGGTAGACAGCAGGACAAGGCGGTCTTCCGACAATTCACTGACCAGATTTCGGAACCGGATTCTCTCATTCGGATCAAGACCGGCGGTTGGCTCATCCAATACTAATATCCGCGGATCATTCAACATCGCCTGAGCAATTCCGACTCTCCGGATCATTCCCCCTGATAAAGTGCGCATCTTTTTTTTTCGCTTTTCAGCCATCCCGACCTGCTCTAGCAGTTTTAAAGCCCTTTTCTTTGCCACGATGGGACGGAGTCCTTTGATGGATGCAATATACATCATGTAGTCATACACTGAAAGATCCGGATAAAACCCGTAATTCTGCGGCAGATAACCGAGTATCCCTCTATAAGATGCTCCCAAACTGAAGATATCCTTTCCATTCCACAAGATTTCTCCGCTTGTCGGATTTATCGCTGTACACAGCATCCGCATCAAAGTGGTTTTCCCCGCTCCGTTTACTCCCAATAACCCATATACACCTTTCTCCATAGAATGTGTTACGTGATCTACTGCATGTACATCTCCATAAGCTTTTGTTACATTTTTAAATTGCAGTTCCACTCGACTTCACCTCCCAGTTTATTTCGCAGTTACATTGCGATTTGTGAACACAAAAGATCAGATAACCAAACGATATGATCAGCAAGCCAACCCAGATCGGTACCGAAATTTTCTGATAAATAGAATCTGTGGACACAATCAGCGTCCAAATCAGTATGCAGGATATACTTAGAAAAACAGCAATATGCTCCATATCATTCCATTTGCTATACAATAGTCGGAAACAGATACAACAGGAAACATTAAGCGGCACTAGAAAATCTATGATGATCCGGTATGCCGAAATCTGTAGTGTATAAACTGAAATACTGAAAAAAGCTGTAATCATAACCAGATCCACTGCTGCAAATAGCAATGTCCTTGCAGCACAGATCTGGCGCAGTGAATAGAATGCCGTTTTTTCGATCTCGACTGCAGAAAATCTCCGGTTCTTCCAGATTTCAGGTACGATCATCACAGAAAACATCACCGACATAGCCCCCAGTGTCCGCTCTGTATTTGCTCCTCCATCTGAGTCCGCCAGCAGAATCCAAAGCAGAAACAGGATTCCTCCCTGCAGGGCCCACCATCTTTTCTTGATAAATTTGAACTGCTCAAATAAAAATTCGAAATATGACGCCCGTCTGTTATCCTGACGGCTCACAATGTCTGAACACTGTTCCATTACTGTGCAAACTGCCGTTTCCTGTATATATTCCTTCTGTATCAAGGATTTATACTCCTTGATTTTTCTCTGATACTGCTTCAATCTCTTCCCTCCTCCAACTGTTTTGACAGTAATTCTTTTGCTTTCGAAACACGATATTTTACAAGTGATAATTTTATATGTAATAAATCAGAAATTTCTTTTTGTTTTAACCCCTGAAAGAAAAACAAGATTGCCGTCTCTTTTATTTCTTCCGGAAGCAGATCCAACGCCCGTTCTACATCAAGCCGGATTTCTATTTCTGTCAGATTATCCTTTTCTATATCCGGCAACTGATCCAATAATATTTCCTTCTTTTTTTTATAGTAGTTTTTAATGATATTTCCCGCTATGCTGTATAGATAGCTCTTCGCCTTTCCTATTTCAGCTCCGCTCATCAGCGCTCCGAAAAACCTCACAAAAGTTTCTTGTACCATATCTTCTGCACATTCTTGATTGTGGATGTGCAGAAAGCAATATTGATAGATAAAAGAATAATATTTTTCAACAAACTGATTACCTGCATGGTTGTTGCCGTTTCTGATTTTCTGTAGTAATAAGAAGTCAGAAGTCATCTCATTCCTCCTTCCTCATTTGCCCCCTATATTTTACCCTCCTATATACTAAGACACCTAACAAGCATAAAAAGTTAGTTAAAGATAAATTATTTTTTAATTTTTATTTTAGAGTCTCGATATACTCCTCCAGACACAATCCTTTTTTCTGCATTTCCAGGGCAGCATCCACCCCTACATACCTATAATGCCAGGGTTCATTGTTCACTCCTGTAATTTCTATCTTATTATCAGGATACCTTTTAATAAAACCATATTTATATGCATTATTGGCAAGCCATGTATAAACAGCATCCGAAGAACACTTGGACGTATCCGCATTGATATCAACGGCTATCCCAAGTTCATGCTCACTTGTTCCAGGTTCGGCAACATATTCTTTCGCAAGTTTTTTTGCCTCCCCACGTGAATAGCCTTCATCCTGATACTGCTGAATTCTCTCATTCATAATATCTTTCTGATCCTGAGTTGTCCTGTACCCTTCCCTTACAAATAATTCAAGTCCCTCAGCTCTGGCATCATCAAACATCTGCTGAAGCTGAGGATAGATTCTCGAATCCACTTTTTCTCCGTTTGATAATTCTGTGAGTTCTACCTCATAATTACGGGGAACACAATAATCGTCATTTACAAGAATCAAGTTCCATCCAAAAGAAGTATCAGCTTCCCTTCTAAATAGATTGAAACTGTTAATCATCGGAATTTCACCCTGAATCGCCATATACGAAACAGCCCGCAAAAGCACAAATCCCAATATAAACACTAAAGCAACCACAGCGATTTGCTTCAAAAGTCTCTTTCGCCTGGTATACCGTTTATAACTTCTCATGTTTATCACCTTCAATCTGCTTTCAAATTTAATAATCTATATTTTATGACAATTCAGCATATAGAAAAGTTAGTTATTCGTGAAAATTATTTTTAAATTTAGAACTTGCATAACCACTACGATGTAAAAACAGTTTAGAGGCATTTATGACAGAGATTGATTTTATCTGGTTTTCGACTTTCTCCACGAAAGTGGCAAAAAATACCTGGCTACGAATTCCTTCGCTTAGGGCAAATCTGAAATCCTGAACGCTTTTATTCCTGTAGCCGACAAATTTGTCATCAACATAAGGCAAAAGCTTCATTGAGGAATCTATTTCATTTGACATATACTACATCTAGTGTTATACTGTTCTTATATCAATTATTTGTGTCAATCCGGAAAGGATTTATCACACGCAGTTTAGGTTTGAAACGTAGTCAGGAGTTTTCCTATGCCCAACAAGCAGCAGGGACTTCTGGCTTTTTTTATTTTGCAGGAAACTGCATCTATTTTGAGAATGAACATAAGCGTCATTCTCTTTTTTTATGCCTGAACGCAGGGAAAGGAGAATTACGGAAACAAATGATTCCGGAACTGGCACGCCACAAAAGAAAGGAGACTCTATGTCAGTCAAAAGAATTAAGAATCTTGTAAAACAACTCAATGAATACCGTCATGCCTACTACAATCAGGATGCCCCTCTGGTATCTGATGCCGAGTATGACCGACTCTTTGACGAACTGAAGGAACTGGAGGAACAGACTGGTTTCATCCTGTCAAATTCTCCGACACAGACGGTTGGATATTATCCGGTCAGTGAACTTGCCAAAGTCACCCATCCGATTCCACTGCTCTCGCTTGAGAAAACAAAACTGATTTCAGAGCTTTTAGATTTCATGAAAGGACAGGAAGTTCTCTTTATGCTGAAACTGGACGGTTTGACTACCAAACTCATTTACGAAGATGGCAGACTGATTCAGGCTTCTACCCGTGGAGATGGTGAAGTGGGGGAAGATATTACACACAATATCCCGGCATTTTTAAATGTACCGCTTACCATTCCACACAAAGAACGTCTGGTCATTACCGGTGAGTCTTTTATACCAACCAATGATTTTGAACGTCTGAAAGATACTCTGCGTGATGGAAATGGAAAACCTTATAAAAACGGACGTAATTTTGCTTCCGGATCAGTACGAAGTCTTGATCCGAAGAACTGTATCGGACGTTGTGTTCGCTTTCTTCCGTTCAATGTATTAGAAGGAATGGAGGATGTTCCCTTCCCGGACAGCAGAGCCTGCAAATTAGAAGGTTTAACACACCTGGGCTTTGGTTACTGCCCGTTTTTCTCAATTTCAGGAACCGGACTTTCAAAAGAATATGCGGAGAAATTCATTCAGGAATTGGTATCCACAGCAGCAAATTTACATCTTCCTATCGATGGCATTGTCATGATTTTTGACAGTCTCAGCTACTCCAAAAGCTGCGGAAAAACCGGACACCACTATAAGGACGGCCTCGCCTATAAGTTTGAGGATGATACCTACGAAACTTTCTTGCGTGAAATTGAATGGACACCGACCAGATTCGGAGAGATTGCTCCGGTCGGCATCTTCGATACCGTGGAGATTGACGGCTGTGATGTTTCCAGAGCTTCCCTTCATAATCTGACCTTTATCAAAAATCTGGAGCTTGTACCCGGATGCCGGATTCTTGTTTCCAAACGAAACATGATCATCCCACATATAGAGGATAATCTGGATCGTGGAAGGTATACCGACATCACGCCTCCGGTCTGCCCTTGCTGTGGTTCCAAAACCAGAACCTACAGCCGTAAGACCAGCGACGGTCGCACCGTAGAAACTCTGCATTGTGATAATCCGCAGTGCGACAGCCAGATCACAAGAAGGTTTGTCCATTTTGCCAGCAAGAAGGCAATGAACATCGAAGGACTGTCAGAAGCCACTTTAGAAAAATTCCTGAATCTGGGCTATCTGCACTCTTTTCAGGACATCTATCATCTGGAGGAACACCGGGAAGATATTGTGGCACTGGACGGATATGGTGAGAAATCTTTCGACCGCTTGTGGGAATCCATCAACGCCAGCCGGAGGACCAGCTTTGTCCGCTATCTGGTTTCCATGGATATTCCTATGATCGGCAGAACCAAAAGCCGGATTCTGGACACCGTATTTTCCGGAAATTTAACTGCATTTGAACAGGCGGCTGTCGGAGATTACGACTTCACTCAGTTAGAGGATTTTGGCGAAATCTTAAATCACAACATCCATTCCTGGTTTGCAGATGAAGCAAATCTTGATTTATGGAAAAACTTACAGAACGAATTCACATTTGAACAAAGAAAGGAAGAGACCATTATGACAAAAGAAAACAAATTTACAGGATGTACCATCGTAGCAACAGGGAAACTGGAGCATTTTACCAGAGACGGTATCAACGATAAGATTCTGGAGCTTGGTGCCAAACCTGGCAGCTCTGTAACAAAGAAAACCGATTACCTGATCTGCGGGGAAAAAGCCGGCAGCAAACTGGCAAAAGCCCAGAGCCTTGGTATTCCAATTCTTACAGAAGCTGAATTTTTGGAGATGATTGCATAACCATCTCTGCAATAGATGAGAATTATTTTGAGGTGTGGCTGAAAGGCCGCACCTCTTTTACAAAGGAGGAATTTATAATGAATCAAACAAATACAAGCAAGCGCATACCTACACAGATCAATGAATTTCGGGGAGATTATGCTTTTCTAAGCAATTTCTATCCGGCACCGGTCTCTTACATGGGACAAACCTATGCAAATAATGAAGCTGCTTTTCAAGCGCAGAAAACACTCTCTGCGAGAGAGCAACGCAAATTCTGTATTTTTCGGATGCATAATCCTTCTGATGCAAAGAAACTCGGCAGAGATCTTACATTACGCCCGGACTGGGAAAAAGTGAAAGTCCGGCTCATGTATGAAATCTGCATGTGCAAATTCATGCAGAACCCGGAACTCCGGGATAAACTTCTTGCAACCGGAGAGTCCACACTTATTGAAGGAAACAACTGGGGTGACTATTTCTGGGGCAAAGTCAATAACTGCGGAGAAAACCAGTTAGGAATCATCCTGATGGATGTACGTGCGAAGCTGCAGTGGAATGCAGAAACAGCGCCCAATAATATACCTCAATGTCTGCAATAAAGGAAAGGATGGTCTAATAGAATGAATGAAAATGCAAAAACAAAATTAGTGCTTGAGTATACTGGCATGGATGATTTTTCCTGTCCGGTATATAAGGACCAATTCGGAAAGTTGTGGAAGGATATTGACCTTGGCAAAGAGCCTGAACCGAATCTTTATTCTTTATCTTTTAACCATATTGATGGAGAACCTTCCCATCCCATACAGCAGGAGTACACATTTCATCCGGCTCCGTATCAAAGAAGTTCCTATGAATTCGAGTACCGGATGTTAAGTAAATTACAGTCTGACTGTGAATACTATCTGGGCTACGGAAATCGCAGTCCGTCTATCCTATGCAATCATAGCGTTCAAAACCATATTGCCCGTATGAAAGAATTATGGAATGGTTTTCCCACAGATCAGAAACCGGAATGGCTGACCTGGGAACAGCTTCTTCAGTACGAAAAAGTAATGACAGAAACCGGAATACCCGTGAAGAACTGCTCAGACTAGACAATTCATCATTTATCAGAAATTACCCTCTATATTATCCATTCATATTTTGATATAATAGGAACAGTTGAAAGAAAGGAGCATTTCCCATGTATCTGAAAAGAAAAGTTTACGATCAGCTTCTGGATTGGAAAAACGATACCGTCCACAGCACCTTGGAAGTGAATGGTGCCAGACAGGTCGGAAAAACATATATTATCAATAAATTTGCGGATGAGAACTTCAGGCACAAGATCTACATTAACCTGTTTGATTTGTCCGGCAAACAATTTATGGAATGTTACAAAAAAGCCACAGACTGGACTCCCGGTACAAAACGACCGGAGCAGCCGCTTCACGATGCTTTTAAACTCTTCGATCCGGATTTTGAAGATACCAACGATACAGTCATCATTATTGATGAAATTCAGGAATCCTCAGAGATATTCAACCGTATCCGAGAATTTACCCGCTATTTTCAAGCGCATTTCATTGTAACTGGAAGTTATCTGGGACGTGTACTGGAACCGGAATTCAAATTCTCCAGTGGAGATATTACCAGTATCCGTATTTATACCCTTTCCTTTAAAGAGTTTTTGGAAGCATTGGATGACCAGCTTTTTCAGAAATATCTATCACTTCCACTGGATCATGCAGATGACACCGTACCGGAACTATATGACGAATTAAAGAATGTTTACGACATCTATAGACAGATTGGCGGCTATCCAAAGGTTGTGGAAACATACCTTAACACAAAAGACGTGGAAGCAGCTCAAAAAGAGCTTGTTAGAATCATCCGCATTTTCTTAAACGAATCTATGCGGTACTTTGATGACATCACAGATATTAGTGTTTTTACCAACATCTTTTTAAGCATCTGCCGTATTCTGCTTCGTGAAAAGAAAGGATTAGATGAGGACAGTATAAGTGAAGAACTGCAAAAGCTCGTTACAAAGAATTACTCCAGTAATCTTTCTAAAGCAACCTGCTATCGTGCTATCAACTGGCTTTATCATTCTGGAATCATCGGTTTCTGTGGCAAAATCACAGAACTGGACATCCTGAATTTCAAACCGGGAAGCCGCTGCTTCTTCATGGATCTTGGAGTTGCATATTATTATCTCTCCAGAACTGGTGCTACTGTATCAACTATGGATGGCTCATTGAACGAAAACTATGTTTACATTAACTTGTCCAAACGCCAGGAATTCCCGGAAGAAATTATCTTTGAGACACCGGCTTTTGCTACTTATAAAGGTGGTGAAATTGATTTTGTAGCTCAGACATTGAAAACTCACATCCGCTATCTGATTGAAGTTAAAGCCGGTAAGGGAACTGCATCTACTGCCTTGAAGGCATTGGAACAGGGGAAGGCCAATAAACTACTATATCTGAAAGGTGATACCAAAGGCGGAACCGCTGGGAATGTACAAACACTTCCTATCTATCTGCTAGAACAATATCATTTTTAATCAAAGAAAGAATACTTCGAGCCGCCCATAAGGACGGCTCTTTTCATCTATATTCTTGTATATTTATTTTACTAACAGCGCATCATTCTTTGAAAGAAGATATATACAGTATTGATTCATACTGATGCCTTCTTTTTTTGAGTGTTCCGCCAGATCCCGGTGTAAGCTGCGTGGCATCCTTATTTTAAACTGTCCCGAATACTCTTCCAGGCTTCCCGGTTCGTGAATCTCAATCCCTTCTTCCAGTGCAGCTTCTAACCATGCTTTTTTTGCATCCGCTGCATTTTCAACTGCCCTTTCTATCGTCTCTCCACAGGTGATGCATCCCGGCAGTTCCGGATAAGAAACCACAAATCCACCTTCATCCTTATCTTCCACAATTTCCATGCGATAGGACATTGCCAAATAATCATTCAGTGTCTTCATCGTTTTTCGCCTCACTTTCTACAATCTGCTTTACCATTTCAACATAAATTTTCTTGATTGGTTCGTGTTTCGGTATTGTTATCGGCTGGCATCCCGCTTTACGGAATGTATAATGGCTGCTCCCACTTCTCGGAGCATTTATCTCATATCCATAACTTTCTAATACTTTTCTTAATTCATCAAAACGAAGGTCTTTCGATAATGAGCAAATTCTTGTCAATAGTTTATCCCATTTCGACATCTTTAATGCCTCCTATCTATAGTATATGTGGTGTCATATGTGGTGTCAATCTGTTTTTCATCTTTCTTGGTCAAATAAGGGATGTAGCTCTTTCTTAGCATCCGCTACAAATGCTTCTTTCCTCGCACTTACCATATATATCTTCCAGAGCATCAAATGCAGGATTTCCGCATCCACCACACTGCATTTCTTTTGAACCATGCGGACAAACGGGCAGATTACTGTATCTGACAGCTTTTCCCCTTTAAGCAGCAGCTCCCCATCCGTTCCATATACTTCATACAGACATTCCAGAATACTCCCCAGATCTGTCACAAATCGGAAGGCGGGCTTTACATATTTCATTTTGGCTTCCATCATCTATCTCCTCTACATCCGAACAGTCAGCCCGCCGAGGCGTGTCTTCGAAAGTCCCACAAGATACCAGTTCTCGTCCATTTCAATCCGAACCGGAATCCATACATCCCTTACCTTCACATCAAAGCAGTCTCCACAATGCAGTCCCCCATAATAGGATTCAATACCAAACCGGATATCATATCTTCCCATAGATGGATCATAAATCAAAGTACCTATTCTTTTTTCACTCATATTGCTTTCCTCCTGAAATTCTTTGTTCTATATAAGTAATAGGGCTTTCATTCTAGGTATTGGAAAGTTCCGGATATTTTTCATAAAAAGTTTTACGATACCGGTAAAAAGTCGAGTGTGTCATTCCCAGACTCTTCCGAAGCTGCGTCGGTGTCATTTTTCCGGAAATAACGCTCTGGAAGTTCTCGTCAAAGGTTTCCTGCTTCATCACGCTTGGTCTTCCATAATCATCCCATTCACCCCGCAATTTCTTCGCTTCTATACCTTCCCGCTGTCGCTTCTCCTTTTTCTCCAGCTCTGCCTGCGCCATAGAAGCATAAAGCTCCAGCATCATGTTATTGATTGTTTCCAGCATCATCCTTGCCATCGCATTATCCATCACAGATAAGTCCATAAGCGTAGTCGGCAGTTCCAAAACCATAAGCCGCACTCCCATGTCCTTGATCCGCTGGATCTGCTGCATGGTGTCATGCTTGTTTCTCCCCAGTCTGTCCAATTCTGTAACAATCAAAATATCTCCCAGCCGCAGGACATCCTCCACTAAAACGGTATATCTCGGACGATTAAAATTCTTCCCTGTCTCCTGATCCGTAAAAATATTCGTAAGTGCCATCTCATGCTCGTTACAGTACCGCTCAATTTCCTGTATGCCACGATCAAGATGCTGCTCCTTTGTACTGGTGCGGTGATATCCATATATCTGCATCCACATTTCTCCTTTCCCTGTCCCAAAATATCCACACTTTTGTTGGCATATCTCAAAACTGTGTGTGTAACCTTTTTAAGATATAATCCCCCTTTCCGGAACGTACTTCTAAAATGTATACATTTTGGGATATGTTTCTTTTCTATTTCTGTACGTACCAGAGCCGAAAAGTGCAACAAATATGACAAAAAACTCCCAGAGGATGTTACTCCCCTGAGAGTGGTTGAAACTTATAGCCCACACCTCGGACGGTGCGGATGTAATTCCAGTTCCGTGAATCTACTTTTAACTTTTTACGAAGCTGGCTAATGCAGCACATAACCGCATTAGCACAGTCAATCGGTTCTTCCTTCCAGACATTACGATAAATCTCCTCGTGAGAGAATACCCAGCCAGGATGTTCTGTTAGATATTTTAGTACCGTAAATTCTTTCAGACTCAATTCAATCTTTTGATCATTCATAAAAACAGTATGACAGCGAATATCTATCTGTAGGTTTTTGTCTTTGTAATGCAATTTACTTTCCTCCTAATCTGTTTCACCTTATCACAGCTAATCTAAAATGCTATTATTAGACTGCCAAAACTCAAATTCAAAACCAGAGCAATGCTTTACCTGCAAATAGTCTGGTAATAGACCAGTAGAATCGCAATAGCTGCAAGAGCCAGAAACGGCAAACACATAATTACCGGGGCAGAGTGAAGTGATAAATAAGAACCACTGATTTTTTAGCATTTCAGCCGGATATACAAGCCATCCCCATAGATTGGTGACCGTTACTGTTAAAATTACAGCACTGCCTATATATGTGGCAGCTCCTTTCCGGGTAAAGTTAAAGTCGCAGACCTTTACGACCTACGGCTTAATAGTACGAAAAGACATTAACTTTTCTGTAAAAGAATTTGATGTACTTTATATGCTATATTCTAATCCAGGGATGGCTTTTACTAAACAACAGATTTATGAAGCAGTTTGGCATGAAAAAGCAAATGGTTATTTCCACGCCGTGGAAAACACTATTTTTCAAATACGCAAGAAGATAAAAAAGTATTCCAGCGACAAGAATTACATAAAAACAGTAGTTGGATATGGGTATAAATTTGAAGTTTAATCTGCAGGATATAAGGAGCACCGGGTTTGAGGGAGATTCCCCACTAAGAAAATTTCTATGTTCTGGCTACAAAGCCGGAACATAGGTCGGCATCCATCCCTGTTTCTTCCCAATCCTGCAGACCTAATAAGAAATCAGCTAGTGACTTCTTCATCAAAAGTCTTTTTTTAGAGAAATAATCCATTTTTCAATAGCATCCGCCAAAACTATCTGCTGTTGCAATACTGCCATACCAGTCTTAGGGATTTCCGGATCATTCTCTTTCTCTCGAAGATTTTCCTCCAGATAAGTTTTTAATATTTCAATATTTTCCTCAATACTGGCAATACATGATTGTTGACTTTCAGGCGGTAACTTATCCAAATTTACAATTACTGCATTAAAATCTAAAAAAAAGTGAATGGGTTTAGAGGCTGTTTCCATCATAAGCTTTACAAATTCTTTTTCGCCTTCATCTGTTAATGAATAAACTGCTTTTTCAGGCATCTTACCTTCTTTCACAATTTCTCCTTTAATGAAGCCTTTTTCCTCCAACTGAATTGCTTTTTTGTAAATGGATGGTGTACTGATTTTTACCCATTTTGATATATTACGATATTCCACTAATTTTTGAATATCATAGGCTCCCATCGGTTCCTTTTTCAATATTCCTAACACAATTAAATCTATTGTAGCCATAGTTCACCCACTTTCTATATCCACGAAAGCTATAAAATACTTACGGTTATATATACTGTAATTTATAGTATTTGATTTTATACCTCTTGTCAAGGAAATTGCAGGATACACGCTTGACAACTACTATAAATTATAGTAGTATTCTCTCACGTAGTATACTATAATTTATACTACTATAATTTATATTCTTAATTGAAAGGAGTATTTGAAATGAACAAGAATAACAACAAAATGGATTTATTAGGAAATGCACCTGTTCCCCAAGCACTAATGGCTCTTGGTATACCGATAATGATTGGTATGCTTATTAACGCTCTCTACAATTTGGTGGATGCTTATTTCATAGGAGGACTTGGCGAGAGTCAAATGGGTGCAATTTCCATTGCGTTTCCTTTAGGACAAGTAGTTGTTGGTTTAGGTCTGATGTTTGGCAATGGTGCCGCCTCCTACTTATCAAGACTTTTAGGGCGAGGAGATAGGGAAGCTGCAAGTAAAGTCGCCAGTACTGCATTATACAGCAGTGTTTGTATTGGCGCAGTTATTATTATCGGAACTGCAATTTTTTTGAAACCTATTTTAACCATGTTAGGTGCAACAGACACGATTATGCCATACGCCCTTTCTTATGGAAGAATCTATGTTATTTCATGTATTTTCAATGTATTTAATGTAACGATGAACAATATCGTTGCAAGTGAAGGCGCCGCAAAAACAACTATGTGTGCATTATTATTAGGAGCTGTATTGAATATTGGTTTAGATCCTATTTTCATCTATACTCTCGACATGGGGGTTGCTGGTGCGGCAATCGCTACAGCAATTTCTCAAATGGCTTCTACTCTTGTATATTTAATTTATGCATTACAGAAAAAAAGCGCTTTTACATTTTCCATTAAGGAATTTTGTCCTTCTAAGCAGATCATAACTGAAATTCTGAAAATCGGTATACCCACATTGACTTTCCAGCTTCTTACAAGCCTTTCTATCGCATTCATAAACCGGGAAGCTAATATCTATGGAGATGCTGTTATCGCCGGAATGGGCGCTGTTACAAGAATCACTTCAATGGGAACTCTGGTTGTGTTCGGCTTCTTAAAAGGTTTCCAACCAATTGCCGGCTTTAGCTATGGTGCCAAAAAGTTTGATCGGCTCAGGGAAGCAATTAAAACTTCTATCTTATGGTCAACAATATTTTGTGTAGTTGTGGGATTGACAATAGCCCTATTTTCCACACAGATTATTTCGCAATTTACAGAAGGCAATACAGAGATGATTTCTGTAGGTCAAAAATCGCTAATGGCAAATGGATTTTCCTTCTTCGTATTTGGATTTTACACAGTGTATTCTTCTCTGTTTCTTGCACTTGGAAAAGGCACCGCCGGATTCGTTCTTGGGGCTTGCCGACAAGGTATTTGCTTTGTTCCGATCATTCTGTTGCTCCCATCATTCTGGGGCATAAATGGAATACTATATGCACAACCGATTGCCGATGTAATTTCTGCTATTGTTACTGTGTTTATGGCTCTACATCTTCATAAAGAACTGGCAACAACAAAAGAGCATTAAAGCATCAGGCAACATAATAGATCAACACCGTCTGCCGCTTCGAACTGAGGCAATATCACCCTTCAAAAAACAATCACTCCCAGAGGATGTTACTCCCCTGAGAGTGATTGCAGCCTTTGTTTAAGATAACTTACTCAATTATCTGGAATCTCTGGATACACTGAAGCAATGTACTTACCAGTTCCTGATACAGATCTTCATCAAATCTGCCATTCACAATCGCATTCTTAATTAAAAGCGGCTTATATATCTCTAAAATCTTCAGTACCGCATCTGCATTTCCTTCTTTTGCCTTTAAAAGTAATCGTTCAAAATTCATTAGTTTTCACCTCCCATCACCTTGCGGATCTTCCGGATTGCATAATAATAAATACCCTTGCATCGCTCCTCTGATAACCCGTTTAGCCTGCTCATTTCCTCAAAAGTACGTTCTTCAAACACATGCTGGTAAATCAGCTTCCGTTCTTCATCCCGCAGCGTATGAAGCGCTTTCATCAGTCTTTCATCTGACATCTTATTCCATTCTGGATATTTCCCCTGTGCCTCCTGCAATAAAAGCTGCTCCCTCGTTTGGTTCTCCAGCAATTCTTCGATTACAATTCTTGCCTCCATCTGTCCAATATCCTCCAACAGTTCTTCTGCATCAGCCATCTGGATTTTCTTCTCCAGATAATCATGTCGTTTTCCACGGACAAACTGTATCAGATATGCTGTAAAGTGATTTTGTATCTTTGATCCTGTATATGTTTTTTTGTTCATTTGTTTTATCCTCCGAAATTTTTTATCACGTTCCAAAAAATTCCGAGGATGGCGGTGAGCGGCAACAAAACGTGACACTGCCTTCATTTTTTCGAAAAAAAGAAAGGCTGGACCACTCTATTCGTAGTCCAGCCGATACTTCTCTTTCTATGTAATTGTGTAGGATATGCGATGATAGTATCTCATATACTGCATATTCTAACTTCTCTCCGACACATTGTATGGATAAGATTTTTTTAACAGATTCAGTTCCTCTTTGGCTTTTATCTTATGCTGTCCATTCATGTCTGTCGTACTTACTTCCATGTTTCTCTATTTGTGCATGTGTTATCCTGCTTATCATAACGCACTTTAACGCATTTCGTATAGTGTTAATCTACGATAAAATATATGCATTAAGTGAGGTGATATAGATGGTGAAAAAATTATTGGGAGATGCAGTCAGGGAAGAACGTCTCCGCCGCAATCTTTCGCAAAACAGCCTTGCGGAACAGGCAAAGATTTCTTTACGGACTGTCTCTGATATTGAAAACTATATTGGCAATCCACAGTTGGAAACACTTTATGCCTTGGCAACTTACTTACATATTTCCATAGATGCTATATTTTCTAACCAGAAAACGAACCCGGATTCTACCATGCAGCAAATCATGGCAGAACTAAATTCCTGCCCGGAGGAGCAGAAACAGCTTGCCCTTTCTACACTGCGTGGACTTCTGGATGGATTCAAGAACCTAAGTTAAGGCTCTCCCGTATCCTTCATCATCTACACATTATACAAAGACAATCTGTGAGTAATCTGTGAATAGTCTGTGAGTTTTCTGTCTATTCCCATTCTGATACAAAGAACAGGAGAGTACACTGCCATAAGCATGTGTATCTCTCCTGCTTTTTTATGCCCTGCGAAATGCACTGATAGCATCCACTACATTCTGTCTCATAGTCTGATCCATCCGCAGCGGTTCTTCTTCCATCAAATCAACTTCTGTGGGCATTTCTCTATTTATCTTAGAAACGTCCTGCCCTTCCAATACCTTTCTTACTTCTTCCCGGATGATTTGCTGCATCATTGGCCGGAGCATATCCGGTTCCATGCTTATACTGCCATTACCTGTCTCATCCGTTCTTCCCGTATATGCCAGAATTGCCGCAACGATCAGTTTTGCTTTTTTCTCTGTCGTATTCAGAAGTTCTGTCACATACACGTGATCTGGATCCGACTTATCAAAACCAATAGTGAATACAAACGGATTTTTCTTTCCCATAAAATCACACTCCAGCCTGTGTCATGCGATACAAAAGATCATATCCATCGGCATTTGCTTTCATATCCCGGATAAAGGTATGTTTTCCCAACCGGTCTGCCTGCTCCAGAAATCGTTCCAGAAGCACTGCTCCGCCGCCGATAAACACCGTATAAGTAGATTTTGTATCAATACCCCGCTCTCGGATGCTGTTCAGAAGATCGGTAACAAAATTCTGAACCATGGTTTCTACTGCCTGTACAACAGCTTCCTCATAATACTGCGTTTTTCCCTTGATGATACTGTCGATATCTGCCTCCTCCAGAAGCATGTCATATTCACTGTTAATACTGGAAATGATATCGTTATACATGGTAATCACACCTTTTTCCAGAGAATCACAATAATCCATATCCGGTCTGCCACTTCTCATCAGAAGATAATCAGAAGTAAATCCGCCAATATCAATCCCTACGACTTTCGGAATCTCACGGATTTCCATCATCCTCGTCATCATGGCTGCATAATCCTGCGGAAACGCCATTACATTCTGTATACAGAGGTGATAGACTTTATCGTTGAAGCACAGTTCCTGCACCTTCCCGTCCCCTTTGAAATAGCGTTCATATCTCTCACAAAGCTCTGCAAAATGCTTCGGCGGAAGCCCAATCGGAAGTTCCACCTGAATGACATCCTCCGGCTGGATCTGGCTTTTCTGCTCCAGCTCCATTGCAATGGCAAATAAGGTCAGAATCCAGAATCGGTTCCGGCTGTCCTGCGTCTTGTCTCTCTGGTACGGAATCCGCTTCTCACTAAGGGTATAATACTTTCCCTGATATTTCAGATACTTCTCTCCCCTGGCAGGCTTTTTGTCCTGTTCTGTCAGTCCAGTGGTAAATACAAAATTACAGGTTTTCATGTTCCGGTTCCCGTGATCCACGGCTACTCTTAATTTTTTTATCATGCTACATTCACTCCTTTGTACTTGATACTTATTCTGTACGTAGGAGATACTTAAAGTGCAACTTTTTAAAAACTATTTCCATAATTTTTCTTCCTGTATACTTCCATATCGTTGATATCATTGGTAAAACACAGTATAATGAACATATTATCAAATATGAATTTGCGGAGGAAAAGATACTGTGAAAATTACAATAGAGGAACTGCAAGAATACTTATTCGACCATTATAAAAATGGTGGGATTGACCAAAGCCTGTTTATGAAACTCGTAGAAGAAATAGGTGAAGTGGCAGAAGTACTAAATAAAAAGGCAGGTAGAAAATCTGTTGGTCAAGAGGATTTACAAACCCAATTAGGTAACGAATTAGCCGATGTGGTACACTACACTATTGCGATTGCTGCATTAAATGGAATTGATATGAATGATATTATACTCTCTAAGGATAAGGATGCATCCATAAAGTATAATCACAGAATAAATTTAGAGCAGTTTGTAATGGAACGCAGAACGAAAGATAACGACTAACAGTTCCAGTTGTTCAGGATGAATGACAGAGCAAAAAAATATGAATTTGAAGAGGTAGTGATTATGAAAAGATTGATAGCAATGGTTCTTTGTCTTTTATTTGTTATATCTTTAGCTGGTTGTGGAAAAGGAAATACAAAAAATTTAGTTATTGATTATGGGACATCATCTATATACACAAAAGATGACATGGATGAAGCTATTGATGTTATAAAGAAACAATTTAGTTCTTTTGAGGGGTGTGAATTGCACAGCCTATCTTATACATCTGATGATGCGTGCAATAATGAGGATAATATTGCCTGGATGAATGAATTGGAGGAAGCAAATGACAATAAAGAGAGTTTCACACAATGTATTTCGTTTGATAGTAGTTTCAGGTCACCTAAAAATGGAGGTGGAGCGTGGAACGCTAATGAAGAATACACATGGTCATGGTGGTTGGCGCGTAGCGAAGGCGGAACGTGGAAATTAATGACTTGGGGATATTAACGGTCGGTTCCTAAGTAACAAATAACAGTTTGTCTAAGAAAAAAAGATACCAACCATTCTCAAAAATGCTTAGTATCTTTTTTCTTTTGTTCTGTCATTGTCCTATGCTGAAAGCTTTTCCACCAATTCCGGCAGGCACTTCTCAAATAATTCCCGATATCTTCGATACCCTTCATCCCGGAGTGGACCTTGCAGTGATGTCAGAGACCAAAGGAGAAGCTCTTCCTCTTCCACAGCATACGGAGAGGTATAGACAAATTTTTTCCCGTCAAAATGCGGTTTTGATAACTTCAGTATTTCCGTAATCTCTCCTTTTGTTTCCGCCTGCATAATCATTTCCACTTTCTTCCGATGGAACTCGCAGACGATGCTCTCCAGAAATCCCTGCTTCAGATAAAATTCCGCCCTTCTATAAAGTTTTACAAGAGCCTCCACTCTTTCATCAAATAACTTGTCCTTTTCACTGACTATCATCTGTGCCAGTGCGTTTGCATGTTCCATAACCAATGCTGTTCCCATTACATTTCCTCCCATAATAAAAGCTGGCATAAGAAATTTCTTCTCACACCAGCACGATTCTTTTATTCCTCTGTGATGATCTCACTGCTTAATTTTCCATGTACCAGATAGCGATAATTCCGTCTGGAATTGACACAGGTAGACAGCGTAACTATCCGATCCGTTGCCGACAGCTCGGTGCCGGTATCATAATCCCTATAAGAAGACACCGTATCCAGAAACGTCTGAAAATCTTCCGCTTCCGGGAAATGATACCTATATCCCTCACTTCCGGTTCTTCCCGCATAGCAGGAAAAGATACGATACTTGAGGATCTTGTCCGGCAAATAGAGATAAAACTCCGGATGTTGTTCAAATAGCTCTTTGTCTTGGTACTTATCCAGAGTTCCGAACATGCTCCCGTTTTTCATATTATGCCCGTACACGATCGTATTCTGATCCGTAAAGTCCGGCTGATTATGGCAGTCCACAAAGATGCTCCCGTTGATATTGGATTCTCCCGAAAAAAGGTGATGAAGATAATATGCATTATCTTTCCCCTGTACCACCGGATAACTAATATCCAGTGCCGGAATCTGAATCCACGCTATGACATCCGGATTAACCGCTTTTAAACCTGCAAAATCAATTTCTAGATACCTATTCTTAGGTTCCTCCTTTTCTTTCTCAGACTCCGGTGATTCTTCTTCCTCTGGTTCCTGAACATATTCCTGCAGTTTCTCGTAACTTACGTCCCCTTTCTGATACTTCAGATAAGCACCAAAGAGTTTTCCTGCCGCTGCGAGAAAAACAAGCAACAGGCAGATAATGAGTCCTGCAAGAACCGTATTTCCTTTTTTTCTCATGATTGTTCTCCTTTCGGAAGAGCCGAAGTCTGTGCCCCGGTTCCTTCCTTCTGTTTGATGGCGGCTAAATAGTCATCAATCCCCTTGTGTTTCCCGTTCCACTCCCCGCTCTCGTCCATATCCCAGACCATCCGGTTCATCGGCAGGGAAAGCTCCCGGCAGATTTCATAGACCTTATTGCAGCCGTTCTGGATAATCCTCCGTTTCTCCGCCTTATGCTGGCAGATAACAGGGGAACGCTCAAAACAGACCGCACACTTACTGTCATGCTTATTGCAGGCTACTTTCATCTTCTTATCCATGTCATACGCCTCCAAAAGCTGTTTCATCCCATATCCTTTCATCCGCTCCAGCACCGGTTTCAGATTCCGGTACTGGTTCACTCCGGCAACGCACACAAAGGTAGCGCCGGACAGATAATGGGCTATGGTCCCTTTTAAGGCTCCTTCGGTCAGATAGACACGTTCTGCGGCAAGATCACCGATCACATGTACCGGACTTCCGGAGGAAACTCCCTGGTCATAATTGACACTGGACAGCCAGATATATTTTTTCGTGTCAGTCACATGATCTACCCGGATCTGAAAACCCTGGATGAACCCGTCCAAAGAAACTATGGGAATCAGGATTCCTGAGTTTTCTGCTTTGAAGTTAATCGTCCAGTTTCCGTCTGTATCCCGGTAGAATCCCGGCACGCCTTTCACCATATATCCTTCTTCTGCCAGCCTTTTGACCAGCTTCTTCATTCCAAACAGCGGGACACTCCGGTAACGCTGTGCTTCGATCTGTTCCGGTTTTAATCCTCGTCTTTGCAGATCCTCCTGATGCTTCCTGTTAAGCGTGAGCATGGACAGCATTCTCTGATACGTCCGGTGGATTTCCTCTATGGGTGCAAGCTCTGCCGTTGCCTTTTCTTCCTGTACCGGCGTTGCTTTGATATAATCCGTCCGGTATTCTCCTTTTCCTAATGCTTCCCGGATCTGCTGATTTGCTTCGGAGAGTGTAACATTGTGCAAATCCGCATAAAGCTTCAGCATCCCCCCGGACGCATCACAGCGGTTGCACCGGAATACATTCTTTTCCACATTGATATTCAGTTTTCCATGCGTCTCTCCACAAAACGGGCAGTCATAATAGTTTCCCCGCCGCTTTCTGAGATGCAGCACCTGCACCACATCCAGTATTCCATAATCAAACCCAGACATATCATAATACATCCCGGTCTCTTCCTCCTTTCCCCCGCAGAAAAAAGCTCTCTGCGGGGTTCTTCCTTAACCAGCCATCGGCATTGCTTTTTGTAAAATTACCTTTGCTGCCGCCGGAACCAGATTGTTCGGTCCGGAATATTGCTCGGCAAACCACTGGATCGTTGACGGGCTTTCAACTGCCACCTGTCCCATGGTCTTTCCGCCGTATTTTCCCTTTCCCGGAATCACAGTCCCGACTGCCATTTCATAGTTCATGTGTTTCATCAGTTCTTCTACCGGAAGGGACGTATCCAGATTCTGTAATGCTCCCTGCAGCATCTGTCCGGTCTTTGGCGGCGTAGAGGCAGCCGGAGCGGAACCGTAGCCAGGCATTTGTCCACTGCCATGGTAAATGGTGCTTCCCGCCGCCTGTGCCTGCTGATAGAACTGATTCATCATCTGCTGGCCTGCATATTCCGGCTGACCTGGCATCTCTCCATAAGTTGGCATAGGGGCATTTGGCATGACACCCGAATCCGGCATGGCTGCATTTTCCATGGCACCTGAATCCGGCATCTGTGGATTCTGATATGGAATTCCGGCATCTACCTGTGCAGGATCATTTTCCTCTCCCACATCCGCAAACTGCACACCATATCCGGCATCCGATAATGCCCTTCCTACGGCTGCTGTTTCTGCCATTTCCAGAAATTTGTCTCCAAACTTCGGGTCATCGCTCCGGAATTTCTGCGAAAAGGAATTGGCTACATAATTGTCTTCCTGATCACATTTATCCAGATAGATACGTGCTTCCACAACTGCCATGTTCTCTGTGAAAGTGATAATCCGGCTGATGATCTTTCCTGCCGGATTGACCAGACGAAACCATAGCTTCCGGTATTTCACATCCAGATAAAGCTGCTCCTCCTGCCCTTCTTCTCCAATCTTTCTTGCCAGTTCCATCGGATGGAAGCCATCCACACGGTTCAAAGCGGCAACTGCCTCTGATTTCTTATACAATAATTCTTTCATTCTCTGCTCCTTTCATTTAGAAAAGCAGACGTTCCCCTATATAAGAGTAATAGTCCGCTTATTTCAAAAATTGAAAAATATTTTTAAACAACAAGTTTTAACTGCTCCATTTCCGGTTTCTGTTCACTCTGATACTGATCGTAATACTGTACGATCCGCTCACTCAGAATGGTGTTCCTTGTCCCGCTGTCATCCGTATGGATTGCCTGACAGACTGCAGCCCATTCCCCTACCAGATAAACCTTGCTTTTCGCTCTGGTCACTCCGGTATAGAGAATATTGCGCTTCAGCATCATATAAAAGGCTTTTACCCAAGGGATGATGACAACCGGACATTCGGAACCCTGTGCCTTATGGATGGTTGTTGCGTTAGCATGTTCGATCATTTCCATCTGGTCAGCTTCATATTGCACCTGCCGCCCATCCGGGAATCCGATCACTGCCCTGGCATTTCCATCCTCATCCGTGATACAGTCCAGTATCCTGCCCAGATCGCCGTTACTCGCCATCTCGGTATTTTTATTCTGTAAAATCTTATCGCCAACCCGGAACACCTGACTGCCGATATGCAGTTCCTTCTTCCCTGCGATTGGCGGATTTACAAAATCCTCCAGAGATTTGTTCAATTCATCCACTCCGGCAGCACTGCGTTTCCGATACGGAGTCAGGATCTGTACCTGATCCATGCCGTTTTTTGCAATCTCGTCCAGATAAATCCTCCGGACAATCTCTGCCGCTTCATCTGCTCCTTTACAGGCAATGAACTGAAAATCCTCCCCAAAGCTCAGATTAGTCTTATTCTCCTGCATCAGTTTTGCATTATAAGGTATGCTGCTCAAAGCGCCCTGCCGGTAAACCAGATCCAGTACCGTGACCGGAATCAGCCCGCAGGCAATCAGTTGCCGGAACACATCCCCGGCTCCTACGGATGGAAGCTGGTTCTTATCCCCGACTAAAAGGACTCTGGCATGTCTGCTAACCCGCCGGAAAAATTCATAGGCAAGATGCATGTCCACCATGGACACCTCATCTACATTTAGAAATCCGGCAGACAGGTACTCAAAATCCGGTTCAAAATCCGTATCATCTCCCAAAAGCCCCAGGGCCAGATGCATCGTGGATGCATTTTCACAGCCGGTACTCTCCACCATACGTCTTGCCGCACGTCCGGTCGGAGCCATAAGCTGTACCTCTGACCTGCATAACGCCTGATGGATATAGAGAATCACCTTGAGAACCGTTGTCTTTCCGGTTCCGGGACCTCCGGTAATAATACTGATGGGATGTGCAAACACCATCCGCACTGCCTGTTTCTGTGTTTCTGACAGCGTGATCCCCAGTGTCTTCTGTGCCTTTTCCAGCTCCGGTTCAATGGACAGCAAAACCGGCTTCTCCAAAAGCCGTCTGGCTATCATGGAAGCGGTCTGTGTTTCTTCTTCATACTGCCGGATAGAATAGATCCGTTCTTCCTCCACAACAATGCTTTTTTGCAGCACCAGCCGGTAAAGCACCTGACTGACATCCTGCTCCGATACTGCCATGACCTGCAGATCCCGGTTCAGCATTTCCAGTGCTTCCCTGATAACCTCCTGACGCTGCTTAAACAGATGTCCTTCTTTCATTGCCTGATTCATGATATGTCCGATGCACCCGGATATCCGCATGGGATCATTGAGTGCACAGCAGCACTGTCTTCCGATCGCATCCACAGTCAGAAACCCGAAGCCTTTGACTGCACTCAGCATGTAAGGGCGGTGCCGGATAATATCCACCGATTCATTTCCGAATTTCTTCAGAATCATATTCACTTTTTTGGGTGTTACCTTAAAAGGCGCCAGAAACGTCATCAGTTCCCGGAACACCTGGTTTTTTCCATAGGACTCCACAATAGCAGCCAGCTTCTTCTCGGAAATTCCACGGATCTTCAAGAGTTCCTGCGGGTTTTTTTCCATGATTTCCAGTGTCTGAAGCCCAAACTTCCGGAAAATAGTATCTGCCATCTTGGGACCGATACCTTTGATTGCACCGGAAGAAAGGTATCCTAAGATACCCTCCTTTGTCCGTGGTACAACCTCCATGAAATTTTCCACCTGATACTGAGTTCCATGCTCTCCGCTCTCCCATCTGCCTTCCATCTCAAGCTCAATCTCGTCTGTAAGCGGAAGACCGAATCCAATCGCTGAGAAGCCGATGATATTCCGGGATGCCAGATATTTGTCTCTGGCTGACAGGGGGACAGACGTATCCTGTGTGGTGAATATGGCAATCGTATACCCATTCTCCTCATTCTGGAAAATCTTATGTTTAAATCTGCACCTCATTGTTTATATCCCTCCAGCTTTTTATCCGCATCCGTTCATTTGGTTTTCTCATTACGCCGCCTCCTTCTTAATTCGGAAAGTACGGCTCTCCGTTGTTTTTGTATATTCCTCATAGATATCCGGATGCTGGTTTTTCAGCTTCTCCATCTGGTCTTTCCCAACCGAAGTACGTCTGGTCGGATTATAGGTAATACGGTAACGGTTCGTACCGTCCTCCAGCACTGCCTTGCAGCCCTGCCCCAGCTGTTCCACAAAAGGAACACTGATTGCCCGCTGTTCTGCTTCGATTTCCTTTTTCCGTTTTTCCAACTGTGACTTTTCCTCCGAAAGGGTAAGATACTTCTCAAGATTTTTTGATTCCAGACCGGAAAGCACAATTTCCGGAATAGATTTGTCTGCAAAACCACCATAATTACGGATATTTGCCAGAACCAGATCGGAATTCCCGTTATGCGGCGGTACTACATTTTTCAATACATGTTCCTGCCAGAAATACGTTTCCTGATCAATGATGTCTTCTTCCTCAATCAGATCACGCTCAATGGTGCGATACACAAACTCATTCTCGTTATTTCCATACAGGCATGCGATAAAGGCTTTCTGCATATTCATCACAGACAGATAATGCCTTACCTGCAGCACATAATGAGCTGGAATACCCTCATCAGCCCACTTATCTTTCGCATTATAATTGCAGGTTTTACATTCCAGAATCGCAAATGTCCCATCCGGCATACGAACAAAAAAATCCACATCTGCAAGCATGAACGGATATAATGGATGCCGGAACATGACACGTACCGGAAATACTTCCAGTCCGGTCTTTTTGGAAAAGATTTCTGCCACCAGATCTTCCAGCCGGTGTCCGACTTCCTTGGCAACCCAGTTGCTTTCCTCTTCCTCCTGAATGACCGGCTGCACACCTGTTTTGTTGTAAAACAGATCCCGGATAGTGGCAAATGGAGAGATCCCCATGATTGCCGCTACATCACTGCCGCCGATTCCTTTTTTGCGGTATTCCAACCAGTCTTCTCTTGACAGGTTACTGATATCCACAACCTTTTCCGGTGTATACTCTGCTTTGTTATTCATTCCAATTCCTCCTAACATTTGACTGCTCCATAAACGTCATATTTTTTCCAGTCTTTTATAAGCGCCTTCGTAATATCCTCCTCCAGCTTCAGGATGCCCTGTCCGGACATTCCTTCACAGGCTGCAAAAAAGGAGGCTTCATTCATGGCATAATAAAGATCATGTGCCGTACAGGCACCTTCCCCGTTCTGGGATACAAATAGCTCCACCACCTCATTCCGGATCTTCTGTTTAATGCCAAGTTCCTTCATCAGCAGCTTCAGGCAGTTCACCGGATTACGGATCTCAATGTCCATAAGCTGAGTAAGATTCTTCATCGCATCCACATAGCGGGCGCATACCTGCTCCAGATTTTTCCGGAAGTCCAGAATCGTTGCCCCTTTATCGTGAGCCAGCTTGATTGGACTTCCCAGACTGATAACGCCGTTTGGTCCGTCTGTCAAAAGCATCGGATACAGATTTGCACCGCTCGCTGCCACGTCAGATGTGGTAAAACGAAGTGCCGGTGACAGGATCTTCTCATCCATTCCGTGTGCATCCAGTGCTTTTCGGTAAGTATCCAGAAGTTCCTGACTTCCTCCGAGCTTCCACATGGCAGATACAATGGAATGGTCATAGATACCAGAGCCCTCCATGTAAACACTGCCTTTGAAATTCAGATTCAGATATTCGCAGGTTGTCTCAAACATGGCTTTCATATCAAGGATGCAATAATCATGTTTATCCCCGCCATGTACTGCGGAAACCTTTCCGTCCGCAATCTTAATCAGGGCATCCCCTTTTGCAACCCGCAGGCAGTAATTGACTACCTTCGCATATGTTGCCTTATCCAGCTTGCGAAGCCCGTCTCCATTGACACCTGCGCGGCTTAAAATGGTGCGGATGGCACAGTCACGTACCGGATAGGATTCTCCTCTCATTTTCAGTACAAGCTGCGTATTCTTCTCTGTATCCTCCAAAATTTCTTCCATGGATGCATCTGCCGCATCCAGATTTTGAGCCTCCTTTTCCAGTGGTGCCAGCCGTAACGTATTCGTTGGCTTTCTGATCCATTTGGCATTTCTTCCTCTCTCTGCCAGAAACTCCAGCAGATCTTTTACTTCTGCAAAGGATCTCTCAAATCCATCTGCATACACTCTTGCTTCATTCATGTTCTTATTCCACCTTTCTTAAAATAATATTTATCCATCAACAGCCGAAGCTGGTTGTGGCATGCAACTATGCCGAAACCTAAATGTAAGCACAAAAAAAGAATGAAAAGAGAGTCTTTTCTCTGTTCATTCTTAAAAGTCTGGTTTCTTCCTGAAAAAACAAAAGTGCCACGCAGCCAAAAAAGGCATACCGTGACACTCACTACAAACATAAACTACTTATGCCAGGAATCAGCTCCTGCTGTTTCCTGTAAGTTTGGAGATTCTTATGAATCCCGAAACTCCCCAAAAAGGGTGTGCATAAAATAAACTATATCAGTATACTAGCACAAGATATTCCTCATGTCAATTCAGGCTTATACTATATATGGTGTTTATATTTGTTCAAAATACTACATCTATTTTTCTACTACGAATTCAATCTTCTCTTTCAGATACTCCCGGCAGCCAAACCGAACCGTTCCACACTGCTTTGACTCCTCTTTCGCCTTTTCATTACAGCAGTCCAAGTAGGGACAATCGTTACATTGATTCCGCAGTGCTTCCTTCGCCCATTCAATTTCCTGCTCATTTCCTATAATCCGCACAGACATCCACTTCCTTTGCTATCATCATACCCCAAAATCCATTTTCTATCATCCATAATTTCTTTTTTTGTATCATTTTAGTAAATTACGGTTATATTACGGAATAATCACTATATTTCAAATATATCTCTATTTTATTCCGTAATTTGCTGTAAGTAAATAGTTTAAAATGTGGAAGAGAGGTGTAAATGTATGGATAAAAACTTTATTGGAGAACGCATCAGCGAACTGCGTTTAAAGAAAAATGTATCTGAATATCAGATGAGTCTGGATCTTGGCAAAAATAAAAGCTACATCCAGTCCCTCACTTCCGGACGTTCTCTGCCTACCATGCAGAGCTTTCTGGATATCTGTGACTATCTGGAAGTCACTCCTCAACAGTTCTTCGATTCAGAGCTGCACAATCTTCCTCTGATTGACAAAGCAACTGATCTGATGAAACAACTCGATGACGAGGATATGCTTGCGCTCATTTCCATGCTGAATCGTCTGGCTCTAAAACGCAAATAGATTTCCGTGGCTGCCAAATCAAGGCAGCTTTTATTTTTATCATTTTTTCTTAAAATTTTTCAATCTTAAAGGAAAAGCCCCTATTACTCAATTGAATGGGTAATATATCCATTCGCCGTACCTTGAAAACAAAAGAAATCTTTCGGGAGATTGATATAGGTGACTGCAGATAGTTTGCATCTTCGCACGCCTGCAGCTTAATAGTTACAAAGTAACACCGTTTTACGTGGCCGGAGCGGGCATAGGAACTGGCTTCTGAAAGAATAACATAGACTTTTGGGATTTTAGCTTATAGCGCTTTTATTAGAGAACTTTTACTCAAAATTTGATATAATAATAGACAGGTATCAAGTTGATTCCCTGTCTGTGGAAAGGAGATTCATGATAACTGTAACAAAAAGGGATTTGATTGAATTAGGCTACGGTCCTTCCTTTGCTGCTGATATTATTAAAAAAGCAAAGGAACTTATGGTAGAAAAGGGGCATACCTATTATCAATCCAGAAAATTAGACAGGGTTCCAAAAGAAGCCGTTGAAGAATTATTAGGGATTACTTTGCCCGATAAGCAAGAATGATCGTGCTTTTTGCATTTTAGTAAGGAGTGAAATCATGGCAAAAGATCCAATTAAAAAAGCAGAAAACGGCACTTATTATTTTCGAGCCAACCTCGGATATCATCCTGTAACCGGAAAACAGATTCAAAAATACCGCAGCGGATTCTCAACAAAAAAAGAAGCCCGTGCCGAGTATTCCAAATTGATTCTTGCATCAACGGAAGAATTAGCTGATAAGAAGGAAGACATTACCTTCAAAAAGTTTATTGAAGAAATCTATCTTCCGTGGTACAAAACTCAGGTGAAAGAAAGTACCTACAAGAATCGTTACTCGACCATTCAAAAACACTTTGCCTATTTCTACAAGAAGAAAGTGTCCGAAATAGAAGCGATAAATGTACAGACCTGGCAGCTCAAGTTGGCAAAACAATTCAGTCCAAACTATGTACGCATTGTTCAGGGAATGTTATGTTTAGCTTTTGACCGGGCGATTATCCTCGGACTTGCAAAGAAGAATCCTGCCCGCATGATCGGCAATATCAAATCTAAAAAAGTAAAGATCGACTTCTGGACTTTGGAGGAATTTCAGAAGGTAATATCCCTGCTGTACAAAGGTGACTACTACGAGCACTATCTCTTCATCTCGTTCTGGCTTTTATTTATGACTGGAATGCGTATTGGAGAGGCTGCCGCCTTACAGTGGGATGATATTGATTTTGAAACAGGTATGCTGATTATTAGTAAAACACTGTACTATAAAACAATGAATGACTACAAATTCGTTGAACCTAAGACGCAGGCAAGCAACCGTACCATTTATATTGATGCTGATACCATCAAGGAATTACAAGAATGGAAGGCTGTCCAGGCAAAGGTTTTACCAAATTGTGGATTCGTACTGAGTTATAACAGTACACCCACCAGCAAAACAACGCTTCCAAGAGCATTAGAGAAATTGGCAAATTTAGCTGGTGTCCACAGAATCAAAATTCATGCCCTGAGACATTCGCATGCTTCCCTGCTTATCAGCATGGGCGAAAATCCACTGCTGATTAAAGAGCGTCTTGGACATGAAAAAATACAGACGACACTAGGAACTTATGGTCATCTGTATCCAAACACCAATATTGAGATTGCAAAGAAGCTGACCGGGGTTCTCAGCTACCAGTCAGCTTCTCAAAGTATTGCTAATTATACCAGTAATCAGCATACTGCAATGTATCACAAAGAAATATAAAAATGCAATGATAATGCAATTTCAAACACCCAAAGCCGCAAAGCCCCGTGGTTACGGGCTTTGTAGCCCAGCGTGAACTATTCAAACTCGGCGTGTCCTTTGTTGCTCTTAACTATATTTGTTTAAGCTTTATGCAAATACACACCGTTTTTTACTTCAATTACATCATTTATTCTGGCTTGCTGATTTTCTGTTGCCAAAATGTTGCCACTCTGTCTAAAACTTTGGGGCAATAATCCCAAAAGATTATTGCCCCAAACATAACATTACACAACAATTATCAAAATACAATCTTATCTAGTAATGCATAACCATATAGCTAACTTACCTAACAAATATAGTATATCCAGTTTTCATCAAAAAGTCAACTAATATTTAAGGCTGAAGCCAATAACTGTCTGGACGGGCAATTAGTCTTGCATTATTATATGCCATTTCCGTTGTAAGACATGTATGTCCATAATAAACGGTTCCATCATCACTCAGAGATAAAACCAAAGCTAAATCTGGTTTATCTGGATTCGTTAAGTATAAAGGAGCTAACAATTGAATTTTGTCATTATAAAATTGCGGAACAACCGTTTTATAATTAGCTTCTATGCGCTTCTTAACTGACCTGATAGCCCCATCAATTAAATTCTGACAAAACTCTTTACCATTAGCACGTAACTGTTCAGGTATTCTCAAAAAATTTTCCTCGTCATACAATATATGATCCCACTGTGGAATGATGTCTAACTTAATATCATATATTAACGCACTCGGATCATCAAAATAACTTGCTCTCTGCAAATCTAATGCAGCAGAATTAGAAATATCTGCAAATTTTATCGTGTAACTATTGTAAAACGCAGTAAATCTCCACTCTTGAAATCCAGCTATCGGATTTTTAATGCAATAAAAGTAAATTGGCTGCCATGTCTTATCATATAATCCTGTATTAAAACAACCCACTTTATCATCCATATAAATATACTTTTGCTTATCACTGTCAGGAGCTTCTTCTCGTTCTTTCCACAATTTTTCAAAAGTAAAATACAGATAATTTCTCAAGATACCAAAATCTTCTTTTCCTGCATAACTCCATTTTTCAGCCGGTAAATCATTCGTTGCCAACATTTGTAATCTATTTGTAAAAAATTCATAATTGCCCAAAAAACTCCAATCCTTAAGACGCATATATTTTTCTCCATTCAAAATAAAATCAGCTTAGTCTATCGCAACCATTTCTACATCCTTATTATAGCAAATCCTCGCAGATTAACAACCTATTTTTGAAATGTTACGCAATAGAAGCTCATTTTCGGAGATTTAGATTAAAGTATCGCAGCACCTTTTATCATCTCTGAAATCCCTTGAAAAATAAGTCTTTCGGAGCGCCTAATGCGTAACATTCTGCTCCAGCCCCATTTCCTTTATCACTTGCTTTGCATTATCCGCTTTATCACTGGGTACAATAATTGCAATCCTATCATCAATACCTCTGCCCATGCCATAACGTACAGACGCAAATCCGGCATCTCCTAAATCCTGTCCGTATGCCATAATACCGTTATCTTTCAATGTACTTATTATCATTTCCGCCTGCATATTTCCGTCCGCTATAAATACATTTACAGGCTGTTGCTCTTTAACCAGTACAGTCTCATTGTCCGGCATACTTTTTTCTCTTCTTTTATGATTGAAACAAGCCAGTATTCTCAATACCCCAAAACCAACTATGGCAATTCCCACAAAAAATATAAGTGCGCTATGAACCGCTTGAGACGTTGTTGCGCCTAATCTGATATAGCAAATAACCAATGCCACCGCAAATACTCCGGCACATATCACAGCTATCAACGCATCTGTAAATGGCGTACTTTTGAATCTGGAACCAGTCTCCCAAACTCCATTATAGGTCATCACTCCAATATAAGCCGCTCCACCAACAAGTAAAACAGCAGTTTCTCCTGCCACAATCGCCAATTCTCCCACCATGAGAAGCTGAATAATTATCACAGCCGCACAAATAGCAAAGGTTAGACCAAATGCAATATTTCCGGCTTTTGTTACCCTCTCTTTTTCCAGTTTGTTATAGTCTGCCACTTTAGATAATGTTTCTTTCAATTCTTTATCCATACTCTCGCTTTTCCTTTCTCCGTCCAAAATTTCTTTCACTTCTACATTATAGAACTCTGCCATTTTGATAAGGATACTTAAATCTGGCATATTGGTTCCTGTTTCCCACCGAGAGATCGTTCTTCCCGATACAAGAAGAATTTCTGCAAGCTGTTCTTGTGTTAATCCTCGTTCTTTACGAAGCACCTTTAAAAATTCTCCTATCTTTTTCGTATCCATTCCTTTCCCCTCCTTTCACTTGCACATTACCATAAATGTCTACAGCAAAACACGACACAAAGCGAGAAATGCCCTATTTTCGCCATTAGACACGATTGTCTAATTAAATTTTCTCATACTGCAAGGTCATTTTACCAGATACCTGCTCAATTATCCATGTAATTTTAAAAACAAATAGCAAATCCCCACCAGCCAGTCAAGAGTAAACTGAACGACTACGCCGCTCTTGACTAACTGGCGGAGATTCGCTTCATGGCAGCTAAGAGGGCTTTAAGCAGCCCTCTGCCTGTCAGCGGGCTTCCCGATTGTATTTTCTCCTTATAGCCCGTTTCTGCTCGGCTTCTATCTGTTCCTGTTGCTTCGCCCGGTTAATAACAGCGTTTACCTTTTCAGAGCCGACCACCGCCTTTATACGTCCAAAATCTGCCGCCACTATCCGCAGTTCCCTGTTTTCGTCTAAAACTTCTTCCAGCCTGTTTGTCAACCGCTCGTTTCCGCTCCGTTCCCTGTTATAAGCCGCTTGCAGCTTCGTAAATTTGTTTGAAATATCCAGATACGCCGAATAGATAGAGCGCATAACTTGAACCATTTTCACTACAAGAGGTTTCGCCTTTTTCTCCCGGTATGATTTTGCAGATTCTACAACCGCCGCTTCTGGAAGCGTCTGCTCCGGATCTGCGGAAAAATCTGCCGCCAGCTTCTCCATGTTCTTAACCATAGGGGCAAGTTCATTCATGCGTTTCTGGTATTTATCCGCCTGCTTCTGCGCTTTCTCTGCTTCCTGCCGGGACTCCTGTAAATCTTCCTGCAAGGAGCGAATCTCATCATCAACCTGTAACAACTGTTCATGCAAATCTTCGTTGATTTCTTGAAAAGCGGCATTTTCTTCCTGCAATTTCGCTTTCTTCGCTTCCAACTCTGCAACTTCCTTTGCCCTCTCCTTTTTCTCAAAATCCAAGACGGATAAATGCTTTTCATGTGTGCCTTTCTTCTCCCATTCAATCCCATGTTCCAGCATGACAGCGGCAAGCTGTTCTTTCTCATAAGTCACCCACTGATTTAATTCTGTTTCACGTCTTGTACCGCCTTTAAAGCCGAGAGCAGATAACGCCTGTTTCAGTGATACTCTTGTATCAAGCCCCCGCTTGCTTCCTGTCGTATACGGTACAAAATCTATGTGCAAGTGGGGCGTTGCTTCGTCCATGTGAAGATAGGCAGCAAATACTCTCAAAGTGAGATTGCGCTGCCGGAAACCTTGCATATATTCATCAAGTACCTTTGCCGCAAGCTGTCCGTCCTCTGTTTTTGCCCCCATATTGTCCTTATCGCCTATCTGCACAATGATTTCATGGAATGGTTTTTCCTGCTTTCCACGCAGTATTTTATTGTAATAATCATCAATCCGGCGGTCACTTCTGGTCTGTTTCTCATTGTACCGGGCAAGTGCTTCATCAAACAATTCGTGATATACGTCTTTAACATTTTCGTTGCAGTATTCCACGTTCAGACAACTTCGCTCCGGGTCAGTATTCTTTGCATGGAATTTTCTGCTGTTATGGTTGACAGAGCCTTTTCCTGTCATAAAGCTGATCGTTCGCTTCAATCAATATCCTTTCTCCCTGTCCGGGTAATCAGCGCCGGATACGGCGTATAGGCTTTGTTACTTTCGCCGAAAGTAACGCAAAAGCACTTTTGACAGCCGTTCCGTCCATCAAAAGCTGCCTTTGCGCTCTGCCGAGGGCTTTTCCGTCCTACGGACGGAGCGGCTGTTCCCGCCGCTTTGCTTCCGCCGCCATAGCTTTTCGGATAGCCGAAAGTACGTTTTCCACCGTACATTCCTCCCATCCGGCAAGCCATACCAGCGTCCGCATTTCTGCCACAGTCAGTTCCACATCTCCAAAGATTTCGTTGAGTGCAGCAATCCTCCGGGCTTCACTTTCGTATAAATATTTGTTCACGTTCCGAGTTCCCCATTCTGGCTGAATTATCATTGAATCACACCTTTCTCGTTGTCTTCTATCCACAGGAGCGTAACACGCTCCTGTCTATTATCAAAGGAAAACTACCAGCGGAAGTTGTCCGACACTCCACGTTTTTCCAGGTATTCCTGTCTGGCTTTTTCCCGTTCTTCCTGTGTGGGCGCAGTCTTATATTTCGCATATAATTCATGGCGCACCAGCGAATCCAATTTCTGCTCCAATCCCTGCCGGATTTCATTCAGACAATCATCATCTTCCATTAGATGATAGCGGAGCAGAGATACAAACAATTCATAAGGAATTTGCACGTTTTTCATCACTTAATCCTTTCTGCGTCGGTTTGCGTCGATAGCGTCGATATTTTCTATACCAGCCCGCTGTAAAAAATACCGTCGCAACCGACGCATATCGTCGCTTTTACTCTCTCGGCTCAAGCCGTTTCAGAATAATCTTCCTTTCATGCCCCCGCTTATTGTCATAGAAAATTCCATAATCATTAAGCAACTGGCTATTGACTACATTCAGCTTTCTGGAAAGCACGTTTGCCTGTATCTGCATATCCGGCAACTGGCTCACAAGTTCTGTTGCTGTCCCCTCCCATTCCGGCTTATCTTCTGTCAGAAAATTGTTGATTGCTTCCAGCAGGGGATTCGGCGGCTGTTTCCACAGTTCCGTTTCTGCCTTTTTGAATTTCCAGACGCAGCGCTCCCGGTCAAACTCTATAGTCAGTTCCTGATCCGGCTGGTCACGCCCCACTATATCCATGACCGCCTCATTGTCAGTGCGCTTTTTCTTGTGCATGATAAACGCCCCGTCTGCCGCTCCAAGCAGCCCGTTCGTGCCGGAAATCATATCAAAGCTGTCCTCGGATTCCAACTTGCGTGTGTGATGAACCACCAGCAGGCAGATACCGTATTTATCGCTGAACGACTTTAACTTTGTCACAATCTCGTAGTCGCTGGAATAGCTGTACCTGTCCCCACCGACCTCACGCACTTTCTGGAGCGTGTCAATGATAATCAGCCTTGCGTCCGTATGCTCTTTCAGAAATTCCTCTAATTGTTTGTCTAAGCCCTCATTCAAGGTCTTTGCCTGTGTCGCAAAGTACAGGTTATCCGCACATTCCACACCGAACATACCGGAGAGCCGCCGCTGAAGCCTTGCATAATCATCTTCCAGTGCAAGATACAGCACCGTACCCTTTCGGACAGGATAATCCCACAGCGGAAGCCCCATTGCCACATGATAGGCAAGCTGTCCCATAAAGAACGATTTCCCAACTTTCGGCGCACCTACAAAAAGATAAGTGCCGCCATAGAGAAACCCGTCCACAACCGGCGTTCTCGGCGGGTAGAGTGTATCATACAGTTCCGTCATGGAAACGGTTTGAAGCCCGCCGCTCCCGGATTTCTCCGGGTTTTGTGCGGCTTGCAGATTGATTTGTGCTGTTTCATTTGCTATAATTTCATTGTAATTTTTTAATTGCGGCTGCGCCCCATCTGCGCCAACAGATGATACGGGAGCAGTCGTTTTCATTTTTTCTGTCATTCATCTTCTCCTTTCAGACCGTCTAATGTAATTGCGATTACCTGCAACGTGTAGAGCAGTTCGTCATTGTCCGGGCTTAATGCTTCCAATCGCTTCAATTTCTCGTAGATAGCCGCCATTTGATTTTTCAGAGCCTTATACACCCTCGGATTGCCCTGTACTACTACGTCCCGGCACAGCAGCCGCCTTGTGATATAGTCCTGCTTTGTCAAACCCGACAATGCCACCAAATCGTTAAGCAGCTTCGCTTCTTCGTCCGATACCCGGAACGCTACTGTATGATTGCGCCACCGCCCTTTATAATCAAGTGTTCTTTCCATTTGCGTCCTCCTTTGTCATTCGCTCCATTTCCAGTTTTTCTGCCATTTCCGTCTGCACCGTAGGAAACAAGTGGGCGTAGCGGTAAGTGATTTTCTCCGCTTCATGCCCCATACGATCCCCAATCGCCAGCACTGAAAATCCCATGTCTATTAACAGGGAAACCGCACTATGCCGGATGTCGTGAACGCGAATCTTTTTTACGCCCGCCTGCTTTGCCCCTCGCTCCATTTCGTGATTGAGATAGGATTTTGTGACCGTAAACAGCCGCTCGTTCGGCTGAATGTCGTAAAGCATTTTGATATATTCCTGCATTTCCTCACAGAGAAATGGCGGCATTTTGATTGTACGGTTACTCTTTTTCGTTTTCGGGCTTGTGATAATATCACTCCCTTTAGATCGGTGAAATGTCTTGCTGATTGTGACTGTCTGCTTCTGGAAGTCAAAATCAGCCGGAGTAAGCGCCAGCAGTTCGCCGGAGCGGATTCCACACCAGTAAAGCATTTCAAAGGCATAATAGGAACGGGGCTTATCCATCATGGCTTCGGAGAATTTCAGATATTCCTCTTTCGTCCAGAAGTCCATTTCTTTCGGAACCTCATTTCCCATTGTGCCAGCCCGCCTTGCCGGATTGTAGGGCAGGTTATAGAAGTTCACAGCATGGTTGAAAATCGCTGTAAGCTGGGCGTGTATGGTTTTCAGATAATCCGCCGAATAGGACTTCCCTTTCTCGTCCCGGTACGCCATGAGTTCATTCTGCCATGCGATAATGTCTTTTGCTTCAATCTCCGCTATCTTCCGATTCCCGAAATACGGTAAAATCTTTGTGCGGATTATATGGCTTTTGGATTCCCATGTGCTTTCCTTGACACGCTGTTTCTTGTCGGCTTCGTAAACCTCAAAGAAACTGGCAAACGTCATATCCAGCTTTGCACCCTGTTTCAGCATGGCTTCATGCTCCCACGCCTGTGCTTCCCGCTTCGTAGCAAATCCCCGTTTCTGGGTCTGCTTCCGCTCCCCTTTCCAGTTTGTGAAACGATAGATTACCCGCCACGTTCCCGTAGCATTGTCTTTGTATACAGCCATTCAAATCATCTCCTTTCCTCTTAATCGCTGTAACAGACCTTTTTATGAAAAAATGTAGCGTTCACACGACCAGCCACCGTCAAATAACCCTGTTTTTGTAATTCTGCGTTCAGTTCCCGCACAATCTGGTAGGCTTTTGACTTTGACACCCGCAATTCCGCTGCCACTTCCTCCACAGTCATAAATGATTTTTCTACCATTCGGTTATCCTCCCCTTTCTCAATTTAACTATTTTTGTTTAAGTTATATCCATAATACTAAATAAATTCCGTTAAGTCAAGTGGTTTGCAGAAAAATCTTAACTCTTTTTATTTAAGTTCCTCTTGCTATTCCTATTGCACCATGTTATACTAACTTCAACAGAAATGTTTAAGTCAAGAATGGTTGTATCACTATAACTACAACGGAGGTTTTATTATGGCAATCGGCAAACGAATCCGCTTTTTCCGCAATCGGAAAGGCATGACGCAGAAGCAATTAGGCGAAATCCTCGGTTTTCTCGGAAAGACCTCTGATGTCCGTATGGCGCAGTATGAATCAGAAGCCAGAACGCCGAAGCAAGACCTTGTAAAAGAAATGGCACATATCTTTGATGTCAGCCCGCGAGCAATCACAGTCCCGGAGATTGACAGCTATATCGGGCTTATGCACACGCTCTTTGCGCTGGAAGATATGTACGGGCTGAAAATCGGAGAGATTGACGGAGAAGTGTGTCTGCGACTGGACAAGTCCACCGGCTCCACCTATTCCTCCATGTTTGATATGTTCCACGCATGGCAGGAACAAGCTGCCCGTCTGGAACAGGGAGAGATAACCAAAGAGGAATACGACCAGTGGCGGTATAAATATCCTGAATTAGATACCTCGAATCACTGGCATAAAGTAGTCCCCTCAAAGGAGTTAAGCGACTATCTCACAGAAGCCTTGAAAAAGGACACTGAATCCCAATAGAGCGTGTTATTTTTGTCTCGAAATACACAAAAAAACCTTGCCGACTTTCAGCTTCATTTCTGAAAATCAGCAAGGTTTTTCTGTTATTGAAGTATTCTGTTATTTAGTGAGTGATACCCGAAATGTTGCCAAATCGTTGCCAGTGCTTAAACAAATTTGCTTGCATCCCGCATAAATAAAGGCTTTTTCAAGTTCATATCATCACTCAAACTCAATCGTTCCCGGCGGTTTACTCGTCAGATCATAGAATACTCTGTTAACCCCACGAACTTCATTGATAATTCTGCTCATTACTTTATCAAGTACTTCATACGGAATCTTCGCTGCCTCAGCAGTCATAAAATCTACCGTATTCACTGCACGAAGTGCAACTGCATAATCGTAAGTTCTCTCGTCACCCATAACACCAACGCTTCTCATGTTGGTCAGGGCTGCAAAATATTGTCCGATGCTGCGGTCAAGTCCCGCGTTTGCAATCTCTTCTCTATAAATTGCATCTGCATCCTGTACGATCCGTACTTTTTCAGCCGTTACTTCTCCGATGATACGGATTCCAAGTCCCGGTCCCGGGAATGGCTGACGGAATACAAGCTTCTCCGGAAGTCCAAGTTCAAGACCTGCCTTGCGGACTTCATCTTTGAAGAGATCACGAAGTGGTTCAATGATTTCTTTGAAATCAACATACTCCGGAAGTCCTCCTACGTTGTGATGAGACTTGATTACTGCTGATTCTCCGCCAAGTCCGCTTTCTACAACGTCCGGGTAAATCGTTCCCTGTGCAAGGAATTCCACTGCACCGATCTTCTTTGCTTCTTCTTCAAAAATACGGATAAATTCTTCTCCGATAATTTTACGCTTTGCTTCCGGTTCTGTAACTCCAGCAAGCTTGTTGTAGTATCTTTCCTGTGCATTGACACGGATAAAGTTCAGGTCAAACTGACCATTCGGTCCAAATACTGCCTCAACTTCATCGCCTTCATTCTTACGAAGAAGACCGTGATCTACAAATACGCAGGTAAGCTGTTTGCCGATTGCTCTGGAAAGCAGTCCTGCTGCCACAGAGGAATCAACTCCGCCTGAAAGCGCAAGAAGTACTCTTCCGTCCCCAACTTTTTCACGGATTTCCTGGATGGTATTTTCAACAAATGCATCCATCTTCCATTCGCCGACACATCCACAGACATTCTTTACAAAGTTGTTGATCATCTTGGTTCCTTCCGGTGTATGAAGCACTTCAGGATGGAACTGGATTGCATAAAGCTTTTCTGCTGCATTTTCTGCTGCTGCTACCGGACAGTCTGCTGTGTGTGCAGTAATCTCAAATCCCGGTGCCACCTGCGAAATATAATCAAAATGGCTCATCCAGCAGGTTGTTGTTGCAGATACATTTTCAAATACTTTGGAATCTTTCTTGTCGATGATGACTTCTGTCTTACCATATTCTCTGACGTCAGCTTTTTCAACTTTTCCGCCAAGTACGTGAGACATAAGCTGTGCACCATAACAAAGACCAAGTACCGGAATGCCAAGCTTAAAGAGTTCTTCAGAATAAGTCGGTGAATCCGGTTCGTAACAGCTATTCGGTCCTCCTGTCAGGATAATTCCCTTCGGGTTCATTGCTTTAATCTTTTCGATATCAATCTTATAAGAATAAATTTCGCAATATACATTACATTCCCTGACACGTCTTGCGACAAGCTGGTTATACTGTCCACCAAAGTCAAGTACAATCACTAATTCGTTCTTCAAGGTTTTCCTCCTGTAAAATACGATCCTTTCAGACCGCTTTTTCTATTTATTGCTTTTGTATTTTATTATAGTAGAGCTCTGGATGTTTTACAAGCATTTTCTATCGCCCGAACCAAAGTTTGAACTCTGGTCTGCAATTAAAACTCATATTCAAGCATCATCTTTCTAACACAAATGACAACTTTCTTCTGTATTTACACAATTGCCCCATGTTTCCACTTTCCATTAAAGTACCGGATAATAAAACAGATTGCACGTACTACCCAGTCGATCACCATTGCAACCCACACGCCAAATACTCCCAGTCCCATATATTTTCCTACCAGATAACTGAATCCGATCCGGAAAATCCACATCGACACAATCGATGTATACATACAGGCTTTTGCATCTCCTGCCGCACGATACGCTGCTGGAAGAGCAAATGAAAGTGGCCAGATAATCATTGCACTGATTCCATGGAAATGAATAATATTTGTTGCTGCCGCAGCTGTCTGATCTGACAAATTGTATGCTTTCAAAATCAATGGAAGTGCAAGGAAAATAAGTGCTACCGTTCCCACCATTGCCACATAAATGATCGCAAGCAGTTTTTTCAGATAGTAATGTACCTGTTCATAGTCATTTGCGCCGACGCACTGGGAAATAACTGTCGTAATTGCCAGCGAGATCGCCATTCCAGGAAGAATCTGGAACAGCGCAATCGCATTGGAAACTGCATTTGCCGCAATTGCATAAGTACCGAAGGTTGAAACCAGACTCAGCACTAAAATTTTACCCAGCTGAAACATACTGTTTTCCAGACCATTGGGAACCCCAATTGCAAGTATTTTCCGTATCATTCTTCCATCAAACCGGATTTTCAGTGTCCGCTCAATATGCAAGATACGTGTCTGATTGCAGAGCAACACTGTTATCACTATCGCGGCAACCATTCTGGAAATCAGTGTCGGTATTGCAACACCCGCCGTTCCGATCCGTAATCCGAACACAAGAATTGCATTTCCGGTTACATTGATCGCATTCATCAAAAGTGATACCCTCATGGATACCTGCGAATTCCCCATCGCACGGAAAATTGCTGCCCCACCATTATATAACGCGATAAATGGAATCGAAGCTGTTACAATTAGCAGATAAATATCTGCATGTCCTTTTACTTCCGCTGTAATGTGACCAAATACCTGATTCAGAATTATATCTTTTCCGAAGTAAACCAATATCATGATCGCAACCGCACTAAGACTCACAAACCATACCAGCTGTGTAGCCGCTTTACATGCTGATTTTTCATCTTTCCTGCCAATATACTGTCCGGCAACAACTGCTCCACCAGTCGCCAGTGCTGCAAAAATATTGATGATCAGAATCATAATATTGTCAACCAGCGACACGCCCGACACAGCTGCTTCTCCAACATTTGCAACCATAATAGAATCTGCCATCCCAACAAAAACTGCCAATAACTGCTCGATTACCAAAGGTCCGATCAGATTTGCCAGTTCCTGATTGGAAAACAGATAATGACTTCGATCCTGTTTTTGTTTCGTTTTCCCCATTCTTCTCTTTTCCTGTCCCTTCTCTTTTGTATATCCCCGTTTTCTCTATTTTATACTGTAAAAATGTAATACACCATCTTTTTGCAAAGAAAAGGATTTTTTATGCGTGCTGATGCAGGTACTTTTCTCTGGTAGCAAGTCCGCCCCGGATGTGCCGTTCCGATTTGTTCAGATCCAGAACCTTTCGCGCCTCACCTGCAAGAGATGGGTTGATCTGGAGAAGACGTTCTGTTACATCTTTATGTTTGGTTGTTACATTTTTGAACGGTTTCATTTTCATCAATTAATACAGACTCATCTAAGCCGAGATCACCAAGCAAACGTAAGTAAATATCTACATTTCCATCCTTATCTACTTCTATCTTCTGAATCAATCGCTTTAACTGCTGATTGGTCATCTGGTGTACATCAGTAATGTCTTCAATTTCTTTAAATGTATTATTTAAAATATTCTCTAACTGTTCCCCTTTGGTTAAATGATAAGATACCATCTTGAGTTCATTTTCTATTCGTTCCATTTCCTGACGAGAGCCACCAATCTTCTCATTCAACTCTTCACGAGAAATCAAATCATCCGTATACATATCCATATATTTTTGTCTGGTCTTTTGCAATTTAGCAAGTTCTGCATTTAATTCTTTTTCGTACTCTACATTTTCATCTTTAGCTTTATATACACGCTGAAACTCATTTACCACATGAGCAATCACTTTTTTCTTTTGTTTCAATACATTTGTAAAATATTCCTGCAGAACTTCAATGAGTTCTTCCTCGTCCACAACCGTTTTATTTGGGCAACTATCTACTCCCCGGCCGTTTCGCCCAGAGCATACCCAGCGTACATACGTGTTCTTATAAGTACGAACCGTTCTCCGGAAGGACCAGCCACATTCTTTGCATTTAATCAGTGTCGAAAACAGATGTTTATTACTCTGCCGTTCGTGACTAAGATTAAATGCATCATGTCTGCCTCTTAAAATCTCCTGTGCTTTTTCAAATGTCTCATCTTCTATGATTCGAAGTTCCGGCCGCTCCACAACCATCCATTCAGTCTCGTCCTTGTCTCTTCTCTGACCAGTCAGGAAATCACTGACTTCTTGCTTGCCATTGATAATTTTTCCGGTATATATTTCATTTGTCAAAATACGGCAAGTTGCATTCTGACTCCATTTGCAATTTCGTTTTGTCTTATAACCTTTTTCATTTAACATATTTGCAATCTTGGCCGCACCGTAACCTTCTTCTGTATACCACTTGTAAATCTGCTGTACAACTTTAGATTCTTCTTTATTGATTGCAAGATTAAAATAATCTCCGATTGTTTTATCGTATCCATATACAATATTAGGAACTCGTCCTTTTTCTGCGTTCATCTTCTTGCCGAACTTTACACGCTTGGAAGTATTTGCACTTTCTTCCTGTGCCAGAGCTCCAAAAATGGTGAGAACAAACTCGCTGTTTCCCATACTGGTCATATTCGCTGTTAAGAATTGTGTCTCAATTCCCAATGATTTCAGCTTACGGACATTCTGTAAAAGATCTACAGTATTTCTTGCAAAACGAGAGATGTCTTTTACAACAACCATATCAAATAATCCATGCTCTGCATCAGACATCATGCGAAGAAATTCTTTACGATTTTTAATTTTAGTTCCAGAAATACCCTCATCTGCATATAATCTTACTAAAGTGTCCCCTGTGCGCTTGGTATATTCTGAAAAGAATTCCTTTTGGGCTTCCAGACTGTTGAGCTGATCAGCTTTGTCGGTGGAGACTCGGCAATAGGCTGCTATGTTCATAATGCTACCTCTCTGTTATAGTTATATCGTTCTGTTACATCTTTTATTATATCGTAATACGCAAATATGTAAATAAAAATCGAGAAATTTGTATTAGTTTCATGTCTAATACAATTTCTCGATTTTTTCTATAGCTCTTTCCATTCATAATGAATATTTCCAATATGTACTACCTTTACTCCTACACAATCGAATTTCTTTTCATCAAAAATAGCATAATTAATTCCGCCTTCAACCAAGGTACTTTTATATCGTATTCCATCATAACCCAAATGTTTTACATAATCACATATATACTGCGTAGGAACATAGTCTAATGCACGATCAAATCTTCTCATAGGCATCGCGACTTCATTTCCAATTTTTCGGATAATATCAATATTGATTGCAAACCATGTCATATCAAAATCTGGAATTGAAAATGGACCTATTTTATCAAATAAACTTAAATCAACTATTTTTAAATCCTTTATTTGACAGAATTCACCTACCGATACATGATCATTATCCCGAGCTCTGACTTCATGAAAAGTTGTTTCTTCATCACTTGCCAAATATAAGCATTGTATTCCCTCCGAATTCGTTCGTCCTGCAGTAGTTAACGGAACTGGCGGTACACCCATCTTTTTGTTTGAGTAACCTTTTAGATAACTCTCTTCATCACATATCCTAGATCGATATAAAGTCAAACTTCCCGCCGGAATATCAACAAGCATATTATCTAATAAATTTTTCAATTCTCTAAAATTAACTTGTTGCGAATGAAATCGATTAACATGTTTTATATTATAGCAAAAATCATCCCAACTATATGTTTTCAAAATGCACTTACGCTCCATTTCATCTGCTGAAAATAATTCTCTAATTGTAACTTTTTCATCAAACAGTTCCGGCTCATCTTGATAACGTTGGCTACATATAGCTTTGATTATCTTTTGAATACTCTTTTCATCTACTTTAAATACTTTCCAACGAGCCAAAAATGTATGCAAATATCCCACTCTTGCATCTGTCTCAGACACTCTTAAATGTTTTGCAACAGTAAATGCATCCATAATTTCTTCTAAATATCCTTCTAAATAATGATCTTCATTTGTATCATAAACAATGCATTCCTTCTTACCTTGAATTTCACATTCTCCATGTCGATTTTCACTTGCAATCATTGAACTAATCTGCTCATCCATAAAGCATTCTAAGCCAATTTGCATTACTACTTTCCTCCCAAGAAATTACTGACCAATTCCAAATGATGCATAATTGAGTACTTTTTTACAGTTCCTAAACCTGGATATTTTCCTGAATTATAGCAATCATAAAATCCTTGTAATCCTAATGTATTCTGAACATTATTTTCCTCGCACCAATATACTAACTTTTCCAAAGCCTCTCCAAATTTTCCACCAGGATCTTCTATTCCATCATTAGAATCAGATACAAAATGATGTATTCTCAATTCTTTCTTTTCGTTAAAATAAACTATATGAATTGCAACCGCAACAGGAGCAAAACCAGATTCATTAAATTCTTCCCCTACAACAGAATAATCTGCAAATCCTACATAATTTTCATTTTGAAAATACAAATGACTATCTGAAAAGAACTCATCCTCATGTTCTATATAATCTATATTTCTTGATCTTTTATTGAAATTATCTTCAAATAACACTTTAGATTCTGAAATCACTCTTCTAAAAGCTCTATCATCTGGAATCAATGTATATCTTGGCAAAGATTTATCATACACCTCTAAAAAATCATCTAAACAATCTCTATCCGGATTTATTATCAATCTTTCCGTTTTTAATTCATCCGTCTTTAATTTAACTGCGCTTTTAGCACTCATAATATACGATTTAATAATTTTATTATGTTTTGTTAATAACTCATACAACTCATTTGCGATTTTAGAATTCTCCCTTCTCATTTCATTTATCTTTTTAGGGAAATCTCCTACAGCTGGATTAAATACTACTGCAATTTCTCTATCATGATTAACAAAGCATTCTAAAGTTTTCAATAATGTTGCCGATGGCTTTACTGGTTCTATAATCGGAATAATCTCTTGTCCAATTCGTTCACTTTCTAACAATTCTCGTAATGCAATCAACTCAAATTGTCTTCCTCGTAAATAAGGAAAATACATTCTATACACCTCCATATGCTTGATTAAGAAAACATCTTATTTTCTCATAATCTTCTGATTTCAAATCCATAAAATAAGCTAAAAATTTCAATTCATACGGTATTTCTTTATATTCATTTTTTATAATTTTAGTTCTCTTTTTTAACAATTTCAAAACCCATTCATATGATTCTTCTATAGGCATCTTCTCAAACAATTTTCGGCATTCGGAATAATATTCAAACGCTGATACATTAGGTAAAAATCCATATTTATTCAAAATTATTTCTTCATACTCTGGCTTTCTCAAAATCTTATATATAATTTTACTATCCAATGCATTTCTATACTTTTCTGGTTTTTGTATTGTTTTTATTGTTCCACGATTCTGCAATACGTATATTCCAACTGGTTTTCCGATGCTATCTATCTTTTTTTGTATTGCTGTAACATTTTCATTATATGTAACTACTGCTACATGATCAAACGCTTTAAAATAATCATTAATTTGACTTTCCAATCTTTCCAAATTATCTAGTTCAGTTTTAATTTCGTAAACAACAGCTTTTCCATTTATCAAAACAAAATCTGCCTTTGATTTTGCAATAGGAATTTCTGTTAAAGCAGTCGTTGTATTTACACTATGAATCCCCAATAACAATTTATTTAAAAGCGTGTTCTTATAATAATACTCGTTTCTGTATTCCGTTTTTAAAATATTATAAATTTCGCTAACCAATTCGGAATTAGTTTTTGTTGAATCATAATTGATATATTTTTTTATCACTTGCCCATATATTTTATCATATCCCTCTTCATAACAGTGACGAAAAGTGTTCCGAGAAAAAAATTTATTTAAAATATTCAATTTATTCTTTTCCACACCTTTCACCTCCATTATCCATATCTGTTAAAATATTATACCAAATTAGTTTATTCAAAGCCATCCTTCTTTTGTATATCATTATATTTTTTCTCAGTAATTGTCTGCATTTTAACTCTTATAGCTTTCTCCACCTTCTCAGTATTCACTTCTATCATCACTTTCAATATGTAATCGGCGGTCACTTCCACCGGATTTGGATTATGAAATCGATAGTTCAGTTTTCTTTTCGCCACGGTGAAGTTTCCACCTCCTCCCTGCTCACTCTTTGTCCATTACTATGAAATGTCCTTCTGAAATAGTCCTAGATTTTCAGAATGTTTTTCATAGTCTGCATATTGTCATTTGCCATGGCTTCTCGTCTGCTGACTCCATCAATTTTTACCGGAATACATCTTTCCAGAATTCTGTCATAAATTCTTTTCTTCTCAATTTTTGTCTCTTGTTTTAATTGTGCTAAAGGAAGATTTGTTGTGATAATCAAAGGTTTCCCCGATCGATATCTCCAATCAATCACACTGAAAATATTTTCTAATACATACTCACTGCTCCGTTCTACACCAAGATCATCAATAATTAAAAGCTCATATCCATTCAATGATCTGATATATTCTTTCTTGTCTTCAGCTGCAAACAAATCATTTAATATGGTGTTGAAATTTGTCATTTTCACGGTAACTTCTTTTTCCAGCAATGCATTCGCAATACAAGCAGCCAGATAACTTTTTCCTGTTCCAACTGGTCCCCAGAACAAATATCCCATATGGTTTTGCTTCATTTTTTGCCAGTTTGTTACATATTCTTCTGCGATTCTTATAACGCCACTATCTCTTTCTACATTTTGAAATGTAAATCCCTCCATTTCTTTTTCCTCAAAGCAGATTTTCTTATTTCTTGCGATTAGCTCCCGATGCTCTTTTTCTTTATAATATTGTGTCTCCTCTGCATATGCCTTCCTTTCACACGCACACTGCCTGTGATGCTTTCTCATTTCAAGCAAAGAACCTTTTGGATAAAATGCTTCTACGGGTTCTTTACAAACAGTACAATGCATCAATCCATCTGCGCCTAAATATGTTTGTATCTCATACATCACAGGCTTTCTCCCTCCCCACACTCATAATTCATCTTTTGATTCTTTATACTGTAACTACTTACTCCATACTTATTACTTGAGTTATTTTTCTCTATTACTTTATTAGATGCCGTATTTATATCCTTTGTAGAGTTATCATTCTGACCATATGAAAGCTCATTTTTAAACTCTCTATCGGCTTTCTTTATATCTGTCTGTAATTGTACCTTTCCAAAAACCTCTACTTTGTCTGGTATCATTACATACATATGTCTTGGTTTTGAAAATCCACCAAATTTCCGAATTAGCAGTCCTGCATCATCTAGTTCTTTCAAAGCCTTTTTAACAGAAGATTTGCACTTCCCGGTTTTCTGTGATAGTTCTTCAATTGGAAATATTGCATATACTCTTCCATCCTCATCTGTCCAATTATTCTTTCGTGATATTCTCGCCCGGTCATACAACAGCATATAAATAATTCTTGCATTCTGACTTAGCTGTAATTCCAGCAAGAATTTTGGAAATTGATAATACTGTATCTGCCGCTCCTGCTCATTCATGTACAAATATTTCATTTGTTTCTTCCTCACCTTCTCAATATTTGAGGAAATATATTTTTGAATTTTATATCCACAAAAATTTATCCCTCTATATATACAAAAGGAGAGGGCATAAAATACAGCCCCCTCATCAGAATTTTTTTAATTTTTTCATAATTTCATTACTGTGCATCCCAAAATTTCACATAATCTTAAAGATAAGCAGAGAACCAATTAAGGTACTGTAATCCCTAGTGAATCTCGCTCATTGTTATTTCTTTCTTCTTTTTAATCTGAATTTTTATACAAGAGCAAGATCCACCTGTGTTTAACAAGTTTATTTTTGATGAATCTTCTATTTTCATCCTCTTGATTCAATTTCATCTTCATTTAATTAGCTTCCATCAAAGATTTCCGCACTATTTACATGATATTTTCTTTCAAAATTTTCAAAAAAAGCACCTGGCTTCTGCCAGATGCTCTGTAAAAAAATTTCAATTTTTACCTGCTTACATTTTCAATATAGCCAATATAATATTCCTAATTTCTAAATATTATTTTCAATTATTACGATACGGTATTACCCGGGTGGATCTTGCTCTTCTCTTTCAATATCAATATAATTCTATTTTTCGATAATCTATGACAGTGCTGCAGTTAAATGATATACTAATTCTAGTTTATCTATTCAATCCTCTGTAAACCCTGTGTTTTCAAGGCATATCGCCTATTAAATATTCAAACCTTATGTATTTTCCCTTGTTTTTGCCCTTATGAGCCGAAACAAGGGAAATTTTTTATGCTCCGCCGATTACCTTATCCAGTAGTCTTGCGGAAGTACGCTTCGCTTCCCTTGTAGCGTGAGCGTAAATGTTCATTGTGGTACTAACATCAGTGTGTCCGAGTAGTTCCTGCACATCTTTAGGTGCTGCACCGTTTGAAAGCAGATTGCTTGTATAGGTGTGTCTGAGCATATGGAAGTGGAAATCCTCCAATCCCTCCAACTTTTTTCTCGCTGTCCTGCACATAATCCCCACCGTACTCGGTGCTTCAAATGCCCCGTCAGGTCTAAGGCAGACAAAGGATAATTCCTTGTACCCCTCTGGGACTTCCTCCGCCCTCGGCAGACTGTAAACCTCATAATAGGTGCGGTCTTTTTCTTTGACCTCCAAATAGTAATTAAGACTGTACAGTTCCCCGTATCGGAAACGGTTTTTATGCTGTTCTGCTTTCGCAGTTTTCAGGATTGCGGCAAGCGTATCGCAAAAGTCAACGGTGCGGATTTTTTTACGCTTTGTTGCCCCTATTTCTGTTTTGTGCCTTGCCCCGTTGTAACGCATACTGCGGCGTACTGTCAGATATTGTTCTTCAAGGTTGATGTCCTGCCAAGTCAGACCACAGACCTCTCCAATACGCAAGCCTGTATAATAGGCTATCTGTATAGGAAGAAGTGCAGGATTGTTTTTCTTTTTCAGGAAGTCCTCTAACCTCTGATACTGGTCATAGCTGAGCGTTGGTGTGGAAGTTGTTTCCCCATCCTCGTAAGAGAACAGCTCGTATTCTTCTTTCTTTCCTCGCCATACCACATACTGCATCGGGTTAAAGGTTATCAGCCTTTTCGGGAATACTGCAAAACGGAACGCCCCTTGTAAAACAGCCGAAAACAATCGGAGATACCCTTTGCTGAGTGCCTTTGCAGTTGTACCGTCAGGATTTGTGCCTCCAAAGCTGAGAAAGTCTATATACGCCTGTAAATGGTCGGCGGTTACGGTTTTCAGCTTTCGGTTTCCTATCGGGTGCTGTTTGATACGGTTGACCGTTCCTTGATAGGACATTACCGTACCATTGCTGAGATTACCGGGTTTCACTTCTTCCTCCACCCACAGATCGAGCAGCATACCAACCGTGATGTTTTCAGACTTCGCAACGAATTTCTTTTCCTCATAGTCAGCGATTGCTTTTCTGAGCAGGGCTTCTGTTTCAGACTTGCTTTCTGTTCCCACAAACTCTTTCTGTACTTTTCTGCCGCTTTCATCTTCGATGTAGAAGCGTGCGTACCACTTTTTACCTTTTTTTCTTACAGAACCTTTTGCCATAGATAAATTTCCCCTTTCTATCCGTGGCAATCGGGACTGTGACATATGGTGTGCGTAAAGTAATAAGGTTACTTATGCCGATGAGTGTCAGTCATCGTTTTCACTTGTCAAAGAGCCACGGAATTTTTCTTTTTCAGCAACCCTTTCTTCAGCTGCTGTCACTATCCCGAACAGGTCGCCCATCTTTACAGCGGTGCGTCCCTCATCGTAGATATGTAAAATCCCATCTAAAAACTGCTTCATATCCTCGATAGGAAGTTCCATTTCTTTACGGTAAACTCTTTCCATAATTGCCCTTGACTCAATCGCATAGCGGCGTAAGGACTGCTTTAAGCCTTCGTCCTCCGCTACACGGTCAACTTCAGCCGTTGCGTCTGCAAAGTGATAAGCCATAACCGTATAGAGGTCAATCATCTTTCCGAGGAATGTCGTGAGCAGCTGTTGGTGCGGTTCTCCCTTTACCACAGAAGAAACCGTATCAAGATATTTTTTGATATGTTCCTCCATATCCCTTGCACATAAAGTGCGGCTATCATATTCCTTATCTTCGGAAAGTCCTGTCAGCCATTCGGGAGTGGTCAGGAGTGCCTCTGCCAGTCCATTGATAATCATTGTACGCTTCGGGTCTACTCCGTCCGCTTCATATCTCTGAATAGTAGATTTGTTTACCCCGACACGCTTACCAAGTTCGGGCATTGTTAAGTTTAATTCTGTTCGGCGTTCTTTCACTCGTTCACCGACCTGTTTTGCGGTGAATGTAATTTCTTTTTTCAAGGTTTTCACCTCCTATTGCTGATAGTATAGCATAGAAAAACTTATTTTGCAACCATAAATTTAATAATAGGCAAAAATATTTCTTAATAAGTTGCAAAACAAGTTGACAAGAGATAGCAAAATAAGTATAATTACAGATACACAGTTGCAAAATGCGTATTTTGAAAGGAGGTTGATAAAATGAGCAACATCAAAATGGGTTTAACCATAGAAGAAGCAGCAGAATGTACGGGTATCGGAAGAAATACAATGCGTAAGTTGGTAGACTGGGGCAAACTTCCCGTCCTCAAGGTCGGCAGAAAAGCGATTATCCGCAGGGATACTTTAGAGCGATTTATGAGTGTCAATCAGGGAAGAAACCTGCTCAATGAAAACGATGTCCGCAAAGTAGAATAACTGTTCTCCAAGCCCCCAGCGTTTGAGAGCGAAATACACCCCTCGCACAAATCTTCGATTTGTACTCTGGGTATTTCGCCCTTGCAGGGGGCACTGTATCACAGCTTCGGACAATGCACCGCCGCTATGATACAGAAGAAAACAGCACACTGTTTTCTTCGCTGTCCGTCTGCTTACGCCGCCGAAACAGCGGCAACCGATTTCTCGGTTGCAAAAAGAGTATGCCCGTCACGGGAGAAAGGAGTATATGGCAAGACATTCATTTATACAGATGTCGAAGCTACCCAATGTCAAGGGAAGAATATCCTATATCACAAGCCACGCAAGACAGGAAAATCTCTATGCCACCTACCGCACCGCTGACAATGAATTTTGGAGTAACCTTGCAAGGGAAAGCCAGCAGGAATTTAAGCGAAGCGGTACAGAGGGCAAATGTATTGAAGCAAGGGAATTAATTATCGCCCTGCCTGAAGTATATACAAGATACGAGCCGCAGGAAGTCCTTGAAGATTTTACGGAGGAGTTCCACAGGCGGTATGGTGTGGAGTGCGTGTCAGCCCTCCACCACAACAAACGCAAGACAAACTATCATATCCACCTTATCTTCAGCGAAAGAAAACTGCTTCCTGAACCTGACATCAAGAGAGCCACACGCAGCGTGTTCTATGATGAAACAGGCAAAAGGGTACGCACCAAGAAAGAAATCACAGGGGAGGACGGACAGATACGAAAAGGCTGTACCGTCATAAAAAAGGGCGAGGTTTACGAAAGCCACCTCTTTACCGTGAAAGATGATAAATTCAAAAGTGAGCCTTTTCTTCGGGAGGTAAAAGAGATTTACACCGACCTTATCAATCGGCATATCTCCGATCCCGAACAGCAGTTAAAGGTGTTTGATAAGAACAGCGTTTATCTTCCCACCAAGAAAATCGGTAAGAACAATCCCAAAGCCGCCGAGATTGAAGCGGATAACACCGCAAGGCAGGAATGGAACAGGACAGCGGATATGGCGTTGTTATCGGGTATTTCCGAAGCAAAGATTTTAGAAGTCAAGCAGACCGAGATACACGAAAAAGCAAGTCAGTCAATCATGAGCAAAGGCTGGTTACCTAATCTGTTCCGTGGGATTGTGGCAAAGGCAAAAGATTTTCTGCAAAGCCTTATCAGGGAAAAGGATATGCCGCCCAAGCCTACACTTGATATTGATATGGCAGAGTTCCGCCATATGCGAAGCCTGATGATAAAAGCGCATGAGGGGGCAAAGGAAATCCGTCATTTACAAGACGATATTCTTCCAAAACTGAGAGCGCAGCTTGCCGATACAAAAGGGATTTTCAAGGGCAAAGAGCGTAAAACGATTACCGAGCAGATACAGCAGACGGAAAAGAAAATCTCCGTTAAGCTGGATAAGCTGCCCGATATTCTGAAAGAGGACGGTTATCCCGATGTGCAGGCGTTTATGCGTACTTTCCGAGAAATGGAAAGTGTTGTAGAACAATATAACCGTGACCTTGCCGAATGGGAACGTCAAGTCAGCAGGAAACCGACAGCCACCGCTAAGGCACAGTACAGACCGCCCGAAAAGCAAAGCGTGTTAAAACATCTGCGTGAGATACAGGAACGCAATAAACAGAAACCGCCCCAAAGACAGCGTAAGAAATCCTTTGACAGAGATAGCCGATAGGCATTCAAAAACCGCCGTGTATGGTGTTATCCATAGCGGCGGTATACATAATTATTTACTGTCTGCAAGTGTAATTTTCATATCCTGAACATTGATGATTGTTTCCTGCTTACATTTCGGACAGTAGAGAGGAAAGTTTTTTAATTCCGTATCTTCCCGTATCATAGTACGGGTTTTATTGCCGCATACAGGGCAATATATCCATTCTGAAATAATAGTTGGCATATAATATCATCACCGCCTATCATTATTTTCATATTCATCAAATTGTTTTGTTTTTTTCAATATCCACAGTGCGTAACTTAAGCTAATAATACATAATACTGCACTTGAAATAATATGAAACTTCATTGAAGAATTTTCAACAGCAAAAACGCTCGAAGAATTTACAAAACTATGTGCAATAATACACGGTAAAAGGCTCTTTCCTTTGTAAAAAATAATTGTAAAAAGAAAACCTATTGCGATTGCATAACAAACTTGTAAGAGTGTAGGTATTAAATCTTTTCCGTTCAGTAAGTTTACAATATGTCCAATTCCAAAAGTAACACTTGAGATAACAATCGCCAACTTTACATTGTCATTGTATAATGCTTTGAACAGAAATCCACGAAAAATAATTTCTTCAATGAATCCAACGCAGAGCATACTTAAAATATATAACACAGTTTCTAAAACAGACAGCTTCATCGTAACGCCATTCCATAGGTTAATACTCATAATTAGAAGTAGCGGAGTAAAATATAAGAAATTTCTAAGGCTTCCATTAAAAGAACACAGACCGTATTTTTCTTTTAAGTTGTGTTTACTCACAAAAACTAAAAGAAGCAATGTAAAAACTATAGCAACGGGTGCAGCAATTATTTTTTCAGTGCCAAGCGAAGCAGAAAAGCTGTCAGCAACACTAAACAAAACAACATAGGAAATAATCCAAACCAATGAGAAATTTAATTCATTTTTCTTATATAAACGATACATTATAATCCTCCTTTCAATGAATAAACTGTTCCGTCAAATACCAAGTCTAAATCAGATATAATCGTCTGTTCGTCATAGGTCATTTCGTTATTTGCAAACATACTTGCATATCCGTGTGCAATCAGGAATAATGAACGGAAAATGGTTTTCGCCTGTTCTGTATTGACCTCTACTTCTTTACTCAGTATAGCTATAATAGGCTGTAATTCTTCAGAATTTATCAACTCAGAAATATTTTTTCCTATAAACTCATTTGTTTGAAATAGAAACCGAAACAAATTTTTTTCTGTTTCAGCAAAGCGTATATAATTCAGTCCAATATCTTTCATCGGATTTTCACTCTGAATATTAGTTATATATTCGGAATGATACTCATCTGCCTTAACATATACAGTTTTTTTCAATTCCTCTATTGTTTTAAAATGATACATAACAGGTTGAGTGGAACAGCCTAATTTTTTTGATACAGTTCGTGCATTGATATTTTCTGCTCCCTCACTTCGTGCTATCTCAAATGCTGCATCTATAATCATCTCTTTTGTAATTTTCACCTTTGGTGGCATATTTTTCACCTCTCCGCCATTTTATAATTATTGTTATATAACATAAATTATAATAAAGGGAGAGATTTTTGTCAAGTTTCGTAACGAAAATACAGTAAAAATAAGCGACAGAGAATTTACTCCCTGCCGCCTTGTCTACTTATGCGAATATAATTTCCCTCTCCACAATCTCCATAGCACAAGCCCGAATGTTATTCATCTGTCCAACCCATTCTAAGGCATTTTTCGCCTTTAGGCGTTCCGTGATACCCTGTGCCTGCTTCATCTGTTCTACAATCCTTTCAAAGCGTTCCTCCGCCTGTTTATCGACATCCGCAAGATAAGCATTCAACTTGCCACTTGTGAGTAGCGTGGCGTAAAACGCCCTCTTATGTTCCTGTAAATATCGTTTGTGTCGCTGCCCCCATAAACCGATAGGTTTGTTTTCTTTTTCGGCTGGTAAGGTCAGGCAAGGGATATAATAATCTCTTTGCAGTTCATACCAAAGACCATTGCTTTCATCATAAATATACTTGTTCATTAAAAAATCCTCCACTATAATATATTCGCACATATGTCACAGTTCTCCGATTGCCACACTCTGTTATATCTTGTTATGGGATTTTCTTTCCCTTGATTTTGCCCTTATAAGCAGTCAGGGAGAGAGTAAACTTGTGTGAAATCATATAAAGGGATAAGGCGAACACATTGCGATAAATCCTTTATTTTCAAGGCTTTTGGAGGATTTTATTGATAGACTATAACCTCTGCTAAGAGGCTATAAAATTGTGTTATTCAAATTCGTATTTATAAATTCGGAGGTATATTATGTCGAACATTCAGATAACAGAAAATGGGTCAGGAAAATATTCTCCTGAATGGTTTTATAGCGAATCTCAGACTCCAGAATGGATTTCATTTGCTCACAAGGCTGATGAGTTACGAGAAAATTTTATAAATCTTTTTGGAATAGAACGCTTAAAATCACTTTTTGGAAAAGATTTGTTAACTTCTTTATTTTATAATGACGAAGGAACTAAAACCAATCTCTGCTATAGACTTGAAATGGACAAAGATATCCGCGAAGTATTTGGAAGTATTTCCGGCGGAGCAGCATATAAATTTGGATTATTCTATCATAAGAAAAATCAAAGTTGGACCTGTGGATCTCCATTAAAACCTATACATCTTACTGAGGATGAAGCAATACAAAAAGCAGAAGAAATGCGAAATGATCTGGTTGAAGGTGCTGAAATAATATCTTCTTTTGGTCCTTTAGATTCTGAAAAAGATTACGAACAACTCTATAAACAGCTGGAACATATCCCGGGAATCAATATGGTATGGCGCATGAAATATTATCAAATGCTCTTTCCAACATTATTCGCTCCATTTTATGGACAGGATATTCAGCTGAGAGTATTGCATTTTCTAAATCAAAAACCAAGTGATATTCCTTTCATTCGCATGGGACAAATTTCATTATATGCAAGAAAATGCAATGTTCCCGGAGTTGTCTTTGCTCATATTTATGGGAAAAATGTAGGATATACTAATGAGACTAATGATTCTGACACAAATACGCTTTCCGATAAAAAACATAAAACGCACTACTGGATGTATACCGTCTTTGATGATAAAAGTTGGAATGAATGCCAACAAAAAGGAATCATGGTTTTAGGTATGGACGATATTGGTGATTATTCCCAATTTGCTTCCAAGGAAGCTCTCCGTCAAGAACTGATAGATGTGTACGACAGTAGTACTTCACGAAAAAATCAGGCTTTGATGGCATGGAATTTTGCAAATACCGTATCAGTTAACGATGTGATTTTTGCGAAACGTAGCAACACTCTTCTTGGTAAAGGTATTGTCACTGGAAATTATGTCTTTGACGATCTTCGTCAGGAATATAAAAATGTCCGTGCTATAAAATGGCTTCAAGTTGGCGAATGGGAACATCCTGGTAATGCAGTAGCAAAACGCTTAACTGATATCACTCCATACACTGATTATATTGAAAAGCTTACTTCCATCTTTGCTCCAGATGAATTAGATGATGTAGATACACAACCAGAAATAGACTATCCAGCTTACTCTTCTGCAGATTTTCTCTCAGATGTGTATATGAATGGACAAGATTATAAAACACTGGTAAATGTTTTAAAAATGAAGAAAAATATTATTTTACAAGGCGCACCTGGAGTTGGAAAAACTTTTACTGCCAAACGACTTGCTTATTCCATTATCGGCGCAAAAAATCCTGACCGTGTTCAAATGATCCAATTCCACCAGAGTTACTCCTACGAGGATTTTATTGAAGGATACCGACCAACGGAAAATGGATTCACAATTAAAAAGGGTTCTTTTTACAAATTCTGCAAAATGGCCGAGGATGATGATGAAAATGATTATTTCTTTATTATTGATGAAATCAATCGTGGTAATTTAAGTAAAATATTCGGTGAATTATTTATGCTGATTGAAAAAGATAAGCGGGGGATTGAACTGCAATTGTTATATTCTGATGAGAATTTCTCTGTACCTGCAAATGTATATATTATTGGTATGATGAATACTGCTGATCGTAGTCTTGCTATGTTAGATTATGCTTTAAGACGACGTTTTTCATTTTTTACTATGAAACCGGGGTTTAATACGCCTGGTTTTCAAGCTTACCAAGATTCTCTAAAAAATGATGCCTTTAACAAATTAATTGCTTGTGTGAAACAACTCAATTCCAAGATAGCAGAAGATATATCACTAGGTGAAGGATTCTGTATTGGTCACAGTTATTTTTGTGGTTTAACACCAGAAACAGCCAACACACAAACTTTGTCATCCATTGTAGAATACGAATTGATTCCACTTTTAAAAGAATATTGGTTTGATGAGCCCGCAAAAATCGTAGATTGGTCTGATCGACTAAGGAGTGCTGTTAAATGATTCCTGTACAAAATATTTATTATATGCTGTCCTACGCTTTTCAGGCATTACAAGCACAAAATTACAAAGATCTGGCCACAGAAAATTTTCATAATACCGCTGAATTATGTGCAGCCATTCTTGATAAGAGCATTAGCATACAGTTAAAACGAGGCTTAGGAAGAGATTATGTGCCAAAATCAGAATCTCTTTCTACACTACAGGGAAAGCTTAATATTTCTGAATCCATTAAAACTCAAACTCTGCTGAAGAAACAAATGATTTGTACATACGATGAATTTTCAACTAATACACAATTTAACCAAATTATTAAATCTACAATGTTATTGCTTCTTAAAGCCAATATCACAAATACGCGAAAAAAGAGTCTACGAAATCTGTTATTGTTTTTTTCTGATGTTAATGAAATTGATTTACGTTTTGTAAATTGGAACCAACATTATAATCGTTCCAATCAAAGTTATCAAATGTTAATTGGAATCTGTTATCTGATTTATAACGGACTTCTACAGACACAGAACGACGGTACCTCAAAAATAATGGATTTTTTTGACGAACAACGTATGTGCCGTTTATATGAAAAATTTTTGCTTGAATACTATCGTAAAGAACATCCAGAACTATCTGCCAATGCCTCACAGATTGCATGGCAACTTGATGATTCTGAGAACCAATTGCTTCCCAAAATGCAAACTGATATTATGTTGTCTCAGGGAAACAATATACTTATTATCGATGCAAAATATTATTCACATATGACTCAGCAGCAATACGGAACAAACACTTTACATTCCAATAACCTCTATCAGATTTTTACATATGTGAAAAATAAAGAATTTGAATTAAAAGACTGTGAACATACTGTCTCTGGAATGCTTCTTTATGCACAGACTGATGAAGATGTTATTCCCAATAATACATACCAAATGAGCGGAAATCAGATTTCTGTGCGTGCATTGAATTTAAATCAGAATTTTTCAAAAATTTCTGAAAACTTGAACTCTATTGTTAAAGATAACTTCACTTAATTTTTGAGGGGAAATAATACTTCCCCTCAAAAATTAATCTGAATTATAAAATATGCGAATATACAAATTTCATCATTGCTTTCATGTCCATGTCTCCCTCGTTGTTATCCCATTCTTCCATATTTTTTTGAACTTTTTCACATTCTGTCAAATATTTCTTGTATGCATCATCTGTCAATTGTCCCCCTTCAGCTATTACCAGTGTTAAGTATTCCACAAAAGTTCTAAAGTTATCAACAAGGCCTAAAATAATAACAAATAATTCTTGTAAATCCACACAAGTATTCGGTACAATTGGCATTTCTGATATCCAATCAACGTGCATTCGTTCATCTTCACTTTTCTCTTTCTTTTGCCACTGCTCATCTTCTCCTAGCGGAGCATTATAAAATTGATACTTCCTTTTTCCACGAAAAGAATATCTGGTGAAATCAAAATTAGCATTTACACGTTGCAATTCTTTTATCAGTTTAATCAATTCCGGTAGCGCAATATCTATTGTCTGCTCCATACCCAATTTTTTCAGTTCTTTTTCTAAGACTTCTAAATACTCATAAATCTTGTGGTTTTTCTTTACTTCATTATCCATCCCTAGAATGTAATATATCGCATCTACACTACTTTTTAACCAAAGTTCTACTCCATGCCAAAGATCAAACATAATTGGAAAAATAAGAACATCTGCCGTTGAACAATAATTTCCACTACACAAAATCGAATATAGACTTAATACTGCATTTCCCATATATGCATTTCCCATTACAAAGTTATCTTGTATAAGTTGAGAAACATTATCTTTCCCACCAAGTGAATTGTCAAAATTCCAGTTTAAAAAAGCATAGTTACTTGATTTTGTATAATCTATATCCTTTTCACCATAAAAAATCATGTGACTTGTATTTTTCTCTTCAGCATTATTCATATCTACTTCGGTCTTTCTTCATGTAATTTTCCTACAATTAATTCTATTCCTCCATATTGCGTAAGTAAAGGGACAAAAAACAATTTTTTTCCCCTTTACTTTCTCATATTATTCTCCAAACAAAACATTCTATTTTGTTACAACCGCATGTATCGTACTCTTACTTACCCCAAACGCCACCGCCGTCTGCCTCACCGTCGCCTTATTTTCAATAATATAATAAGCAATCTCAACCGCTCTCTCCTCAATATAATCTTTCATAAAAACCCCTGCATAGTTTGTTTTTTTTACAATCTATGCAAAGGCGAAGGGATGTATGTCTGATTAAACTTCCTTCAAAAATATCTCATTCAATTTCTCCCAACTTACCTTTTTTTCTTCCCCTAATTTTCCCGCTTTCTCTCTCAATCCTGCTATTTCACCCTCCAGAATCCACTGACCTGCCAGTAATATTTTACCATGCTCTTTTTCTTCTATTTCATGAAGTTTTTGTACTATTATTTTTTCCATCAGCTTCCCCTGCTTTTCCTTTCTAGCATATAGCTGCACGCGGCGTGCAGTCAAAGGCTTTTATTTTGGAATTCTGGTTATCTTCTCCATCACTCCTTTAAAGGGCATGTTTATTTCGCGAATTCTCCAGATTGACTTTCCCCTCCTCATAAGTTATCCTTATCATAGTACGCCATGCTGACATATTTGCAGCACTGGTGAATTTTATTATTTTTACAGGTAAGGATTTGAGAAAATGAGTAAAACAAAAACAATCGACCTGACTTCCGGGCCGATTCTAAAGACGCTGGCAGAGCTGGCACTTCCGATCATGGCTTCCTCGCTGCTGGGGACAGCCTACAATATTACGGACATGGCATGGATCGGCATGCTGGGTTCCAAAGCCGTTGCCGGGGTGGGCGTTGGGGGAATGTACGTCTGGCTCTCACAAGGGCTCGTGGCACTTCCGCGAATGGGCGGACAGGTCAATGTCGCACAGGCTTGCGGACGCGGAGACTATGAACAGGCAAGGGGATATGCCGCTTCCGCTCTACGACTTACATTTTTACTGGGAATTTTATTTGCCGCAGTATGTATCGTGTTTATTCATCCGCTGCTCGGCTTTTTTAACCTCGGAGATGCAGAAACTTATACCGCTGCGAAATTATATACACTGATCACCTGCGGACTGATTCTGTTTTCATTTTTAAATCTGACTCTGACCGGACTTTCTACTGCGCAGGGAGATTCCAAGACACCGCTTATGGCAAATCTTCTTGGTCTGGTTGGTAATATGATCCTGGATCCGATTCTGATCCTCGGATTTGGACCATTTCCAAGGCTTGAGGTTGTTGGCGCTGCAGTTGCTACCGTGACCTCGCAGATACTGGTTCTGATCGTCATGCTGATTCGGATTATGCACTCTGATCTGGAACCAAATATTCTGCAAAACACGCATGTACTGTCGCGTTTCCCTGCAAAATACTACATCAGTATTTTTAAAATTGGATTTCCGACAGCAGTACAGAGCAGTATTTACTGCATGATTTCCATGATTCTCACACGAATGGTTTCTGCATTCGGGGCAGGTGCCATTGCCACACAGCGAGTCGGCGGACAGATTGAATCTGTTTCATGGAACACTGCTGACGGCTTTGCTGCTGCGTTAAATGCTTTCGTTGGTCAGAACTACGGTGCAAAGAAACCAGACCGTATTCGGAAAGGATATAATATTTCATTTAAAATCCTCGCTGTCTGGGGACTCATTGTAACCGGTGCTTTCGTATTCCTGCCAGGACCGATTGCTTCCCTTTTCTTCCACGAAAAAGATGTTCTGGCGATTGCGATCAACTATCTGATCATCATCGGATTCAGCGAAACCTTTATGACCATTGAGCTTATGACCATCGGCGCACTTTCCGGTCTTGGTATGACAAAGCTTTGCAGTATCATCAGCATTGTCCTCACCAGTGCCAGAATCCCACTTGCCATGATCCTCACTCAAACCAGCCTCGGTCTGAATGGTGTATGGTGGGCACTTACAATTACCTCTATCACCAAAGGAATTGTTTTCTACTTCACCTTCCACCACACCAGCAGACACCTACCTGACGCTAATGACAATTAATTTAACTACCCACCTTTTTTATTTTTTCCTGTTTTGTTTATTTCTTCTTCATATTTTTTTGATTTTTTTTAGAGTTTGAACATATTTCTGTCACAAATTATCTGTATACTAATAATTAGATAGTTGATAAAGCAACTATCCCCCCCTCATAAAGTAGAAGCAGTCAGAATTCTGATTGCTGCACTTTACTCTCATTCCTTTTAGATAACAATAAAAACACCAAGAACCTCTCCATTATGGAGAGGTTCTTGCGTTGTGGATTTTTTTAATATTCTATAAACCTATCATTTTTATATTTTTAATCAGATTTTATAATTTCTTAACACTTTTGACACATTTTCATCGTATAGTAATAGATGGATAGTTGGGAACCAACTATCTCCCCCCTCATAAAGTGAGCGCAATCGGGCATGCCCGATTGCCGCACTTTGATTTTTACAGAATATTATTCTGGGACGAAGGTTATCCTCCGTCCCATATTTTATTTGTAAATGCAGTACCGTATGCCCGGATATCTACCTGCACAGAACGTTAGTCACGGCCATTCATCATCAAATGAACTCAAACCTTTTACGACCTTGCACGAATGTCTCTCTGGTACATCATACTTTTTATCCTCAATTACCGGAAAGGATTTATTATGAAACGCCCTACTTTACATAAACTTATTTTTTCAATTCTTTTATTTGCCATAAGTTTCCTTGCTCTTTTCACCAGCCACAAAAGCTCTGCATTCGCGGACTGGTATTCTTCCACCATTTACCCGCTTTTCGTTTCGTCCATCGGACGCTTTTTTGGAATCTTCCAATTTTCTGTTTCTGAAATTGGATTGTATATTTTTGTCATTCTTCTGTTTCTTTCCTTGGTCCGGATGCTGATCAGCTCCATTTACAAAATGTATGCCAAAAAAAAGAACCCTGCCTGGCTCGGCTACGGTTCCTCACTCCTGCTTCTCTGCGGATGTCTGTTTACCATTTATACTTTTTTCTGCGGAATCAACTACGGACATACTTCATTTGCAGAAAAATATCACCTGGAATCCGGTCAGTATACTCAGGCTGAACTGACCTCTTTATGCAACGAACTGACTGATCAGTTAAATACACTTTCTGACTCTTTAGGCCGGGATTCTAACGGTCTTGCTGATATGGGTAAGGATCTGCAGGATCGTGCACGGGCTGCTATGTTCTCCCTCGGTGCTACCTACCCTGAACTTTCCGGATACTATCCACAGCCAAAAGGTCTTTTATTTCCGGCTTTTCTCTCGGTACAGAATCTTTCCGGGATCTATTCACCATTTACCATTGAGGCAAACTATAACTCCGCAATGGTTTCCTACAATCTTCCATTTACCATCTGTCACGAGCTTTCGCATCTGCGTGGATTTATGCAGGAGGAAGAAGCAAATTTTATCGGTTTTCTCGCCTGTGTAAATGCCGACGATACCGCTTTCAACTACAGCGGCTATCTTCTTGGCTGGATCTACGCAACCAATGAACTTTACGAAGCCGACTACGACACCTTTGAGGAAATCTACAACAGGCTTTCTGACAATGTAAAGGCAGATCTTTCGGCTAACAGCAGCTTCTGGAAGCGATATGACAGCAAGGTCGCCGAAGTATCTGGTCAGATCAATGACCACTATCTGAAAGCAAATGGTCAAAGTGACGGGATAAAAAGTTATGACCGGATGGTTGATCTGATGATCACCTGGTTCCGGTCAAAATAATTCTTTCTTATAAAGTTTACTCTTTCTCTCCAGCCTGAAACAGCATCTCTTTCAATACGTTTGCCGCCATGCTGTGAGGGCTGCTCTTATCTTCCACAAAACAGATTTCTCTTACCGGTGGTTCTTCCAATAGTGGAACCTGAATGACAATGCCTTGCTCGATCACTTCCTGTGCAAGCGGTTCCGGAATAAACCCGATTCCCAGATTCTGTCTTACCATCGGCAGAATCTGATCGATGGTTGCTGCTTCGGTATCTGCCGTCATTGCAATTCCATGCTCCAGAAAAAATCTGGTATAAAAATCATAAGTTGACGTGTTTTTCCCAAGGCAGATAAATGGATACTCCACCAGCTTTTTCAAACTTACCGGTTCTTTAAACATATCTTTGTACGCCGCATTCGCAACCAGAATTTCTTTAAATGAAAGAAGCGGAATTGCCTTTAAAGGCTTTTTCACCTCTGCCGGTGTAGATGCTACCGCAAAATCTGAAAGTCCGTTTCGAACCGTCTGTATCGCCTGTGGTGCTGTATAACTCGAAATGCGAAGTCTGATTTTAGGATACTTTCTTCTAAACTCTCCCAGCACCGGAAGCAGAAGCAAATGCAATGCAATCTCACTTACCCCGATCGTTACGGTTCCCTGTTCCAGCTTCTTTTCATTTTCAAGCTCTAGCTCTGCTGCATGCAGATGATCGTATGCAATTGCAACATGTGAATAAAGCCGTTCTCCCTCCGGTGTAAGCTCTGCTCCCCGGTTAGACCGGATAAATAATCTGCATCCAAGCTGACTTTCCAGATTGTGGATTGCCCTCGTTACATTCGGCTGATTACTCATCAGGATTGTCGCCGCCTGTGAGAAACTTTTATACTTTGCCGCATAATAAAAAATACGGTAATAATCATAGGTAACTTCCATCTTCCTGCTCCTTGTTCCGTATATCTCCGGCATATCCAGTGCCGCCTTTAACTGAACGGAATCGTAACCGGTGTACAGTCAAATTTTTCAAAATAACTGTCGGCCAGATGTTCCTCTTCGCCTTCGATCAGAAGATGCATCTTCTCTCCCATTCTTATCGTCATCAGTCCCACGATCGATTTGGCATCGATCTCGAAACGTCCTGTCACATCCTTTACCGTAATATCTGCATTCATCTTCTGGCAAACATTACAAAAAGTCATCAATTGTCCTGTAGTCATAAAACGTATATTCTTCTGTACCATAATAGGTTAACCCTCCGCAAGTCTTTTTTTCCTGATGTCTAGTTTACACAATATCGTACAATTTGAGAAATATCTCTTTGAAATGTCTGATATGTCATTTGAACATATCAGTCGTTTCTTTATTTTACATACTACATAGCAGTTTGTCAACACTATCGGTCATTTAAATTTTTATATTCTCGATACTCTGCCAGTGGCATATATGCCGGACGAATAATCTTATCCACATTGATCAGCTCTTCCAGACGATGTGCACTCCATCCAACGATTCGCGCTGCGGCAAAGATCGGCGTATAAAGCTGCTCCGGAATTCCAAGCATATGGTAAACCAGTCCGCTGTAAAAATCGACATTTGCATTTACCCCTTTATACATCTTTCTTTTTTCGGCAATGATTTCCGGTGCCATATGTTCCACTTTCTCATAAAGTGCGTATTCTTTATCGTATCCTTTTTCATGTGCAAGCTGAGCCACAAATTTCTTGAAAATCTCAGCACGTGGATCAGATACTGAATAAATCGCATGACCCATTCCATAGATCAGACCTTTTTTATCAAACCTCTCCCTTGCAAGCAGACCTTCCAGATATGCTCTTACCTCATCGTCATCTTCCCAGTCTTTGACCTCTTCTTTCATATCAGCAAACATCTGCGTCACTTTGATGTTCGCACCGCCGTGCTTCGGACCTTTTAACGATGCCATTGCAGCAGAAATTGTAGAATAGGTGTCTGTTCCGGACGAAGTGACAACGTGGGTAGTAAATGTAGAGTTGTTTCCACCACCGTGATCCATATGCAGCACAAGTGCCATATCCAGGATCCTTGCTTCCAGCTCCGTATACTGTCGGTCTTCACGAAGCATCATCAGAATATTTTCCGCGGTGGACTTCTGCGGATCCGGTGCATAGATGTACATATCCTGACCCTGACGATAATTGTATGCATGATATCCGTAGACCATCAGCATCGGAAATTCACTGATCAGGTTCAGACACTGTCTGAGAACATTCGGGATTGAAGTATCATCAGCTTTTTCATCGTAAGAATACAGATTCAGAATCGCCCTTGAAATATTGTTCATCATATCATGGCTCGGTGCCTTCATAATAACATCGCGCACAAAATTCGGCGGAAGTGTCCTTCTCTCCGTCAGTGTCTCATGAAACCCATCCAGCTGTACAACCGTCGGAAGTTCACCAAAAAGAAGCAGATATGCAATTTCTTCATATCCAAAATGATCCGCATCCAGGAATCCACGAACCAGATCCTTGATGTTATAGCCTCGATAATACAAATTACCGGCACACGGAACTTCTTCGCCATTTACAATCTTTTTGGCACATACATCGGAAATGTTGGTAAGTCCCGCAAGGACTCCTTTTCCGTTTACATCACGGAGACCTCTTTTTACATCATGCTTTACAAAAAGTTCTTTGTCGATCCCGGTATTCGCTTCACATAATCCGGCAAGTTCCTTGATTTTCGGCGAAATATCAAACAGAATGCTATCCAGATCTTTCGCACTGTTCACTGAATTTGTCATACACCTACTCCTTTCTGTTAAAGACTCTGCAAATACTGCAGAAAGTATGAATGAAGGACGGAAACACGCACTTTTAGCATCGTCCCCCGTCCCTTCTTCTTATTTGTAAACTACTTACTACTTGTTGGAAAATATGGTCTCAATGAATCTGCCACACTGCTGATCGGCATTGTCTGAAGCCATACATGTCCCGGTCCTGTAATAACCGTATTAAATAATCCTTCTCCGCCAAAGACAATATTCTTAAGTCCCGGCACAGTCTGGATATCCATCTGGCATGTTACACTCATCGCTGCCAGATAACCGGAATCAATCACGATCTGCTGACCAGGTTGTAATTCGTATTCTACCACATGTCCATCGAATTCTGCAAATACAATTCCATTTCCGGATACCTTCTGCAAGATAAATCCTTCTCCTCCAAATAGTCCTGAAGCCACTTTCTTGTGAAAATGAACAGATATATTTACTCCAGGTTCGCCAGCAAGGAATGCTTTTTTCTGAAAAATATATTCTTGCCCCGGTCCGATTTCAAATGCCTTGATCGAACCCGGAAAGCTGGATGCAAATGCGATCAGTCCATTTCCTCCCTGTGCGGTATAGATATTCTGGAACATCGCTTCTCCAGAGAACATTCTTCCAAATGCTTTTCCAAATCCTCCATTTGTCGAAGTCTCCATCTTCATATTCGGAGACATCCATGCCATGGATCCCCGCTCTGTGATCATCCGCTCGCCAGCTTCCAGATGGCAGATCACTACCGGAAGGGTATCACCCTTGATTTCATACTTCATGCTCCATTTCCTCCTTTATAATATTAGTCAGTCTGGCAAATTCTTCCAGATCCAGTGCTTCTCCCCGGACACTGCTTCCTTTTCCGAGTTTCTCTATCGCAGCAGTAATGACTTCCTTCGAAAGATTCAGCTCTCCTGAATTCTTAAGGCCATTTGCCAAAGTCTTCCTCCTCTGATTAAAGGATGCCCGTATAAGGCGGAACATCAGCTTTTCATCCATAACCTCTACCGGAGGCTTCTGATGTCTTGTCAGGCGGATTACTGCTGAGCCGACTGCCGGACGCGGCATGAAACAGTTCGGGGGTACATTTGCAACAATATACGGCTCTGCATAATACTGTACAGCAAGTGAAAGTGCACCATAATCCTTTGTTCCCGGTCCTACCTGCATACGGTCAGCCACTTCTTTCTGTACCATAACCGTAATACTCTCAAGCGGCACATGGCTTTCAAATAAGCCCATGATGATCGGTGTCGTTATATAATATGGAAGATTCGCAACCACCTTGATCGGCCGTCCTCCGTTCTTCTCCTTTGCAAGTGCTGCAATATCCACCTTCAGGATATCTTCATTGATGATCGATACGTTGTCATATTCTTTCAGCGTGTCTTCAAGAATTGGAATCAGTGCACGGTCTATCTCAACTGCAGTTACTTCTCTTGCCGCACAGGCAAGGTACTGTGTCATCGTCCCGATTCCAGGGCCGATCTCCAACACGTAATCATCCTTTGTGATCTCGGCTGCACGAATGATCTTATCCAGCACATGCTCATCGATCAGAAAGTTCTGTCCAAATTTTTTCTGAAAATTAAAATTATATTTTTGCAGAATCTCAATGGTATTCTGCGGATTTCCAAGTGTAGGTGTTTTCATCTGTTATTCTCCTGATTATTCATTGCCTGCGTCTTAGATGCCGTACAGATCTCTCGCATTTTTCTCTGTCACAGCGATCACTTCTTCCTGACTCATCTCTTTTAACTCTGCAATTTTCTCAGCCACATACCGGATATAAGAAGACTGATTCCGTTTGCCACGGTACGGCTCCGGTGCCATATACGGGCAGTCTGTCTCCAGCACGATCTTCTCGATCGGGATCGCAGCTGCGACATCTTTTAATTTCTTTGCATTCTTAAATGTGACGACTCCACCGATTCCAATATAGAATCCCATCTTCACATATTCTTCAGCCATTTCACGTGAATAGGAATAGCAGTGAATAACTCCGTCAAGTCCCTGTGCATAATTTTTCATGATATACATGGTATCTGCGGCAGCTTCCCTGCTGTGGATAATTACTGGTTTCTTTACTTCTCCCGCGAGCTCCAGCTGGCGGATAAACCACTTCTGCTGTACCTCATGCGGTTCATTATCCCAATAATAATCCAGACCGATCTCTCCGACTGCAACCACTTTTTTGTTACAGCAGAGTTCTTTCATGTGCTGGATCTTATCTTCGTTAAGTTCTCCAACCTCATCCGGATGCACACCGATTGCAGCATAAACATGTGGATACTTTCCGGCAAGTGTCAAAACCTTCTCACAGGATTCATAAGTCGCACTTACATCCACGATTGTTCCAACTCCAAGATCCGGCATAGATTTTAAAAGCTCATCCCGGTCCCCGTCAAACTGTTCATCATCATAATGTGCATGTGTATCAAATATCATTTCCTTCGTCTCGCTTTCTTTTTACTGACTGCTCTAAGATGTTCTAAGTATACCACACATTCTTAGCCGCTGAATAGTCACTTTTTTTACTTGCTTATCCGGTTTCTTCTATGTATACTATAGATAGTGCAAATAGATCACATCTGCAAATGTATGGGGAATATATTTCTGAAGATTCTGATCAGATATTATAGGAGGATTTTAAAATGAAAGTATTTGACACTGTAAACAATGTCGAGCTGGAAGCCGACACAAAGAAACTTGTAGACATTATGGTAGACGGACGCCAGGTTGATGTATACCTGAAAGAAAAAAAGTCTGATGAAGACGGATACATGAGCTGGGATGTAGAGCATTGGTCAGCAATCGACAAAAAGCGTTTCATCCGCTGCTACTCTCTGGAAGGTCGTGTCCTCAGCGAGTCTACTGGTCACAACATCTATGACCTTTACAATGAATTCAAACCGGAAGATGCTTTAAAGGTAGAGCTCAGCTAATCTCTGCTGTATTCTACATAAGACGGTAATGAAATTCCGGACGGGCAGAATTTTCTGTCCGTCTTTTATTGTACAAAAATGTACTCTGATTCTGCACAATGTCTTTTCTGAGATACTTTTTCATTTCCTCTTGTCAAATCCGGCATACCGCGCTATAATTCTATTTGTACAAGTTCATATGTACCAGGGAGCTGGAGATTGCCGGCTGAGAGGGGATTTATTTATCCCGACCTGTAACCTGATTTGGATAATGCCAACGGAGGGAATGTATACCATGTATTTGATAGAGATGCCTCCGCATCTTTTATTTTTTACATGACATATCAGGAACACGAAGATGATGTGTTCAGTGATTACGGACAGCAGGAACTCCACTCAGGTGTGGGGTTCCTTTTTTGTGTATACAATGAGACAGGAAGTTCATTTTGAAAGGAGAACTCTACTATGAAACAAAATAATACAACAAAGAAACTCGCACTTGCCGGTGTTCTCACCGCGCTTGCAATCGTCGGAAGCTTTATCAGTGTACCGGTTGCCGGAAGCAAATGCGCTCCGGTACAGCATATGGTCAACATTCTTGCCGCCGTAACACTTGGTCCTGCATGGGGCGTTGGCATTGCATTCTGTGCAAGTTTACTCCGCAATCTGCTCGGCCTCGGAAGCCTTATGGCTTTCCCTGGAAGCATGGTCGGTGCTTTATGCTGTGGTCTTGTCTACAAAAAATGCCACATCTTAAGTCTTACCTGCCTTGCCGAAGCGATCGGAACCGGATTCCTTGGCGCACTTGCCGCTTATCCGGTTGCTTTGTATCTGATGGGAATTGCGCCGGCAGGACTTTTCGTTTATGTCGTTCCATTCCTTATTTCCACTGTCGCAGGAAGCATCCTTGCTTTCATCCTGATCACAGTTCTGGAAAAAGGCGGCGTTATGTCACAGATCAAAGAAGCATAATCATCATTCATTCTTACAGCACTCTGCTGTAAATGAAACCGCGTTACACCGGGGACACCACCTTGTATCGCGTAATAAAAGGCAGAGATTTTCAAATAAAATCCTGTTCATTGCCGGAAATTTTCCGACAAAGGCGTTAGCAATTCTATCATTTCGAACTGGAAGTGTACCCATCAGGCTGTGTCTGGTTTTTTTCGTGTACGCTGTCCGTGTTTTGCTGACGCCAGATTTTTGTGATACTCACATACAAATGATGTTGGGGCAAAAGATATTTTGACCCCTTTGATACCAGATTGCTACGTGCTTTTGACCCTGGTATCAGACAAATAAGAAACGGAGGCAAAACAACATGAGAAATTACACAACCCAGATGGACGCTGCCAGAAAAGGAATTCTGACTCCTGAAATCGAAACTGTAGCAAAAAAAGAACATATGCCGGTTGAAAAACTGATGCAGCTTGTCGCAGAAGGTAAGGTTGCCATCTGTGCAAATAAAAAACATACCTGCCTTGATCCGGAAGGTGTCGGAAGCATGCTTCGTACCAAGATCAATGTTAACTTAGGTGTTTCCCGCGACTGCAAAGACTACGATATCGAAATGCAGAAAGTTATGAGTGCCGTTAATCTCGGCGCAGAAGCAATCATGGATCTTTCCAGCCACGGTAATACCCAGCCATTCCGCCAGAAGCTGACTCACGAGTGCCCGGCTATGATCGGAACCGTACCGGTTTATGACAGTGTTATTCATTATCAGAGAGACCTGGCAACTCTTACTGCACAGGATTTTATTGATGTTGTCCGTCTTCATGCTGAGGATGGCGTGGACTTCGTCACACTTCACTGTGGAATCACAAGAAAAACCATCGAACAGATCAAAAAACATAAACGTAAAATGAACATCGTAAGCCGTGGTGGAAGTCTTGTCTTTGCATGGATGTGCATGACCGGAGAAGAAAACCCATTCTATGAACATTACGATGAAATCCTCGACATCTGCGAAGAATACGACGTAACTATTTCTCTTGGTGATGCCTGCCGTCCGGGATGTCTTGCCGACGCAACAGATGTATGCCAGATTGAAGAACTTGTACGTCTCGGAGAATTGACCAAACGTGCATGGGATCATAATGTACAGGTTATGGTCGAAGGACCTGGACATGTGCCGCTGGATCAGGTTGCTGCCAACATGAAAGTGCAGCAGAGCATCTGCATGGGCGCACCGTTCTATGTACTTGGACCTCTTGTTACTGATATCGCTCCTGGATATGACCATATCACAGCTGCCATCGGTGGAGCTGTTGCCGCTATGAGCGGAGCTGCTTTCCTTTGCTACGTTACACCGGCAGAACACCTTGCTCTTCCAAACGTAGAAGATACCAAACAGGGAATCATTGCTTCTAAAATTGCCGCTCACGCTGCCGATATTGCAAAAGGTATCCCGCATGCACGTGATATCGATGACAAGATGGCAGATGCACGCCGTGTTCTTGACTGGGATGCACAGTACGCCTGCGCTCTCGATCCTGAAACAGCAAAGGCAATCCGTGACAGTCGTAAACCAGAAGATGACCACAGCGATACCTGCAGTATGTGCGGAAAATTCTGTGCTGTAAGAAGTATGAACAAAGCACTTGCCGGAGAATATATTGATATTCTGTAAACTTAAAGATTACTTGCAAAAGAAGAGAATCGGAAATTATCCGGTTCTTTTCTTTTTCACTAATTTTCGCTCTATTTGTTCTATAAAATATAGCACTTTGCCAGTGGTAAATTTTCGGGTTTGATGTATAATTATTACACAGCAAAAAGGATGCAACGGGAGGGAAAGGTTTATGAAAAATAAAATAATATGGAAAGATGTTACTCTTATTGTACTTGCTATTCTCCTTATTTTTTCTATGTGCAGAATACATACACTCAAACAGTCGAACAAAAAACTGTACTCACAAAATCTGGAGCTGAATCACCAGCTTGCCACACTGAAAGAAAAGAATGCAGGTTTAGAATCAAAGCTGAACAGCGAAGAAAGTATCACAGATGAAAAAAAATCAGACAATTCTCAATATTAAAAATTGAGGAGAAGTTTCCAGATCCTGGATTCTTCTCCTCGTTTTTATTTATCCAATCATTTAATTAACAGATTTCTGCTCCTGCCGGCATCTTCTTCTCCGGTGTCATCAGCGCAAGATTACCATCTGCATCTTCTGCGCAGAGCAACATACCTTCTGAAAGCACTCCGGCGAGTTTTGCAGGTTTCAGGTTCACAAGAACCATAACCTTCTTACCTACCATTTCTTCCGGTGTATAGTGTGCTTTGATTCCGGAAACGATCTGTTTTACCTGACTTCCGATCTTAACCTGTGAGCAGAGCAGTTTCTTGGATTTCTTGACTGCTTCGCAGGAAATGATCTCGCCTACCTGGAACTGCATCTTTTCAAAATCTTCAAAAGTGATCTCCGGTTTTGCTTCGATGTCGATTCCTTCTTCTTCCTCTTTCTTTTCTTCTTCAACCTTTGGATGAAGCTCTTCTACTTTTTTCATGACTTCTTCCAGGTCGAGTCTCTGGAACAGGATTTCCGGTTTTTCTACCACATGTCCGCCACCAAGCTGTGCCAGGATCTTTTCAGCTGTTTCCGGCATGAAGGATTCAAGCAGTTTTGCACCTTCGGAAATGCTTTGGATCAGATTCCAGAGTACTGTCTCCAGACGATCCTTCTTGTCTTCTTCTTTTGCCAGTGCCCACGGCATGGTCTCATCGATATATTTGTTGCAGCGTTTGAACAGATTGAAGATTTCTGTGATTGCATCTGCCACACGCAGCTCGTTCATTTTTGCTTCTACTGCCTTTGGTGTATTTTCTGTCACAGCTTTCAGATCTGCATCTACTTCTTCTGCCACACCTTTATCAGTAACTGTACCGCCAAAATATTTGTTTGTCATAGAAATGGTACGATTTACAAGGTTTCCAAGTGTATTGGCAAGATCGGAATTCAGTCTTTCTACCATCAGCTCCCAGGAGATTACGCCATCATTTTCAAACGGCATCTCATGCAGAACAAAGTAACGAACCGCATCTACGCCAAAGAAATCTACGAGTTCATCTGCATAGAGTACATTTCCTTTTGATTTACTCATCTTTCCATCGCCCTGAAGAAGCCACGGATGTCCAAATACCTGCTTCGGAAGCGGAAGTCCAAGTGCCATCAGGAAGATCGGCCAGTAAATCGTATGGAAACGGATGATATCTTTTCCGATCAGATGAAGGTCTGCCGGCCAGTTCTTATTGAACATTTCATCGCTTTCACCATCACAGTGATATCCGATACCAGTGATATAGTTGGTAAGTGCATCAAGCCATACATAAACAACATGCTTCGGATCAAAGTCTACCGGAATTCCCCATTTAAAAGAAGTTCTGGATACACAAAGATCCTGAAGTCCCGGAAGAAGGAAGTTGTTCATCATCTCATTCTTACGTGCTACCGGCTGGATAAATTCCGGATGTGTATTGATATATTCAATCAGTCTGTCTGCATATTTGCTCATCTTGAAGAAGTATGCTTCTTCTTTTGCAGGCTGTACCGGACGTCCGCAGTCCGGACATTTTCCATCTACAAGCTGAGATTCTGTGAAGAAGGATTCACATGGAGTACAGTACATTCCTTCGTAGTGTCCTTTGTAAATATCTCCCTGGTCATACAGTTTCTTGAATATCTTCTGCACTTCTTTCTCATGATAATCATCCGTTGTACGGATAAATTTGTCATAAGAAGTGTTCATCAGATCCCAGATTCTCTTAATCTCCCCGGATACGTTATCTACAAATTCCTTTGGTGTAACACCTGCTTCTTCTGCTTTTAATTCAATTTTCTGTCCATGCTCGTCAGTTCCTGTCTGGAAAAACACATCATATCCCTGACTTCTCTTATAACGTGCAATTGCGTCTGCCAGCACGATCTCGTATGTGTTACCGATATGTGGCTTGCCTGATGTATAGGCAATTGCAGTTGTAATATAATATTTTGGTTTGTCTGCCATGATTCTTTATCTCCTTTTTCTATAAATTAAAAATAGTGCACATCTCCGGCACGTAGTGCCTTTTATTTAACAAAGACTTCCTGTTAAATAAAAAACCGCCTTCTATAAAATATAGAAGACGGGATTATTGCCGTGTTACCACTTCTCTTCATCCTTCCCTCACAAGAAGAATCTCACCGGGTACAGTCTGCTGTTTTTGGCAGTCCATATCTACACTCGCCGCTGTAACGGGCGGAACCCATCGCATGCTTGCACAGGAAACTGATTCGTTGCTTCCTTATGTTCACCTGCGCTGCTCAGAAGCCATCTTCAGTCTTTCTCCAGCCATCCCTCTCAGCCTCTGCGGGACTTCTCTGTAAACATTCAAAAGACCTACTCTCTTCGTCATCGCTTTTCCATATCAAAAAAATCGTATCACAGATATCAGAAACTTGTCAAGGCGTATTTGACACCAGATAGTCTTTTTCCTTCAATACCTGCTCGATCAGATCCAGTGTCTCTTCCGAATCCGCTTCAACTGTGTGATAATGATAGTTGGAAGTGATATTCTTAAGCGGACTGGACTTTCCACTATGGAGCCCTTCCATGAATTCTTTGACATTTCTCCGCGATGCCACATCAAGAGGTGCTTCCATATGTCCATAAATCCGGTGATTGATCATTACATTTACCACCTTGCCTCCCAGATCCACGATCGAACAAAGCTCATCCTCCATCTGTTCATCCGTATGACTGACTTTGAACACTCTCGTTACCGTATGCGGTGCATTCAGAATATATCCCCGGTTGGTTGAAATGATATCATATCCGGCTGCACGGATCAGCGCAATGTCCTGTACAATGACCTGACGGCTTACATCATATACCTTCGCCAGTTCTTTCCCGGGTACCGGAACCTCACTGCTCTTTATTTTGCTGACAATCTCTTCTCTTCGTCTGGAACCTGTCATCCCGATATAACTCTCCTTTTTCTGCAATTCTGCTCTGTGCCTGACGTATTACAGACTTTCCTCTTCTGTCTGCCAAATCCTGTCTTCACTCTTACTGAATCCAGACCAGCTTAAATAGCATGCAGATTCTTCAGCGAAATGTCAAGGACAGGAGCTGAATGGGTAAGTGCCCCACTTGATATATAGTCTACTCCAAGAGACGTCAGACGGTCAATATTTTCTTTTGTTACATTTCCGGAACATTCTGTCTCTGCACGTCCGTCAATAATCCTGATTGCCTCCTTCATATCCTCCGGCGACATATTATCCAGCATAATAATATCTGCTCCCGCATCAACAGCCTCACGCACCATATCCAGATTCTCAACTTCTACCTCAATTTTGCGGACAAACGGTGCGTATTCCTTTGCCATTTCCACCGCCTTTGCCACACTTCCTGCCGCTCCGATATGATTGTCTTTTAAAAGCACTCCGTCGGAAAGATTATATCTATGATTATATCCTCCACCGACACGGACCGCATATTTTTCAAAAATACGCATATTCGGCGTTGTCTTTCTGGTGTCCAGAAGCTTCGTCTTCGTTCCTTCCAGAAGCATTGCAACCGAATGTGTATAAGTCGCAATTCCACTCATTCTCTGCAGATAATTCAGCGCCACCCGTTCCCCTGAGAGCAGCGCACGGATATCGCCTGTAATAATCCCCATCAATTCTCCTTTTTTCACTTCGTCACCGTCTTTACAATAGAAATCTGTCTTCACATTTTCATCCAGAATTTCAAATACTCTGTGAAATACATCCAGCCCGGCAACTACTCCATCCTGTTTGCAGATCAGCTGCACCTCTCCGGTCACCGCTTCTTTCATCACCGCATTGGTGGTCACGTCCTCACTGGAAATGTCCTCCTGCAATGCTTCTTTTATCAGATGGTCTACATTCAATGTCATCGTAATCTTATTCATTTCTTTTTTCCTCATTCTAAACAGATTTTTTTCTTTTATATTGCCTCTTTACAGAACAGCACAGGATTTACTGCATTTTCCACTCCGGAAATCTTATGTGCCGCACGTTTTGCAAACACCAGGCTCTCAAGCAGAGAATTACTTGCCAGACGGTTCGCCCCATGGACGCCATTGCAGCTGGTCTCTCCTACCGCATACAGATGCTCCATCGAAGTTCTGCTGTCGCTGTCTACCCAGATGCCTCCCATGAAATAGTGTTGTGCAGGAACAACCGGGATCCACTCTTTTGTCACGTCATAGCCTTCTTCCCGGCACCGCTCACAGATATTTGGGAAATGCTCCAGGATCGTATTCTTATCAATATTTTCCATGGAAAGCCATACATGATCCGTTCCGTCTTTTTCCATTTGTTCCCGGATTGCTTTTGTCACCACATCTCTCGGAAGAAGCTCATTTACAAAACGTTCTCCGTCTTTATTATAAAGAACTGCGCCTTCTCCACGGACAGATTCTGAAATCAGAAATCTTCGCCCCGGTTTTGAAGAATACAAAGTTGTCGGGTGGATCTGGACATAATCCAGATGCTCCAGACGGATTCCATGCTTCCTGGAAATATCAAGCGCATCTCCTGTCAGATGTGGAAAGTTTGTAGAATGCTGATATCTTCCTCCGATTCCACCGCTTGCAAAAATCGTATCCTGTGCATAGATCTTCATCTCTTCACCGTCTGCCGTCTTCGCTAAAATACCTGCACATTTTCCATTTTTAACAATTATGTCTGTCATAGTTGTATATTCGTGTATTTGTACATTTTTTCGTTTCTTTACATGCATGAGCAGTTTACTCGTAATCTCTTTCCCTGTAATATCTTCATGGAAAAGAATCCTTGGTCTGGAATGCGCACCTTCTCTTGTAAATGCAAGATTTCCGTCTTTTTTAGCGAAATCCACACCATATTCAATCAGATCATGAATAATTTCCTGCGAGCTGCGGATCATAATATCCACTGATTCTTTCCTGTTCTCGTAATGACCTGCGCGCATTGTATCTTCAAAATACCCCTCATAATCCTCATCATCCCGAAGTACACAGATTCCACCCTGTGCCAGAAATGAATCACTGCTTTCCAGATCTGACTTGGTAATCATAAGGATCTTTTTATCCTCCGGAAGATTCAGTGCAGAAAATGCACCACCAACTCCGGTTCCTACGATCACTACATCTGTCTTAATCTCCAACTTTATCCCTCCAACTCCGGTTCTCTTATCCGGTCACCTGTTGTTTCTTATTTTTGATTTTCCGGTTCTTTTATTTTGCAGCAAGCTCAAGCATTTTCTCTAACGGTTTTTTGGAATTTTCCCGAAGTTTTGCATCTACGTGAACCTCATTTTTACCAGTCTGCAAAACATGCAATACCTTCTCCAGCGTATTCTTTTTCATATTCGGACATACCGGTAGCTTGTCCGGATAATAGAATGTCTTCTCCGGGTTCTGTTCCTTCAGCTTGTAACCCACACCCTCTTCTGTACAGACAATAAATTCCTGACAATCACTTGCCGTTACATACTGGATGATTCCTGATGTGCTTCCCACGTAATCTGCCATCGCAAGAAGTTCTGCACGGCATTCTCCGTGTGCGACGATCTGTGCCCCCGGATGTCTCCTTTTCACTTCGGCTACATCCTCCGGTTCCATCCGTTCATGAGTCGGACAGAATCCATTGTTGTAAACAAAATTTTTTTCCGGTACATGATCGGCTACAAAATGTGCCAGATTCCGATCCGGAATAAAGAAAATATTCTTGTTCGGAAGTTCTTTTACGATCTTCACTGCATTTGCAGATGTCACACAGACATCCGAGTATTCTTTCAGTGCTGCCGTTGAATTGATATAGCAGACAACAGCAAGATCATCATACTCTTTCCGCATCTTCCGGATCGTCTCCACATCTGCCATATGTGCCATTGGACAGTCTGCTGTCATATCCGGCATCAGAACCGTTTTCTCCGGATTCAGGATCTTCGCACTCTCCCCCATAAAAGAAACGCCACAAAATACGATTGTCTTTTCTTGGAGCTTCGTTGCTACCTTGCTCAGGTAAAAAGAATCCCCTATATAATCTGCTATTTCCTGCACCTCCGGCCGCACATAATAATGTGCCAGAATGACAGCATTCTTCTCTTTTTTAAGCTTCTGTATTTCTTCCACCGTTGTCATAACGTGATCCTCCCTTACTGACTCTTTTCTCATCTCTAATCTTTTTTCAGCATAGTGCACATTATAGCACCACACTTTACATCTGACAAGACACTTGTTTTATTTCTGTAAAGTTTCGTTTGAGATACATATTTCCAGAATCAAAATCATATACATAGAAACAACATCATTTCTTCTGGAGTTTTATGTTTCATTTAATTCTTAAACACCGGAAAAAAATTTTTCTGATCCTTCCCTGTTGTCTGCTGGTCATTCTGATTTCTTTTCTGTCTGGCAATGCATTTTGGAGCTCCCTGCATGCAGAATCCTCCGACCGGCAATTCCGTACTTTCACACGTAGTCTCTTCCAGACAGAAGTATCCGCAAATACCATCAGCCTTCACTATACCTTGCGTTCTCCTTCTGACTATGGCATCGCGGACATCCCGGCTACATACGGCAGTCTTTCTTCTGATCCCGTTGCTGCAAAGGCTTCTGTCAGAAATGTTCTCTCTTCTCTGCAGGAATTTGATCCCGACACTCTTTCTTCGGAAAATGCACTAACCTTTAAAATCCTGGATACCTATCTTAAAAATGCATCCACAGGGACAGATTATCTGCTTTATCAGGAGCCTCTGGGCCCCGTATCCGGTATCCATACGCAGCTGCCTGTTCTGCTCTCGGAATACAGCTTTTACGACACACAGGATGTAGAAACCTATCTGGCTCTCTTAAAAGAAACGCCTTCCTATTTTGATTCTGTCATCCGGTTTGAGCAGAAAAAAGCTACTTCCGGTCTTTTTATGCCGGATTACCAGGCTGATTCTGTTCTGGACACCTGCCAGTCTTTTATCGATATGGGTAAAGAGAATTATCTGGTCAGTACATTTAACGAGCGGATCGCGTCACTGGATCTTTTACCTGAAAACAAAAAAGATTCTTTTCAGAAAGAAAATATGAAACTTGTAACAGAAGAGATTTATCCAGCTTATCAAAATCTAATCACCGCTATCAAATCGCTGAAAGGAAAAGGAATGAATGAACAGGGACTTAGCCATTTCCCTTATGGAAAAAAATACTATGAATATCTGGTGCGTCAGACTACCGGCTGCAATGAGTCCATTTCCCGTCTGCGACTGATGACCAGGGCACAGATACTGGAAGATCTAAGTGCCATGCAGAAGGTTCTCTTCCCTGCTGACGCAGCACTTACCCAGGCATCTGTTTTGGAGCAGACATCTCCTGATTCCATGCTGGACGATCTCAGGTCCAAAATCACAGATACATTCCCGGAAATTCCTGATGTTGATTTCCAGGTCAAATATGTTCCGGAATCCATGCAGGATTATCTAAGTCCAGCTTTCTATATGATCCCTGCCATTGACAATCTAACGGAAAATGTCATCTACATTAACAACGGGCAGACCGCCTCAGGGCTGAATCTCTACACAACCCTTGCTCACGAAGGCTATCCCGGACATCTGTACCAGACCGTCTATTTTTCTGCTTCTGAGCCGGATCCTATTCGAAGCATTCTTGATTTTGGCGGATACGTTGAGGGCTGGGCCACCTATGCGGAAATGATGTCCTACTACCTTGCACCTCTCCCTAAGACTGAAGCATCCCTTCTCCAGAAAAACAATTCTGTCATTCTTGGACTTTATGCACTTGCAGACATGGGAATTCATTATGACGGCTGGTCTGTAACTGATACAGTCCGCTTTTTCAGCGATTACGGGATCAATGATCCAAATGCAGTACAGAGTGTCTACAAACTGATCATTGGAAGTCCTGCCAATTATCTGAAATACTATATTGGATACCTGAAATTTTATGAATTGAAAAAGGAGATGGCAGATGCCCTGGGAAATCAATTCTCCCAGAAAGAATTTCACAGGGCGGTACTGGATGTGGGACCGGCGCCATTTGAGATCGTATATGATGAGGTGGAAAAAAATTTATTAAATTGATCCTATTTCACACAAAATAAAACTATCCTGTGAGAATCCGAAACATTCCCACAGGATAGCCCATCAAACACATTTTATATAATTTACACTTGAATCTACAGATCCAGTTTCAGATCATTTTCCTTGATCCAGCCACATTTTCTCATCGGAATCGCAATCGCCCAGGAAAGCACTGCCGGAAGAATAAAACAGATCAGCACCAGACCTGCCCAGTCCATTCCGGTGATCGCAGCTTTGGTTCCTTCTGCAATATCATTTACCCAGCCAGTGTACACACCAATCTGTCCGACCAGTCCGCAGGTTCCCATTCCGGATGCCACTGCCGCACCGTTCATCTTCAAATGAAAGATACAGGTTGCGACCGGACCGGTAATTGCGGATGCCAGTGTCGGCGGAAGCCAGATTCTCGGGTTTCTCACAATGTTTCCCATCTGGAGCATCGAGGTTCCTATTCCCTGTGCAAAAAGACCACCCCATTTATTTTCCTTAAAACTCATAACCGCAAAACCAACCATCTGTGCACAGCAGCCGGCTACAGCAGCACCTCCTGCAAGCCCGGTAAGTGAAAGTGCCGCACAGATCGCTGCACTGCTGATTGGAAGTGTCAGCGCAATACCAACAATCACAGATACGATAATTCCCATGAAAAATGGCTGTAATTCAGTCGCCCACATGATCGCAGTTCCTACGGTACTTGCCGCTGCTCCGATCGCCGGTGCACATCCCAGTGAAAGCAGAACCCCCACACAGATCGTCACAAAAGGTGTCACAATAATATCTATTTTTGTTTCTTTTGAAACCAGTTTTCCAAATTCTGCTGCAAAAATCGTAACGACCAAAACCGCAAGAGGTCCTCCGGCACCCCCAAGTTCATTTGCTGCCATTCCGACTGCCGCCAGTGAAAACAATACAAGTGGCGGACACTGAAGTGCTACTCCGATCGAGATTGCCATCGCAGCTCCGGTTGCTCCTTTCGCATAACCGCCTACTGTTACAAGGATTCCTATACCAAGCTGTTCTCCGAGTGTGCTGATGATCGTACCGATCAGAAGCGATGCAAACAGTCCCTGCGCCATTGCACCAAGCGCATCGATTCCGTATCGCTTCGCTGAAAAGATAATATTTTTCTTTCTTAGAAACTCTTTCATAACTTTCTCCTGCTCCTGTCATTCTTTTAGTGTATAATCTACTGTCTTGTCACATGTGATTACTGTGCAATATTATCCACTGTTTTGCAGAATCCGTCAAGAAGATTTTATTTAAATCTCTTATCTTCGCAAAAGTATGATATAACTGATATGACTAAAAAGTAGGAGTGTACATTTTTTAACTGCACACTCCTGCTTTTTATTTCTTATTTTTATTCTTTATGAAAATATACATGATAAGCTTCCATATCTACTTTTGGAAGAGGGATCATCTTCATTCCATTCGCTTCAAACTGTAATTTTCCATCAACCCTATGAATTTCTTCTACTGCCGGTGCTGTAAGGAATTCTTTTTCCTCTGAAAGTGCCGCAAGAATATATGGCCCATATGCAAGATTGACAAATGCCGCATCAGACTTGTTATCCAACACACGGAATTCCATCGGAAGTTCCAGTCGGATCACATCTCCGGCTTTCGGATCTGCATCAATTACCAGATATCCATCATGAAGTGCTGTATTTGCAAGAACTTTTCCATTTACAGACACGTTAAAATCCTTCTGCCCCCATGCCGGAATATGGATTTTAAGAACTTTTTTCTGATCCTTTTGGCAACGGATTTCCATTACACCTTCTTCATCCACACTCTGAAGTTCAATCATCGTTTTTCCATTTTCGTCCGTCAGCACGGAATCTACAAGAAGGTTAATGTAAAGCGCATCTTCATCCTGCGCATAAATATTTTCCATATAACGGAATCTGCTCTCCATACCGGTTCCATGACAGCAGGAATTCTCTGAAAGGAAGAATTCTTTTCTGCCACCCGGACCAAGTGGAAGAAAATAAGTCGTTCCACCATCACATTTATGACTACTTGATGTCAGGATATGATTTCTCAGCGTATTATCATAATAATCCATCAGATTGCCGCTTCGCGTATATTCAAATAACTGACTGGTCAGGCGCAGCATATTATAACTTGCACAGCTTTCAGCAGCCTTATCCGTAAGATAAGAACACGTTGTATTTGCACGATGGAACATCTCAGTCTCACCAACCCCACCGATACAATATGTATGTCCACCAGTCACGATATTCCAGAAATTCTTTCCGATTTCCCAATAAATCTCATCACCAGTTGCCCGATACAGATCCATTGCACCGATAATCTGCGGAATATGCTGGTTTGCATGCATATCCTCCAATGTATCGCATTCTTCTTCCATCGGATAGAATAACTTTTCATTTTCAAAAAGTTTTGCAGCCTTCAGATGATTTTCTTTTCCGGTCAGCTCATAGACTTTTACCATTGTTCCAAGCATACCACCAAACTCACCTGCAATATACATTGCCCACATTTTATCCAGTGTTTCTTTTGGCAGACGGGAAAGTCTGTCATATACCCAGTCTCCCATCAAGTCCAAGATCTCTTTTGCCGTCTCATTTCCGGCAAGTACATGACAATCATATAATCCAGACATAATCTTATCCAAAGTATAATACGGAGCCCAGATTTCCGGATACTTGGTATATACTTCCAGAAGATCGAACTGTTCCTCTGAGTATGCACTTAAAAATCCTCTGTGATATTTGCCGGTTGCCGCAAATGCATCCTGGCACTTTTTCAGCTCTGCTACCATGTAATTGACTTTATCTAAAAATTTTAGATTGCCGGTTGCTGCAAATGCAAGTGCAATACCCGACAGATAATGTCCTGTCGTGTGCCCTTTCAGTTTACAGCTTTCCTCATCCCAACCGGTCATCGGAGGTGCCCCTTTTGTATCCAGTCCGGTCGCTTTGCGGAAATTATAAAGCATCTGGTCATCGTCAATTCCAAGAAGATATTCTTCCATCAGCTTCTGGTATTTATAATAAAGAGTTCCTTCTTTCAACCGAACCTGTCCAAGTGGAAAATAACCCACTTTTTTCTTCGGTCCTTTTACTGGTACTATTTCCTTTTTATAATGGATCTCTGCAGATGCTTCCTTTTCTGTTCCATCGATCACACCTGCAACTGCAACCACTTTTTCTTCTTTTGCCGGCTCATATGTATTCCATTTCACCGGCATTGTCATGCGGCGTCCATCTTCTGTATATACGATCACAACAGACGGAAGATGTGCTTCTTCACCGACCAGTGCATTAAGGACGACTTTACGTACTTCTTTTACGATATTTTCTTTTGCTTCCTGCAATACGGTCGCCACATATTCTCTTGACTCACTACATCCTTCATATGTTGCGGTAACCGTCAGTGTAACTTTACGGTTTCCCATACCATGCAGCGGACGATGTACCTTTCCTGTATTGTCAATAAATCTTTCTTCCCCTGTCTCCCAGGTAAATTGAGCACCGTATTTTCCATTCTCCGGGAGTGTAAGATCGTCATCTACTGTGCTCAGATTCCCAATATAAATTGCATCCAAATCTTTTTTAATAATTTCTGCTGCGTTCATGTTTTGCTCCTTTTCGTATAAAAATTGGATTCGAACCATCTATAGACTATATTCTATGTTTCTCTCCATTCTTTGTCAAGATTTTGCACATTTTTTGTTAATTGTAGTCATTTTTATTGTGCGATATATACATTTTTCAAAAAAATCTGAATACAACATTCGATAATTTTTATATACAACTTTTATTTATACAAGTGCCGCCAGCCACACACTCGCTGCAAGCCCTGCAAATGTTGCAATAAGTGCTCCGGCAAGAGTATACCTGGTTTTTTTCACCTTTGCTGACATAAAATACACAGACATCGTATAGAAAATCGTTTCCGTACACGCCATCGAAATTGAAGCGATCATTCCGTTTCTCGAATCCGTTCCAAATTCCTTATAGATATCAAGCAATAATCCCGTTGCGGCAGAGGACGAAAACATTTTCACAATCGTAAGCGGAACCAATGCCCCCGGAAATCCAATCTGCTCCGTCACATTTCCAATTATTTCCGATATAAATTCCAGAAAACCCGATGCACGCAAAATCCCCACTGCCGCCATCAATCCGATCAACGTCGGCATCAGCCGCACGACCGTCCAAAATCCACGCTTTGCTCCCTGAATAAAAGTATCATATACATTCACTCCTGCAAAAATTCCATATATAAGAATGGACAAAATCATAAAAGGGACTATAAAGTCAGATATGTATAAAAAAAGGCGCATAAAAACAGCTCCTGGCGAACCACTTTACTAAAAAGTATATTCGCCGGAGCTGTTATTCATTCCGTTTGCTTTATAAAGAAAACTTTTCTATTCCTCATCCGCATACTTCGCAAACCGCTTCTCATTCTGATGGATCACATAATAATACATCACGATCAGCAACGCACTTGCCAGGATCCATGCCGCCGGACTTGCCATGCATACTCCAAAGTAACTCTTCTGCCCTGCCGCGATCATGGCAACAACGCCCCTGCCAACCAACTCAGCCACACCAGCCATCATCGGGAGCAGTCCATATCCCATTCCCTGGATTCCATTCCGGTAAACATTTACAACGGTAAGCGGAATAAAGAAAGTACCGACGCATTTCAGGTAAATATCCACGGAATGCATAATTTCTGTCAGATCCCCAGACAGGAACAGATACGTCATATATTTCCCAACCGTCATAATGATCGCCGCAACTACGACTGAATAGATACTTCCCATGATCGTAATTGACCTAAATCCCTGACGGATCCTTTTGATCTTACCTGCTCCAATATTCTGTGCGCAATAGGTTGCCATCGTGGTTCCCATCGCAACATATGCCTGCGTCACGATCTGCTCGATCTTATTCGCTGCGGTAAATGCTGCTACCTGTGTGGAGCCAAGCAGATTCAGGGCAGTCTGTACCATCATGGTTCCGATCGCTGTGATCGAATATTGAAGAGCCATCGGGATTCCGACTGCAAGCTGGATCTTCAGCAGATGTCCGCTCGGACGCCAGTCCTCCTTATGTAAATGCAGGATCGGAACCGCCTTCACAATATATACCAGACACAGGATTCCCGAAATCCCCTGCGAAATCACGGTCGCCCATGCCGCACCGGCTGCGCCCATGTGAAACGCAATGATAAATACCATATCCAGCACAATGTTGAGCAACGCCGCAAGAATCAGGAAATATAACGGAACCTTGCTGTTACCAAGTGCCCGCAAGACACTGGATAAAAAGTTATATAGCATCTGCGCCGCAATTCCACCACAGATTACCATAATATACGCATAGGCATCCTTGAAAATATCATCCGGTGTCTTCATAATCCCAAGAAGCGGTTTCATTGCCATCATTCCGAGCACAGTCATAATAAGAGACATAATAATCGCCAGAATCGCGGCATTTCCTACAGTCTTGCGCATTGCTTTCATATCACCCGCGCCAAATTTCTGTGCCGTAAGTACGGTAAATCCTGCCGTCATTCCCAGTATAAATCCATTGATCAGAAACATGATCGTTCCCGTACTTCCAACAGCCGCAAGTGCTTTGGTTCCCACGAACTTTCCTACGATAATCGTATCTGCCATACTGTAGAACTGCTGAAATACATTTCCAATGAAGATCGGCAGTGTGAAATTAAAAATAATTTTTCCCGGATTCCCGGTCGTCAAATCTTTCTGTAATGTTTTCATATATTCCCTCTGTTTATCTTATTAACATTTTACCTTTCGTCATTATAGAAAAATGTATCTTAAATTGCAATTGTCGTTTTCACGAAATTTCCCCTGTTTCACAAAGTATTTCCCGTTTATTTGACGGAATCTTTGACACCCCAGATTCTATCCTCTATAATAGTTTATATAGAAAAAAATTATCATTTTCAGGAGGCATTGATATGAAACCACTGCCCTTTATCATGCAATATGTCAGGCGATACAAATATCGCTATATTGCCGGAATCCTTACTCTTTTTGCTGTAGATGCGGCAAGTGTATTTATTCCAAAACTGACCGGTATCATTACCGATGGTCTTACCGCGCGCAGCATTACCTGGAGTTCCATTCGTACCTGTCTTCTTGGGATCTTTCTGATTGGTCTTCTGCTTGCAGTCGGCCGTTTTTTGTGGCGTTATTTTCTTTTTGGAACCGCACGTATTATCGAGCGTGAACTGCGTAATGAAATGTTTTCCCATCTGGAAACTATGGATGTGGAATACTACAACAGCCACAAAACAGGTGATCTGATGACCCGGTTTACCAGTGACTTAAATGCGGTCCGCATGGCACTTGGCCCTGCTGTCATCTGCATCTTTGATTCCGTAGTCATGACGCTCCTGGTCGTCTGCCAGATGATGTATTATGTCAATATAAAACTGACCCTTCTGGCACTGATCCCGATGGTCATCATCTGCCTCGGCTATATGCATTACGGAAAGGTACTGGATGACCTCTACACCGAACGTCAGGACAGTGTTTCCAATCTTGCCGACTTTGTACAGGAAAGCTTCTCCGGGATCCGTGTGATCAAGGCCTTTGTTCGCAAGCAGGCAGAAATCCTTTCTTTTTCCAAAAAGAACCAGGATACCATGGATAAAAGTATGCGCATCGCAAAGCTGGAAGCCATCCTGATCCCGCTTCTGGATGTGATCATCGGATTTTCCAGTCTTGCCTCACTCCTTTATGGGGGATACCTCGCCCTGATCGGACAGATTACACTCGGACGCTTCGTAGCTTTCAATCAGTATGTCAATATGCTGGTATGGCCGATGCTCGCCTGTTCCGAAGCTGCCGTCATGTTTTCCCAGGGAACTGCATCCATCCGCCGTGTACAGGAAATCCTGGAAGCACAGACAAATGTAAAAGATACTGCTTCTGTCACAACTTTAGATACCCTGCACGGGGATATCCGTTTTGATCACCTGACCTTTACGCACCTTGGAAATACTTCTCCGGTACTGCATGATATCAATCTGGACATCCCATCCGGGACAACCCTTGCCATCATCGGGCGCACCGGCAACGGAAAGTCCACTCTGGTCAATCTCCTGCTCCGGCTTTACAACACCGAGCCAGGCATGATTTATCTGGATGGCCATGATATCAACACAATTCCGCTGAAAACTCTGCGTGAGAATATTGCTTATGTACCACAGGATAATTTTCTTTTTTCCGATACTCTGAAAGCAAATATTGCATTCGGTACAAAATCACAGGATATGAGCCGTATTATCGCCGCAGCAAAATCAGCCTGCATTCACGATAATATTGCAAATTTTCCGGACAACTATGATACGATCGTCGGCGAACGTGGCGTTACGCTTTCCGGCGGTCAGAAACAGCGCAGCTCCATCGCCCGCGCCCTGATAAAAAATGCACCGATCCTGATCCTTGATGACTCCCTTTCCGCTGTCGACACCGATACAGAAGAACATATCCTACATAATCTCAGGGACGATCGTAAAGGAAAAACAACAATCCTGATTGCACACCGAATTTCCACGGTACAGCATGCCGATTTGATCATGGTACTTGAAAATGGGGAAATGAAAGAGCTTGGAACACACACCGAACTGATTCAGAAAAATGGTATTTATAAAGATATGTTTGAAAAGCAACAGTTGGAAGCTTCCATTGGAGAACAGGAGGTAGCCATAAGATGAAACGACTTTTAAGTTATCTAAAACCGCATAAATGGGTAATGACCCTGGCAACTGTCCTGGTTCTCTTTATCATTGCTGTGGAACTTTACCGCCCGATTATCGTCGGAAATGCAATCGACCAGTATATCAACGGTTATTATCATCCGTATGTAGAAGCCGACGTTTCTGCTTCGGACGCTGTAAACTGGAACGGTCTTGTACTGTCGCGCGACCAGGCAGTATCTAAGGCGGATTCTGCTTCCTTTTATCAGATTTTTCTCTGGAAGGATCACTATTACATGGCAGAAAATCTCACCCGCGCTGAATGTACTGCACTACAAAATGCCGATACATCTGTTTTAAAAAATTATGTCAGAGAAGGTGCACAGAAGCTTACTTCCAATGATCTGAAGGTTTTAAGACAAAATGATTTTAAGGGGATCTTAAAAGCCGGAATCCTGTTTCTTCTGCTGCTTTTTAGCGGATTTTTCCTGAACCTTGCCGACACCTGGCTTTTACAGAAGATGGGGCAGCAGATCGTGTACAAACTGCGTGAAGAAACATTTACACATATACACAGCCTGTCACTTTCTTTTTTCAATACAACACCGGTTGGCAAGCTCGTAACACGTGTATCTAACGATACTGAAGCAGTCAACGAACTGTTTTCCACCATTCTTGTGAAACTTTTTAAAAACGTTGTTAAGATTATTGGTTACGCTGTTGTCATGCTCTCAATTAATGTGAAAATGGCAGGTATATCCTTCCTGCTTTTACCTCTGGTTGCAATCCTGACTTTTGTTTTCCGGCATCTCTCCAGAAAAGCTTACCAGATCACAAGAAATAAAATCACAGAGCTGAACACCTTCCTGTCCGAACATATTTCCGGTATGAAGCTGATCCAGATCTTTGCACGCGAAAAAGAGAAATACAGTGAATTTGAAGGCAAATCTATGGAACTGTACCGTGCCAATTTCCGCGAGATCATGACTTTTGCGATCTTCCGGCCTTCAATCTATCTGGTTTCGGTTATTGCCATGATCCTTGTTATCCGTACCGGAAGCCTTTCTGTGTTAAATGGAAGTCTTTCTCTCGGAACCCTGTTCGTGTTTATTACCTACATCAGCTCCTTTTTTGAGCCAATCCAGGAGCTTTCCGAACAGCTTGGAACCCTGCAGTCTTCCATTGCTTCCGCAGAAAAGATTTTCAGTGTTCTTGATGTAAAACCAGAAATCGTATCTCCGACCGATCCGGCTCCGGTCAATATTCTTGGTGAAATTGAATTCCGCCATGTCTGGTTTGCCTACGAAGAGGAAAATTATATTTTAAAAGATGTAAGTTTTGTAATCCATCCGGGTGAAAAGGCTGCTTTTGTCGGTGCTACCGGAGCAGGAAAATCTACAATTTTAAATCTGATCGGAAGATATTTTGATATTCAGAAGGGACAGATCCTGATTGATGGGATTGATATTCATGAAATTGATCTGGATGTACTCCGCGGTGCGATTGGTCAGGTTCAGCAGGATGTCTTCATCTTCACCGGAGACATCAAAAGTAATATCTCGCTGAATAATGAAGCAATCTCACCGGACGATGTCAGACGGGCTGCCGAAATTGTAAATGCAGATCCATTTATTCAGAAACTGCCACACGGATATGATGAGCCGGTCACAGAGCGCGGTAGTACTCTATCTGCCGGGCAGCGCCAGCTTTTGTCCTTCGCACGGACACTTGCTTATGATCCGAAGATCCTTGTTCTCGATGAAGCAACTGCCAACATCGATACAGAAACCGAAACACTGATCACACAGGCACTTGCACGACTGATGGATGGAAGAACTACGATCATGGTCGCGCACCGGCTTTCTACGATCCAGCATGCAGATAAAATTATTGTGATGCATCACGGGGAAATAAAAGAATCCGGAACCCACCAGGAGCTGCTGGCGAAGGATGGGTTGTATAAGAAATTGTACGAATTGCAGTTGATGGATTAGACAATTCTGTCATTTTATTTTATATTGATTTTCTTCTTTATGTTTGTTACCATAAGTTCAAGGTGCTATTTCACACTGACGTGAATGGCGGTTCGCTTTGTGCGGAGGGTTCATAGCTCCGATTACATAGATCATCTCTTAATTGAGAAATCTTGGAAAGGAGAACTAGCTTATGCTGACCATTACTGACCTTATTGCAGTGATTTCACTGTGTGCGACTTTTTACAGTCTTGGGTATGTGCGTGGAAAGCATGATTCCAAGACGCAAAAATAACCGCCCATCGTCCTGAGAAAACATGAGCGGTTATTTTTAATAACCAAATAATATCAGGCGAACCGTCATCGGTAGCACCTTTTCTATTTATTATACTAGCATCTTTACACTTTTATGTCAATTTTCTTTACAAGATTTCTTTCGCCCTATGGCATGCAACGGAATGTCCTTTGGCTTTCTTCTGCCTCTTTCTCTTCCATTCCGGATTTTTCAAGAGATTCATTGATAATTTCTATCCTGTATTGCTAATAGGTATTCTCTATGATTTTATAGTATTTTAGAATCTGCTCTGTTTTTTAATAGTACATTTAAACAAGACGTGCAAAAAAACGAGGCTCTACATCAATCGTAAAACCTCGTTCCTGTTTTCTACTATTATTTTATTTTCAAAATATTCTTTACGACAACATCATCCGGTCATTCGCAAACTCGCCGCCGCTGACTTCTTCAAACTTCGCCAGCAGATCTGCAACCTTCAGATTCTTTTTCTCTTCTCCTGATACATCGTAGATAATTTTTCCTTCATGCATCATGATCAGGCGATTGCCGTGCGCGATGGCATCTTTCATATTATGTGTTACCATCATTGCAGTAAGCTGATGCTCCTGAATGATCTTATCGGAGATGGCAAGTACCTTCGCTGCAGTTTTCGGGTCAAGTGCTGCAGTATGCTCGTCCAGAAGTAAAAGCTTTGGCTTTTTAAGAGACGCCATCAAAAGAGTGATCGCCTGTCGCTGTCCACCAGAAAGAAGTCCGACTTTACTGCTCAGACGGTCTTCCAGTCCAAGATCAAGTTCTTTCAGGGCTTCTTTATAGCGCTCCCGCTCTTTTTTCGTAATGCCCCATCCAAGACCTCTGCGCTCGCCACGTCTGGCTGCGATCGCCATATTTTCTTCAATCGACATGGTTGCCGCAGTTCCAGTCATCGGATCCTGGAAAACTCTTCCCAGATAAAGTGCTCTTTTATGCTCTGAAAGCTTTGTAATATCCACTCCGTCAATGATGATCTTTCCTTCGTCTACAGACCACACTCCTGCGATCGCATTCAGTGTGGTGGATTTTCCTGCACCATTTCCACCGATGATAGTCACGAAATCACCCGGATTGAGGTTCAGATTCACTCCGTTAAGTGCGACCTTTTCGTTGATCGTTCCCGGATTAAAGGTTTTATGAATATTCTGGATTTCCAACATATATCCCATTATGCAGTCCTCCGTTTCTTTGTAAAATATTTACCCTTCATGTACGGAACTGCAAGGAAGCATGCAACCACTACCGCTGAGAACAGTTTCATATAATCAGAAGGCATCTTCAGCCACAATACCAGTGCGATTACAATATAGTAAATAATCGCTCCGATAAAGATTGCTCCCAGTGTAAATGCAAAGGCTGCTTTTCTGCCTGCACAGAATTTTGCAAAAATAACTTCGCTGATGATAACGGCTGCAAGTCCGATTACAATGGCACCTCGTCCCATATTAACATCGGCTGCTCCCTGGTACTGTGCGTAAATCCCACCGGAAAGTCCCACAAGTCCGTTGGAGATCATAAGCGCCAGAACCTTTGTAAAGCCTGTATTGATTCCCTGTGCACTTGCCATCTGCGGGTTACATCCGGTTGCACGGATCGATGCACCAAGCTCAGTTCCAAAGAACCAGTAAATAATTGCGATCAGGATAAGTGCTGCCACGATCAGCTTTACAAAAAACAATTCACTTCCTTCGCCGGTCACATAACGAAGCGATGCAACCAATTTATACTGCATAACATTGACTGCCTGATTGGATTTTCCCATGATTCCGAGATTCACCGAGTAAAGTCCGATCTGCGTCAGAATACTGGCCAGAATGCCCGGAATTCCAAAAAACGTATGTAAAATACCTGTCACAAATCCGGCTGCCATACCTGCCAGAAATGCGAAAAGAAGTGCCAGTGCCGGATTCATACCGCCGCGGATCAGCATAACAGCGACCGCTCCGCCTGTCGCCAGTGATCCATCAACCGTCAGATCCGCAAAATCCAGAATGCGGAAGGTGATATAAACGCCAAGCGCCATAATTCCCCAGATGATCCCCTGCGCTACATTTCCCGGAAGTGCACGCACAAGAGACATCGGATCTAAAGCTGCTAAATACATTGTTCTTGCCTCTTTCTATACTGATTATTCCTCAATTGCTTCGTAATCGTCCGGAACAGTGATTCCGAGTTCGTCACAAATTGTTTTGTTATACATCTTTGTAACATTCGGTGCACTTTCAATATCCATGGTTGAGATATCTTTTCCATTTACGAGGATTTCGTAAGCCATTTCACCTGCTCTGTATCCGATGTCATAGTAGCTGATAGAAAGAGTTGCAATACCACAGCCTTCACAGATTCCCTGTTCACCTGCGATTACCGGTACTTTTGCCGGAAGACAGATATTGTTGATAATCTCTGTATTAGATGCCATTGTATTATCGGTTGGGATGTAAAGTGCGTCGCACTCATCTACTGCGCTTGTTACTACAGACTGGATTTCATTAGAGTCTGCTGCTGTGTATTCTTTATATTTGATTCCATCTTTGTCGAGTGCTTCTTCGAACTTCTTCGCCTGATATGCTGAGTTCGGTTCTGCTGAACAGTAGAGGATTCCTACTGTTTTTGCATCCGGAAGGAGTTCTTTAAGCATTGCTTCCTGTTCATCGATCGGTGCAAGGTCACAGGTTCCTGAAATGTTCATACCTGTTGATCCTGTCCAGTCAGAAATATCAAGAGCAGTTGCATAATCTGTAACAGATGTTCCAAGAATCGGGATCGTGCTTGTTGCAGCTGCTGCACACTGAAGAGCAGTTGTTGCATTTGCAAGGATCAAGTCATCATTATCTGCCACAAAATTGTTTACGATGGTTGCGCAGTTTGCCTGTTCGCCCTGTCCGTTCTGAAGATCGAACTTCACTTTGTCTTTTCCGAATTTTTCTTCACAGGCTTCTTCAAATCCTTTGGTTGCCTCGTCAAGAGCTGCATGCTCAAGCTGCTGGCAGATACCGATCTTATATACCTTGTCTGATGAATCCTTTGAAGAAGATTCTTTGTCTGATGAACTTCCGCCACAGGCAGCCAGTGCCAGTGTCATTGCTGCAGTAAGTGATACTGCTAAAATTTTTCTTGCTTTCATAATAACATACCTCCATCTATGTTCTTTTCGAACAAACTTTTTCCGTTTTGGCTTTACGGCTTTAAACTTTAGCGGTTTAAACTTCAATGGTTTAAAGCTTTGCCGTGATATTGATTATAGCGTTTTTTTGTACTTTAGTCAAGGTATGTTACAAAAAGCTACAGAAATTCTAGCTTTTCCGGTCCATTATCCTGCAAAACAAAATCGCCGCTCCGGTACTGACCGCCGTTGCCACAATCCCAGGTCCAACAACCGCTGTCGGATTCACGCTTCCGTACTGGCTCCGGTAGGCGATCACCGCCACCGGGATCAGCTGCAGTGAAGAAATATTTACGATCAGGAAGGTACACATCTCATTGCTTGCAACGCCTCTTTTTCTTACCGGTCCTGCTGCTTTTCCAAGGCGGCGGTCTTCTTCCAGCTTCTGAAGCTCTTCCATTGCTTCAAGGCCTGCCGGAGTTGCCGCCCAGCCAAGTCCGAGGATATTTGCAATGATGTTTGCCGCGATTGGTTTTTCTGCCGGATGATCTTTTGGAAGTTCTGGAAAGAGGAAATGGATCAGAGGGGAAAGACAGTCAGCTGCCGTTTTCAGAATGCCGGATTTTTCTGCGATTTCCATGAGTCCGGTCCAGAAGGACATGACGCCCATCATGGTAATACAGAGTGTGACAGCTTCTTTAGAGGAATCTAAGGCGGCGATTGTGATATCCGACATTTTTCCGGAGAAAGCGGCAAAAAGGATGCCAATAAGAATCATTCCCGACCACAGGTAGTTGAGCATTTTTTCTCCTTTCTTGGATGGGGAAGAGTGTTGGAGAGGGGACGCCGGGTGGAAAATAAATTGTGTTCAAATTCAAGTTGTGCAAACCATTCCGACGAACCTCTTAGGGCGGGAATCGTGTTCAGCAATGGCTTCCACGATTCCTGAGTTTCGTCTCCATTGCACAAAAAATTGAATTTGAACACAATTTATTTTCCACCCGGCTGACATTCTACAAGTCATACTTTTCCGCCAAACTATAAATGGGGAGTAGAAAAGCCTGCTCTTTGAGATTGCATCTCAAAGTTGCAGGCTTTTGCTGCGGTTTTCGATACATTTATATGTAGAAAACCATTTCTTTATTCAATTATTTTTCTCAGGATGTTCTTTTTTGTATAACTCTTTCATTCGATTAATTTCTTCTACAGTATATTCTTCTACCTCTGTTTTTGTCACTCTCTTAATATGTTGTTTTTTCAAACGCAAATACACATATTCCCGGAAGAGGGTATAGAGTACGGACACTAATGGGATGAAGATGAGCATTCCTACGATTCCCAGAAGGTTACCGCCGATGGTGACTGCAGCGAGGACCCAGATGGAGGGAAGCCCTACGGAGTTGCCGACTACGTGTGGGTAGATCAGGTTACCTTCGATCTGCTGGAGGATCAGAAATACAAGGATGAAAAGGATTGCCTGTTTCGGGCTCACCATGAAGATCAGGAGGCCGCCAAGTACGCAGCCGATGAAGGCTCCAAAGATTGGGATCAGGGCTGTGAAGGATATGATGATTCCAATCAGCAGTGCATACGGCATTTTCAGTATACTTAATGTAATTACAAACATACTTCCGAGGATGACTGCTTCCAGGCACTGTCCGGTAAGGAAGTTTGCGAAGGTACGGTAGGTCAGGGAACAGACTTCAAGAATCACTTCTGCTTTTCGTTTTGGAATAAACGCGAAAAACACTTTTCTCACCTGCACATGCAGTTTTTCTTTCTGGAAAAGAATATAGCAGGCAAAGGAAAAGGCAATAAAAAATGTAGTAACTCCACTGACGATGGATCCAACTGCTGTCATCGTTGTATTCATAAAATTTCCCGCACCATTTCCGAGAATACTCATCCCCCACTGGATTGCCTTATTCGGATTGAACTCCACCTGGTTCACAAGATCCATGATTTCCCGGTTATTGTGCGTAAATTCCCGTACCCAGCTCTGCATCTGCGGAATAAAATCTGCAATACTGTTCATCAGACTTCCAATTGTTGCCGTAAGCTGCGGAATCAGACCGAACATAACAAGCACAATCACCCCCACTACCAGTACGATCGTAAGAAGAAGACTGATCGGTCTTGCAAGCTTTCCTGCCGCCTTACTTCCTTTCTCTTTTGCCTTTCCAAATAATTTTTTCTCCAGAAAGCTCATCGGAACATTGATCACAAACGCGATCGCACCGCCAAGAGCGAAGGGAAAAATAATCCCCCATACCGCCTTGATCACGCCAAGAACCACATCAAATTTCCACAATGCAACTACGATCAGCGCTGTAAATACGATCAATTCCCGGATTTTTTTTATAGATAATTTACTAAAATCCACTATTTTCTCCATTCTACTACAATATATTTATGGTTAATCCCCTTACAACCAGTAAGCATTTTCCCATATTGTTACTCAGATAATTTTCCACGTACCCACTTCAGAAGCTGTATGATTGGAAAACAGGCAAATGCATACAGGTAGACAGTCCCAAGCTGTTCAAAGTTCAATGTTTCTACTTTGAACACCTGATGCAGCCCCGGAATTGTAAGTACAGCCGTGATCAGAATTGCGCCCAGTGCAAATGCGCCCTGCATCCATTTATTATTGAAAAACCGTTTGGTAAAAATCACCGGATGATCTGATTTACAGTTATATCCGTGAAACAGCCGTGCAAGACAGAGCGTTCCAAATGCATAAGTACTTCCAAGAAGTGCACCGTCCTGATGATATCCTGTCAGAAAACTGATCATCGTCATTACACCGATCACCAGTCCTTCCAGACCAATCTTTGACAGGAAATCTTTTGTCAGGATCGACTCGTCTGCCGGTCTTGGCTTCTCATTCATCACATCACTGGTATGCGGTTCTACTCCCAGTGCAATTGCCGGGAGACTATCAGTCAGCAGGTTGATAAAAAGCAGATGAACCGGTGCAAACGGAACCGGAAGTCCTGCGATCGATGCATATAAAACAGCGAGAATTGCACCGAAGTTTCCCGATAACAGAAACTGGATCGCATACTTGATATTACGGTATAAGTTTCGTCCGTTTTCCACTGCTTTTACAATTGTGGCAAAATTATCGTCTGTAAGTACCATCGCCGCTGCATCTTTGGCAACTTCTGTTCCGGTTACTCCCATTGCAACACCTATATCTGCCTGCTTAAGAGCCGGTGCATCGTTGACACCGTCACCGGTCATCGATACAATATTTCCGCGCTCTTGCCATGCACGGACGATCCGGATCTTATGTTCCGGCGAAACCCTTGCATAGACAGAAATCTTCGGGACAAATCCCCGCAACTCCTCGTCACTCATATTTTCAATCTCCACGCCCTCACAGGCTTCGGATAAATCCTTTAAAATGCCGATCCGTTTTGCGATCGCTGCTGCCGTGATCTTATGGTCTCCCGTGATCATCACCGGACGGATGCCTGCTTTGATACATTCTTCTACTGCCGCTTTTGACTCTTCCCTCGGCGGATCCATCATCGCGATCATTCCGAGAAATACCAGATGGTCCTCATCCTCTGCGGTCAGCAGATGTTCTTCCGGAATCTCCCGGAAAGTAAATGCCAGCACTCGAAGACCTTCCATTGAAAATTCCTGATTCTGACTCTGAATCTTTTCTTTATCTTCTTTTGTAATCTCCCTTATTCCATTTTCTGTCCAGATCTGGTCTGTCAGATCCAGGAGACGGTCAACCGCACCTTTGACGATCATCCGGTTTTCGCCGTCTATCCGGTGAAGCGTCGACATCATTTTCCGGTCACTGTCAAATGGAATCTCATCTTCTCTTGGATAACTTTCTCTTACTTCTGCAGCTTCCACTCCATAGCGGCTTCCCAGATTGATCAGCGCTGTCTCTGTCGGATCTCCGATTTCCACTCCATTTTCATTGGTAGAATCGTTACATAAAATGCTGCAATCAAGCAGAAATCTCTGTGCCGGATCTGCCATATCGATCTCATCTGCCCGGATTCTTCTGCCTTCTATATAATAATCTTCAACAGTCATCTTATTCTGCGTGAGAGTTCCGGTTTTATCCGAACAGATCACGGAGACACTTCCAAGACCTTCTACCGCCTGCAGTTTTCGAATGATTGCATGCTCCTTGGCCATCTTCTGCGTTCCGAAAGAAAGGACGATTGTTACAATTGAACTTAATGCCTCCGGGATTGCTGCAACCGCAAGTGCTACTGCAAACATAAACGCGCTTCCGATATTTTCTCCACGAAATACACTGATTCCAAATAAGATTCCGCAAAATACCAGGATCAGAACCGAAAGCTTCTTTCCGAACTCTTCCAGATTCACCTGAAGCGGAGTCTGCTTTTCAGATGTTGATTTCAAAAGTCCGGCAATCTTTCCGACTTCTGTCTGCATACCTACACTTGTCACAACGGCTCTTCCACGTCCGTAAGTAACAAAGCTTCCCGAAAATAACATATTGTTCCGGTCACCAAGCGGCACTTCCTCTTCGATTTCATCCAGGCTCTTCTCAACTGCAAGACTCTCCCCGGTCAGTGCACTTTCATCGATCTTCAGACTTGCGTTCTCGATCAGTCGTCCGTCTGCCGGAACATAATCCCCGGCTTCCAGAAGGATCACATCTCCAACTACCAGTTCTCTTGCCGGAATCGGTGTCACCGTACCATTCCTGAGAACCTTCGCCTCCGGTCCTGAAAGCTTTTTCAGGCTCTGAAGCGACTGCTCTGCTTTTACCGTCTGCACGGTTCCCAAAATCGCATTCATTGTAATGACGATCACAATAACTGCCGCACTTTCTGCGTCTCCTAAAATTCCTGAAATAATCGCCGATGCAATCAGGATAATCACCAGGAAATCCTTGTACTGCTCCATAAAAATCTGCAGCACACTTTTTTTCTTTCCCTCCGCGAGCTCATTCCATCCACATTTTTCACGGGACTTTTCCACTTCTTTTATCGTAAGTCCCTCTTCTCTGCTTCCCATCTGTCCAAGCACTTCTTTTACCGATGACTGATAAATTTCTTTCATCCTTTCCGCCTCCTGTTTCTGAGTATTCACATTCCTGAATTTCTTATGCAACGAAGCTCTCTTTCGATAAAAATGTACAAAAAAAGAAACCCTTATTGCACAACAAATAATGCAATAAAAGTCTCACCATTTTCTTGTGGTACCGGATGCTTCCACCGTACTGACGACACCACAAACGCGGATTCCCTTGCGTAGGTTACTCCCCTTTATTAACGTAACTATATACCACGAATAGCCCGATTGTCAAGAAAATTTTAACCGGAGTCTCCAAAATCGGAAACTCCGGCAAATAATTTCACATCTTAGTTTGTAATTGTCTTTTCTGTCTCTTTGTCGAACACATGGATCTTTTCAGCATCGAATGCGAATGTAACTGTATCCCCTGTTCTTGCTGTTGTTCTAGAATCAACACGGGCTGTCATTGTAGCTCCTTCATAATCAAAGTGGAGATAAACTTCAGCACCAAGCATTTCATATACACGGATCTTAGCCTGAATAACTGTATTCGGTGAAGATGTGATAAACATCTGCTCATCATGTACATCTTCCGGACGGATTCCAAGGACAACAGTCTTTCCTTCATATCCTCCATCGATAAGTTTCTTTGCTTTTGCCGGTGGAAGTTCAATATCAGCCGGTCCAACTTTGAGGACAACTTTGTCACCCTTCTTCTGGCATACAGCATCAAGGAAGTTCATCTGTGGTGATCCGATGAATCCTGCAACGAAGAGGTTGCATGGGGTATCATAAAGTACCTGTGGTGTATCTACCTGCTGAACAACACCTGCGTTCATAACTACGATTCTGGTTCCCAGTGTCATAGCTTCTGTCTGGTCATGTGTTACGTAGATGATTGTTGTACCAAGTCTCTGATGAAGTTTGGAAATCTCGATACGCATCTGTCCACGAAGTTTAGCATCCAGGTTGGAAAGTGGTTCATCCATAAGGAATACCTTCGGGTTACGAACGATTGCACGTCCCATAGCAACACGCTGTCTCTGTCCACCTGAAAGAGCTTTTGGTTTACGGTCAAGCAGTGGTTCAAGGTCAAGGATCTTAGCTGCTTCACGAACCATCTTATCAATCTCCGGTTTCGGAACTTTTCTTAATTTAAGTCCGAATGCCATGTTATCATATACAGTCATATGTGGGTACAGAGCATAGTTCTGGAATACCATCGCGATATCTCTGTCTTTTGGTTCTACATCATTTACCACTTTGTCACCGATCTTGAGTTCACCGCTTGTGATCTCTTCCAGACCTGCGATCATACGAAGTGTGGTAGATTTACCACATCCAGATGGTCCTACAAAAATGATAAATTCTTTATCTTCAATTTCAAGGTTGAAATCTTTAACTGCTTCAAATCCGTTCGGATATGTTTTGTTAATATGCTTTAATGATAAGCTTGCCATTTATTTTTCCTCCTAAATCTTTGTGCGATTCTTACACACTGTCGCTGTTCTTGTTTCTGAAATAAAGTATATCTGTTTTTACATCGTCGGTCTATGACCGGGTTGAACAAAGATTTTTTAAGAAGGTGTACAAATTGACGAAAGCCTTACAGCAGTTCTTTATAAATGTCCCTCTTTCCGACTCCACGGTCTTTTGCCACCTTTTTCATGGCTTCTTTCTTATCGATTCCCTGGTTCATATAGTAATCCATATGCTCCTGAACCGTCATTTCTTCCCATTTTGCGCGCTCCTCCTGTAAAATGCTCTCCCGGCTCTTCCCCTCGATCACAAGCACACACTCCCCCTTCGGATCGTTGCTCTCATAATAGGAAACCGCTTCCGCAAATGTGGTGCGAAATGCAGTCTCATGCTTTTTTGTAAGTTCCCGGCACACAGTCAGATGTCTGTCCCCACCAAGAACTTCTCCAAGCTCTCTCAAGGTTCTCACCAGACGGTGCGGCGCTTCGTAAACGATCATCGTTCTTGTCTCATCTACAAGCTCACCTAGGACTGCCTGTCTTTCCTTTTTGTCCGTTGGAAGAAATGCCTCAAATGCAAATCTTCTGGTGGAAAGCCCGGAAAGTGTCAGTGCCGTAATACAGGCAGCGGCTCCCGGAAGGGAAGTGACCGTAATTCCGGCTTCATAGCACATTTTCACCAGTTCCTCACCCGGATCTGAGATCCCTGGTGTACCGGCATCGGTGATCAGCGCAATATTCATCCCTGTAAGAAGTTTTTCCACCAGAGCGTGTCCCTTTTCTATCTTATTATACTCATGATAACTGGTCATCGGTGTTTTAATCTCAAAATGATTCAGCAGTTTAATACTGTTCCTGGTATCTTCTGCCGCGATCAGGTCAACTTCTTTCAGCGTCCGGATCACCCGGAACGTCATATCTTCCAGATTGCCAATCGGTGTTGCACACAAATATAATGTTCCTGCCATTCGTTACTCCTTTCCAGTTCCTGTCATCCCGTAATACTCCAGGATCTCCCGTGTATAGCTGCCGTCCTTCTCATAAACGATCAGTGGCGGATCTACTGTCATCCGCGATTTGGCACCACGGATTCCTTCTATTAAAACCATGTTCGGTTCCTTATCCACATATGGATACACCAGACGCATTCTTTTTGGCTCCAGCTTCGCCTCACACATTGCTGTCAGAATCTCTGCGAGCCTAAACGGTCTGTGTACCATATAAAATCTTCCTCCGGCTTTTAAAATCCGTGCACTTTCCCGGATAATATCCTCCAGTGTGCACAGTACCTCATGCCTCGCAATTGCCTTAGCACTTTCCGGATTAGCCATTCCATGACCTCCGATCATGTATGGAGGGTTCGTTGTTATCACATCCATGGAACCTTTTCCAAATATCTGTGACGCTTCTTTGATATCTCCCGTCACAATGTCGATCTGCTCCTCAAGCCGGTTGTGCCGGACACTCCGACACGCCATATCCGCACTTTCTTCCTGAATCTCCAGTCCTGTAAAATGCTTTCCTTTTGTCTTTGCAGCCAAAAGAATCGGGAGAATTCCCGTTCCTGTTCCAAGATCAAGAACGCATTCTCCCGCTTTTACTTTGGCAAAGGCACTTAAAAGCACTGCATCCATTCCGAAGCAGAACCGCCCCGGGCTCTGGATGATCTCATAGCCTTTTATCTGTAAATCATCGAGCCGTTCTCCCGGCTTAAGATTATTTGTCATCTAACTTTGACGCTCCTTCACCTTTCTCCAGAGCTGCAAGCTCTTTCATTTCCTGTTTGGAAAGCTTCACATCCTTTTTCCGGCGGCGCGGTTTGAACTTCAGGTCAGCTGCCGGATATTCACGGATTTCTTTCTCATCATTGTCCAAAGTTACAATAACCCTGACAAGCTGACGCAGTACGCTTAATGACTGTACTTCACCTTTCAGTCCTTCCGGAGTTGTCACCGCCTCACCTGCAGACGGAAGATTATTGTTGAGTTCCTCGTATGTCTCTTCCTCATTTGTCAGGCAGCACATCAGTCTGCCACATACACCTGAAATCTTAGTCGGGTTCAGAGACAGATTCTGTTCTTTTGCCATCTTGATCGAAACCGGTGCAAACTCAGACAGATAGGTGTGGCAGCAAAGCTCTCGTCCACAGATTCCGATTCCTCCGCGGATCTTCGTCTCATCTCTTACACCGATCTGGCGAAGTTCAATCCTGGTACGGAATACCGCTGCCAGATCCTTTACCAGTTCACGGAAATCAATTCTTCCGTCTGCGGTAAAGTAAAACAGCACTTTATTGTTGTCAAAGGTATATTCTGCATCGATCAGCTTCATCTCCAGTCCATGCTTGTGGATCTTTTCCAGACAAATCTGAAATGCTTCTTTTTCTTTTTTGCGATTCTTTTCTTCTACACGGCGGTCATCCTCTGTCGCCAGGCGGATCACTGTCTTAAGAGGCTGGGTGATCTCTTCATCCTTCACTTCCTTCGGTCCCATCACAACGTTACCGAATTCTACTCCTCTCGCGGTCTCTACAATTACCTGATCGCCACGCTTCACCTCAAATTTGCCCGGTGAGAAAAAATAGATCTTTCCTGCAGTCCGAAAACGGACTCCAATTACTTTTGTCATTCCCTAGTTCTCCTTTATTGTCAACAGAAGAAGTTCCATGACAAGATCAAAGTTGACATTGGCGCGCAGTCTCGCCTTTGCTTTCTCAAGTGCTTCCAGAATTGTCTCAATTCCTTCATAAGAGCTCTTTTTCGCACGCTCCCTGATACTGTCGATCTCTTCACCGAAAATCAGTCTGTCGATATTCATTGTTGCTTTATAGATCAGAACATCACGATACCAGATCATAAGGATGTCCAGATAATCTGTGATCTCAATCTTGTAAGCGGAAATCCGTTTCACAGCTTCCACCAGATCACCGAGTTCCATGGTATCGATATTCTTCAGCAGACGAACTGCCTCATCTTTAATTTCATTAAAATGCTCAGAACCTGCCAGCATAGCAGCTTTTCCAATATTGCCCTGTGCAAATGCAGTACACACGTCTGCCTTGTAATCAGGAACCTGAAGCTGCTCCATCAGATACCTTTTCACAAGCTGATCCTTAATGTTACGGAGCTTCAGCATAACGCATCTTGAGCAGATCGTTGGGAGCAGACTGTTCGCATTCTCTGTAAGAAGCAGAATTACCGCATAAGCAGGTGGCTCTTCGATTGTCTTCAGCAGAGCATTCTGTGCCTGTACAGTCATCATATCTGCATCCGGCACAATGTAGATCTTGTATTTTCCATTATAAGGCTTCACCTGAATATCCCCATTGATCTGAACCCGGATATCATCTACACTGATGCTGTTCGGCTTTTCATGCGTTACCCAGATAATATCCGGATGATTGCCGCTGACTGCCTGCTTGCACGAATGGCACTCATAGCACGGTTCTGCTCCGCCCTTTTCGCACTGCAGAGTCTGTGCAAAAAGACCTGCAAGCATCTTCTTTCCAGATCCCTTCTCGCCGTTCAGAATATAAGCATGTGATACTTTATCTTCTGTAACTGCGTTCTGTATATACTGAATGATCTCGCTATGTCCTACGACATCTTTAAATCCTGACATATTATCACCCTCTTCTTTCTTACTATTCCATTAGTATAACATAAATTTATGCAGATACCTAGAGCAAATTCCTGTGGTCTTTCTGAATTATTTCTGAAAATTCTGCGAATTTCGCTTTGTAGGTATGTTGAAATCATATCTTCTGCACACAAACTATCTTCTCAATAATAAAAGATGACAACTTTTCCGATATGTTTTAAGCATGAATATATAAAGCTTCTGTATCCAATGATGTAATCGGATTGCTCCATTTCCACGCAATTTATTCTTTTGATACTTACATCATACAAGATGTTGGGGGCAAAAGGTATTTTGGCCAGACAAACTTTATATAAGTTTCTTACACAGAAAGGGGATGAACTCATGCTGGAGGTAAAAAATCTTACATTCCAGGTGAATGAAAACGGAATAGAACGAAGTATCGTAGAAAATATCAGTTTTAACGTAGAAGACGGGGAAATGCTGGTGATCACCGGTCCGAACGGAGGTGGCAAATCCACACTTGCAAAAGTGCTGATGGGGATTGACCAGGCAAGTGCCGGACAGATCATCTTAGACGGAACCGATATCAGTGATTATGATATCAACCACAGGGCAGAAGCCGGAATCGGTTACGCATTCCAGCAGCCACCGCGCTTCAAAGGAATGACGGTAAGCAAGCTTTTATCACTTGCGGCTGGAGAAGATCTGACAAGAGATGTCTGTTGCAGACTTTTAAGTACCGTTGGACTTTGTGCCAACGAATACATTGAACGTGAAGTAGACGGAACCTTATCCGGCGGTGAAATGAAGCGGCTGGAAATTGCAACCGTTCTCGCAAAGCCGCACAAACTCTGTATTTTCGATGAACCGGAGGCCGGAATCGATCTCTGGAGTTTTTCTATGTTGATCGAACAGTTTGAAAAAATGCACAAAGAGAAAAAGCAGAGTCTTATTCTTATTTCCCATCAGGAAAGAATCATCCAGATGGCTGACCGGATCATGGTAATCGAAGGCGGAAAGATTGCTTCGATCGGACAGACCGCGGATATCCTTCCACAATTATTAGGGAAGACAGCAGATTCTTACAGCTGTCTGAAATGTAGATAACAGGGGAGGAAGATACAATGACTTTATTGGATAAAATTACAGAAAAAGTATTAGCTCAGATCGATGATATCGGTTTTACACAGTCCGGTGCATTCAATTTACGACATAATGGGATCGCGCTCTGCCACGGTGACAGTGAGCATATTAAAATCAAGAAAAAACAGGACAAGCCGGGAATCGATATTTTCATCGATGGAAAAACAGACGGCGAAGAAGTTCATATTCCGGTTGTTGTTGACGCAAGCGGAATGACGGACGTTGTTTACAATGATTTTTATGTAGCAGAAGGTGCAAATGTAACTATCGTTGCCGGATGTGGTATCCACAACAGCGGATGTAACGAAAGCCGCCATGATGGTATTCATACTTTCCATGTGGAAAAAAATGCAAATGTACGCTATGTAGAAAAGCATTACGGAGAGGGTGAAGGCACCGGAGCCCGTGTACTCAATCCCGTTACCGAAGTTTATCTTGGTGAAAATTCTGTATTTACGCTGGATACTGCTCAGATCAAAGGAGTCGATTCTACAGTTCGTGAAAATAATGTACATCTGGAAGCCGGTTCCAAGCTTTATGTCATTGAAAAACTGATGACACATGGAAAACAGGAAGCTACTTCAAATATGATGGTGGAACTGCTCGGAGAAGGCAGCTCTGCGCAGATCGTATCCCGTTCGGTCGCAAAAGGCGAATCCAGACAGGTCTTCCATCCGAGGGCTGTCGGAAAGAACCGTTGCCATGCACATGTTCAGTGTGATTCTATTATCATGGATCATGCAGAAGTAAGTTCAATTCCTGAGATCAATGCGAAGCATGTGGATGCGGCTATTATCCACGAAGCTGCGATCGGAAGGATCAATGATGAGCAGTTGATCAAGCTGCGGACTCTTGGAATGACGGAAGAGGAAGCAGAAGGGGTGATTATTGAGAACTTCTTGAATTAGAGTCATGCGTAGCGTGGAAATATGACGAAAAAACGAAATCCATCTTCGGTTCCATAGTGCAAAGGCGCTGATACCGAAGATGGATTTCTTTTTTTCTGGATATTGACTCCACTACATTATAAAATCTTATTTAATAAACTTCATGAATTTCTCAATGAGAAGTTCATATAGACAGGCGGAGCCTGTCTCGCTTGGGTGTTGAAATCTCTACTGTTCAAGTATCTTTTTACAGATTTTCTCAAGTACGTCTTCAAGGTCTGTGTTTTCGTAGCGTTCTGTGATTCCGGCGTGGGCGAGGTTTTCTTCGGAGAAATCTTTGGAATCGGCGAGGAAACGGCGGCACATTTCGGCGTATTTGGGTTCTTTCTGGGTTTTCTCACGGGCGAGGGCGCGGGTTAAGCGCTCTCCGTCTTCTACCTCGATGTAAAGTGGAACTACTTTTTCGTTTCCAAAATAGGTTTTCAATTTTTCATAGGATTCAAGAGTTCCGATCATGAGATAATCCTGATTTTTTTGTTCAAAATTGAACTGTCCGTCATCAGCGGTGAAATAGTGCCAGATACCATAAACTGTATTGTAAGCACGTTCTTCGATCAATCGGCCTTCTTTTTTGAACTTTTCAAGTTCAGTTTCGTCTGTAAAGAAATATTCTTCGCCTTCTTTTTCTCCCTCACGCCGTGGACGAGTTGTATAGATCGTTACATTTTTTAACTGTGGCATTCTTTTTCTCAGTTCTTTGTAGATTGTGTCTTTCCCTGTTGAACTTTTTCCCATCAGATAATATATTTTACTCATGTTTCCACACCTTTATCTTGCCTTCCGTCTGTATTCCTTCTATTTGGAGATTCTGTGTTTCATAATAACAAAGAAGTTCTACTGCTTCCCGGCTGATCCGCTCTCCGGGTACGATAACCGGGCTTCCCGGTGGGTAGAGATATGCGTATTCCAGAGAAATGTGTCCTTCACTTTCTTTCCACGGAATCTCTTCTGCTTCTCCGTCTTCTTCCCGTTCTGCTGCCTCCTGCGGTGTAAAATACTGCTCCAGTCTAGGAAGCTCTCCGGAAATCTCTATGCTTCCGGAAACGGCGGTTTTTGCTTCCAGCTGATCGTCTATTTCCAGTAATGCAGCTTTTAACCTGTTCAGTCCTTCCTGCGTATCTGCCACGGTCGTCATCGCAAGTACATAGGTTCCTCCGGTCATTTCCATTTCCAGATGATATTCTTTTCGCAGCCGGTCCGCAAGCTCCGGACTTGTAATATTTGCATTTGCTGTGGAAATCACAACTTTGGAAATATCATAATGTTCTGTACGGAGAATCTGTAAATGCTGTAATGGCTTCAGCTCTTCTCTGAACTTTTGCAGCCTCTCTACATAAAGTTCAAATGCTTCCTCACATTTTCCATCCAGGAAATCCACGCAGGCATCCAGGCTTGCCATGAAAATATACGACGGACTGCTGCTCTGCAACATATCCAGATATTTCTTAATTCTTCTTCGATTGGCAAGCTTTCCGTTGATATGCAGGATTGCAGTCTGTGTAAGAGAAGGCAGTGTCTTGTGCAGACTATTGATCACCACATCTGCTCCCAGATCATTTGCGCGCCCCGGAAATGCCGGATGAAATCCGAAATGCGGTCCATGTGCTTCATCTACGATCAGTGGAATCCTATACGAATGTGCCACTTCTGCAATTCCTTTCACATCCGATACCACGCCATCATAATTTGGCGATACGATCACAACGGCTTTGATATCCGGCTCTGCAGCAAGTGCTTTTGCCACATCTTCTTTGCTGATCTCCCCGTTCATATGCATGGAAATATCAAATTCCGGATACACATAGCGCGGTACAAGACCATTCATATAAATTGCATGGTAAATGGATTTGTGACAATGGCGTGCCACCAGAATCTTATCTCCCCGGTGCGTACATCCCATCACTGCACTTAAAATTCCGGCAGTACTTCCATTTACCAGAAAATGACTTTCCTCTGCCCCAAATACCCTTGCGGCTCTTTCCTGCTCTTCTTTTAAAATACCATCTGCGTGATGCAGATCATCGAAACCATCGATTTCCGTGATATCCAGATCGTATGGGAGTTCAATTCCAAGAAGTGTCTTGTTTCTCTTATGTCCTGGCATGTGAAATGCGTAAAAATCGCTCTCGGAATATGCTTTTAATTTATCGTATAGTCGTTCCATTTTAAACCTCTTTAAGTCTTTTAGAAACATCATATAATTTTTCTTCCAAAAACGCAAGAGGACGAAACGGTTCTCCCATTTCGTCCTTTCCATATATTCCGGCTTACACAGCTACAATCTCAAACACTTCCGCCTGGAAATCTCCCTTATCATTCACGCCCTTCTTCCATACACCGGACGCAGAATCGGACAGGATCATTCCGACTTGCATCAGCTCATCGCCATAGCAGTCATAAGCATATCCGCTGACCTTATAACAGGTATCTTCTTTCAGCCCTTTCAGCTTCAGTCTCTTAAATCCAACATTGACCGGCTGCATTACCCGGTAATAACCAACCAGCGCCTTCTTCTGATCCTCCGATACGATCATCCATGCGGTCTCATTTCCCTCAAACGGACTCTTCAGTCGATAGAAAGTTCCTTTCTGGATCAGATCTCTCTTCTCCTTCATAAATGCGATCTGACGGCGGATTTCTGCCTTATCTTCCTCGCCAAGCTTTAAAAGGTCAAGCTCATATCCAAAAGTTCCAAAGTAAGCCACATCTGCTCTTGTCTCGAGCGGTGTCACACGGTTTGTCTGATGGTTCGGTGAAGCTGATACATGGCTTCCCATACAACTCACCGGATAAACCATTGAAGTTCCATACTGGATTTTCAGACGTTCGATTGCGTCAGTATCATCCGAAGTCCATCCCTGCGGTGCATAATAAAGCATTCCCGGGTCAAATCTTGCCCCACCACTTGCACAGGATTCAAACAATACATGCGGAAAACGGCTGGTCAGGCGCTCATACAGTTCATACACACCAAGGATATATTTGTGGCAGACCTTTCCCTGATACTCTCTGTCATTTCCATTGGAGAACACCTCTGAAAATGTACGGTTCATATCCCATTTGATATAAGATACCGGCACTTCTGCAAGAAGATTTTCCAGCATGTCCCCGATATATTCACGTACCTCTTTCTTAGAAAAATCCAGTACATACTGTGTCCGGCTGTGGCAGATCCGCTTGCCCTGTTCTGCAAGAAGCCAGTCCGGATGCGCCCTGTACAGATCACTGTCTTTGTTTGTCATCTCCGGTTCAATCCAGAGCCCGAATTTTAAACCTTTGGCATTGATCTTTTCTGCCAGCTCCTTTAACGTTCCTTTCAGCTTTTCCTCATTCGGATACCAGTCGCCAAGGGAAGAAGTACTGTCATCTCTCTTTCCAAACCATCCGTCATCCAATACAAAAAGCTCCATTCCAAGATCTGCTGCCGCATCCGCAAGTCCCAGAAGCTTTGGCGCATCAAAATCAAAATAAAATGCTTCCCAGCTGTTGATCAGGATCGGGCGAACCTTATCTCTCCAGGTTCCCCTTGCCAGACGTGTGCGGTACAGCTTGTGAAAGGTCTGGCTCATTCCGTTAAGTCCGGCTTCCGAATATACCATTACCATCTCCGGTGTCTGGAAGGATTCGCCTTTTCCAAGTGTCCACTTAAATCCATTTGGATGGATTCCCATCAGCACACGGGCGGTATCATAATTGTCTACCTCTGTCTGTGCAAGGAAATTTCCGCTGTAAACCAGACTGAAACCGTAGACCTGCCCCTGGAACTCGTCTGCATTTTCACGCGCAAGTGCAAGGAACGGATTGAACTGGTAGCTGCTGCATCCGCGCATACTGTAAATACTCTGGATACCGTAATCCAGCTTATGTCTTCTCACATAGCGCTCTCTCGCCCACACACCGGCAAGATCGATCATCTCATAATCCTTGTCCGGCAGATCCACACAGGCGCTCATTGCAGAAAGAAGTGTGATCTTTTCGTCAGAATCACATTCAAAACGTACACTTCTCGCGATCACCGGAAATGCTTCATAGATCGTATATAAAAGGACAATTCTTGTATTGATACTTGTATCCTCCAGAACCAGTTCCAGAGTCTGCGCCTCATCATCACTTTCTACATAAGTCGCCGGAAGTCCTTCAAGCTTTGGTTTGCCATTATAAATTTTATGCTCTTTATATACAAACTCGACTACATGGCTTCCGTTCTCCCGCTCGATCTCATATGCCGGAAAACGCATATCTCCGCAGCCGAAAGTCGGATACTCCTGCTTGATATTCTCCAGTGAGAATGTAGAATTCCCCTCGAAAGCATACGGTGACATATCACGCATCGCATATTCAAAAAGATGGCTGAAATCTTCTCTGTGTGTCAGGCGTTTTCCGTAGTAGAGCTGTCCCGGCTGGTCGTTGTCAAGGATCTTGATGATATAGCTGATCTCCTGGTTGTAGAGATGAAACTCTCTTGTTTTTTCATTGTATATGATTGGCATATCGTTTCTCCTCATTCCGTATTGTATAACGTTCATTTTTCCGTATTATCTGTATAGTATCACTGTTGGTTTTTCAGCGTCAATGATTCCTGCGGATAAATTTGTAAAAACGTACACTCAAAAAAGGGACTCTGTCCTTTCCTGAAAGACATCATCCCTTTTTCTTTCTTAGCAGATTTATTTAATTTTCTCTTTGTATTCTTTTACTCTGCACTACTGTCCACTTTCCATCCAAGCGCTTTCTCTACCGTATCGATCAGTACCCGGCTTACTCTTTGTGAACCGTCCATCTGTACATAATAGTAGGTCGCACTGTCGTCCTTGCTTCCCACATAGAATGTAACTGTCTTTTCCTTGTCATCATCCGACGTATCCTTGTAAGTCAGCTCCACCTTCGTCCGCTGATCTTCCGCAAGCCCGTAATTGCCAAGCGTCGCGTCCGTCACATGATAATCTGCACAATCTGTAAAATAGAATCCGGAAAGTGCTGTCATAATACTTGTGACAGTATCTTCCTGATCCTCATTGTCCGCTTCGTAGGTTTTTACCTCGTCACCCGGTTTTGTCACAGTCTCTTTTACAAAGTTATCGGATGTAACTGTTACAAAGCTGTCCTTTTCAGCAACATCTGCAAGCTGCCATACCATTTCCGAAATCAGATCTGCCGATACCGTGTACACTTTTTCTGTTCCATCTTCCATGAAATAATAATTTTCTCCGGAAGCATTCCCGATTAGAAATTTATGTGCCTCGCCATCCTTTCCGGTCAGCGTAAGATTATATTCCGGCGAATCAAATCCATAGTCCGAAAGGTCATCCGGATTCTTGATCTCTTTTACCGCCTGAATATCCGAAAATGCATCTTCCATATTTTGCATACTGCTCTCCGTCAGTGCGATCGTGGTGTCCGGCGCATACTCCCAGGTATCATCCTCTTTTACAAAGGACATTTCTTCCCCAGATGCTTCTTTATACTCGATCGACTCCAGCGAATCTGTCTCAAAAATATGCACCACTGCGTTTTCTTTTTTCTTCTCTTCTGCCTCTGACTTAGATGTATTCCATTTTTTCAGCCCGAAAAATGTAATGAGCAGAGCAAGCAGTACGAGCAGAAGGATTCCTATTGTCCTTGTTTTTTTCTCCATCTTTTTTCCTCCTGCCTCTTACGCTTTCCGTCTTCTCATCCAGATCACAAATCCAAGGATCAGAATTGCAAGCGGAATAATAAAGATCACAAGGATGCTGAATGCACCTGCATGCATCGGTGTGTTGGTCTCAGTCGAAAGACTCTTCGCTTCAATCGCAACATTGTTTACATTATCAAAATTCTCTGTCACTGAATTTACAAACAAAGTCAGGTTATCCAGTGTCGTCAGCTGATCTGTGATATCCGAGCTGATCATAGATGCAGAAGCAAGCACCGTAAGTCTTGCTGTCTTTGTGTCTGTATCCGTTGCATCACTCTTATCGTCTTCATCCTCGCTGTCCGAATCTGAAGAATCCGCAGAAATCGCATTGGTAGAAACGGCTCCCAGGATATACTGTCCCTGTGTCTGGTCATTTTCTGTCACTGCATATCCACTGTCTGATGTCTGCATAAATGGAGTAACCGTCAGATTATCATTATCCGTATCTGTTTTCTCCATACCAGGTGAATTCAGCAGAAGTACCATCTGATTGCTGATGCCGCTTCCCAGGTCACCACTCAGAGAAAGCTGTGGGAAGATTGCATAATAATTTCCCTGGTAGCATCTCTGGGTATCTGCAATATAACCGCTGACTTTTTTCAATCCATAATCCGACATAATTCCGTCCAGATTTGGTGTGTCTGAAGTCGTATCTCCAAGGATCAGATAAACCTTTCCGCCGTCACTCAGATATTTCTCAATAATTGTCTTTTCATCATCTGTAATATCCGATGTCGGTGCATAGAGGAACAACAGGTCACAGTCATCCGGGATTTCCGGACTCATACTCAGGTTGATTTCTTCCGTCTCCAGATTATTCTTAGTAAGCAGATCACTTACCGAACTTGAAAATGTCGCTTCTCCGTGACCACTGGTCCGGTAAATCTTGCTTGTTTCCTCGCTGGTTACATAATTGATCGCACTGGTAAGCTGTCCTTCTCCGTCGAAAGAACTTTCACTGGCACTTCCGGTCGTATAATAAGAGTAATAATCGGACTGGATAATATCTGAAAATGAAATCGTTGTAGACTTTCCGGTTGCATCACAGGACACAACGATTACATTCCCATCGGTATTATATTTCTGAAGAACGGACGGATGCAGTACGCTGTCCACCCATTCCACTTTTACTTTGCCGGAAAGCGCCGCATATTTTTTCACAAAAGTCTTGATCCTGGTATCCACAGAATCCTGTTCTGCGATCACTTTCAAATCTACTTTTTTATCCAGCTTCTTCAGCATTTTTGTGGACACGCTGCTGATATCGTACAGATTGTTGCTGCTGATATCAATATTTCTTACTTTTTCCGGAAGCTGTCCTGCCACCAGATTGATCACGATCGCAATTGCAATCACGATCACTGCAAGCCCTACGCTGTAAGTTCCGTTCCGGGAAGACTTGCTGCTGAACATTTTTTTGATTTTTTCCATGTCTTCTCCCTCCTAACTCCAACGTCTTTTCTGAATGGACTGCATGGTCAGGAAGATAAATACACCTGCCACACTCAGATACAGGATCAGCCCACTCACATCGAAAAGCTTGTTATATGCTACGTTGTCAAATACATCTGCAAGATACAGCTTCTTCATGATGTTGACCAAAATATTTTCAAATAATGAAGATTTTACAAAGCTTACGATCACAACCGCAACAACTCCGATTGCTTCGATAATTCCTGCGATCATCCAGTTTCCCGTCATCCGGTAAATGATCAGCGCCACAATGGTAACGAATACCACAATACCGATCATGCCGCTTGTAGCTGATGTCGGGAGGAAATTGATCAGTCCTCCCCAGAGATAGATCAGAAGCAAAACGCCAAAGGTTGTTACTGCCGCAATGATCTGGCTTTCTGTGAGTGATGAAAGAAACATTCCGATTGCCAGATACACGCATCCGAGCAGGAAGAACATCAGAATCGACAGATAATCCACCTTCAGATACGCCGTTCCAAAGCTCTTAATGATAATTGGGAAAATACAAAAAATCAGACACGGTACCGCAAATACCGTCACCATCGCAAGGTATTTCCCCATCACGATATCAAATAATTTTACCGGTGCGGCAAGCAGAAGCTGGTCTGTCTTGTTCTTCCGTTCCTCCGCAAAGGAACGCATGGTGAGCATCGGGATAATGATGATCAACACGTAGTTGATATTCATCAGAACATATGAAAAATAGGGATATCCCGAATTTAAGTTGTACGCCATAAAATAGATTCCCGTGAAGATCACAAGGAAGGCGATCAGGACATAGCCTGTCATTGATTGAAAATAGGATTTTAATTCTCGTTTATAAATTGCTGTCATTTTCGAGATCCTCCTTTTCATCCTCACTTGTCGGAACGGCATTTTCTTCCGGCTCTTCATCCATCTCAGTCAGCTTGTTCTCTTCTGCCTCTTCCTGCGCATTTTTCTTGCGCCGCTTTACCATCCGGCCTTTCTTTTCGCCGTCCTTCATCGCTTTTGCTGCTGCAGGTGTGCTTCCCTGCGTCAGCTCCAGAAAGACATCCTCCAACGTCGTACGGCTGTGATACAACATAAGTAACGGGCAGCCCTCCTGTGCAAATGCCATAAATACTGTTTCCCTGATATCCTTTCCATCCTTCGGGAACAAACTCGCTTTTACCGTTCCTTCTTCTTTTCCGTGTTCCACGGATGCCTTCTGCACATTACCGATTGTGCCGATGACTTTCCGTACCGTATCTTCATTTCCCTTTGCCAGGATTTCCACAGTCTGCTGATTCGTCAGAAGCTTTTCCAAATTCTCCGGTGTATCACTTGCCACCAGTTTCCCTTTAGAAATAATCATAATATAATCACAGACTTCCTGGATCTCTGCCAGAATGTGCGAGCTCAGGATCACGGTATGCTCTTTTGCCAGCTCGCGGATCAGTTCACGGATTTCAATGATCTGCTTCGGATCCAGTCCGACCGTCGGTTCATCCAGAATGATGATCTCCGGGAATCCAAGGATTGCCTGCGCAAGTCCGACTCTCTGCTTATAACCTTTGGACAGGTTCTTGATCAGCCGGTCCTGTACATCCATGATCTTCACCATCAGCATGACCTTCTCAATCTGCTCCTGCCGTTCCGGTTTTGGGATCTTCTTCAATTCCGCTACGAACCTCAGGTATTCATTCACCTTCATATCCGTGTAAAGCGGTGGCATCTCAGGCAGATAACCAATACATTTTTTTGCTGCCTCCGGTTCCTCCAGTATATTGTGCCCGTTGATCAGCACTTCACCTTCTGTGGCGCCAAGATAGCCGGTCATAATATTCATCGTTGTGGACTTTCCGGCACCGTTCGGTCCTAAAAATCCATAGATCTGCCCGGTATCTACAGTAAAATTCAAATGATCTACAGCCAGATGTGAGCCGTATTTCTTTACAAGATTTTTTACCTCAATCAATATTGTTCCTCCTGACTACAAAATTTCATGCTTTTCAATTATACGGATGATTTGTGAAACTTCTAGGGGCAATCTGTGTTCATTCTGTGTTTTTTCTGTAAAACGGTGAACTGCAAAAGTGTACCACCTACCCAATAATAATAGAAATACCGATATCTGGAATCAGCTTTTCCACATATCGGTATTTTATATTTTCAAATCATTTTTTACCCGAAAAAGACTTTTTTATATACTGGGCAGATTTCACTTAACTTGCGATTATCCACACCAGTCAGGCAAGGAATTCTTCCAGAATTTCCCGGATTCTTGCCTCTTTTGTCGGCTCCAGCTTTTCGCCGGTATCTTCCTGCTTAAATCTGGAACCGGCTGTATCTTCCATCCGTGCTCCCGGCTGCTGCGTCCGCATTTCATCAGCCTGATTTGCATTCGCCTGTCCCACTTTTGCTACTGTCTGCACGGTCTGCTGCATTTGTCCATCTTCTGTATACCGTTTTTCGTTCGCAGAAACCGCATTTACCGTAGCTGCGCTTGCTGGCACGGTTTCTTCTGAAAATGGTCTTTGCACCTGACCAGAATGCGCCGCTTCATTTTCCTCTGCATCCATTTTCTCCGGAATCTCATCCGCTCTCTGAACCGTAACCTGGATTTCTTTCTGATTGGTCTTCTCATAGCGATGAGCATATGTATTTTCCAGAAAATCTACCATATAGGTTTTCGCTGCCTCCAGCTGATAGGCATCATCCGCAAGCATCCGGAGTAGAAAGAGCGCCAAAGCTCCCATACCGCCCAAAATACCATATCTGTAAAGTCCCTGTTCCCTCTCCCCCGCTGCATAAGCAAGCGCTGTTCCTGTGGCTCCAAAGATAAGGCAGAGCCAGATGCTCCCCTTCGCCCACTGCCTCCAGGTATGCAGCCTCACGCCAAGCACCCGGTATTCATACAAATATTTCTCTACAAATGCACCAACATTCTGTACTTTATCACTCACCATACACCCATGCTCAAATTTTGCCCTTACAAGCCGCATCAGCGGATGATTGCTTTTACTCATGTTACTTGCTGCTCTTACCAGCTTTTTCAGTGAAATCCCGGTAATCAGTCTTGCAATCGCGCCGATCCCGATCATCACTCCCGTCAGAAAAAATACCGTTTCTCTCACCACGAACATTTCCAACATAAAAAGAATCCTCCTTCTTAGATTTACCGTCATTATACCGTAAACCTCCGAATTTGGATTCCCTAATCGTTCGCCACAATCCGACATCCTGTCTGGAAAATGACGCTGCTTTTCTGTTTTACTTTGCTGCCTTACGCATTACATTCTTTCTACAAGACCTTTGACAAGCCCTACATAATGGGTGATTGCCATCTTCACAAACTCCGGATAATCCATCGTTGCACTGTTGTCAGCTTTGTCCGAAATTGCACGAATAATGACATACGAAACTTTATTCAGATATGCGGTCTGCGCCATTGCTGCGCCTTCCATCTCCGCACACTTTCCATCAAATGTCTTTACCAGATATTCCTTCTTTTCCTTGCCGGAAATAAACTGATCTCCGCTGAGCACTCTTCCGGTAAATGTCTGAATGTCCGGATTCACTTCTTTGTTTACTTCCACTGCCAGCTTCACAAGCTTCTCATCTGCCGGGAAAGAAAAGGTATCCATTCTCGGAATCTGTCCTACCGGATCGCCAAGCATACTTACATCCATGTCGTGCTGAACTGCATCTGTAGAAATCACGATATCCCCGATGTTGATATCTGCATCCAGAGAACCTGCCACACCTGTATTGATCAGCGTATCCACACCAAAACAGTCAATCAGAATCTGTGCGCAGATTCCCATGTTGACTTTTCCGATACCACTTCTTACAACTACAACTTCCTTGCCACTCATAATACCTTTGACAAAAGTCATTCCGGCACGTTCCATCGTATCCTGAACTTCCATCGATTCCTTTAAGATTGCAACCTCTTCATCCATTGCTCCGATAATTCCTATCATTTGAAAATCCTCCGTTTTTCCTACATATTGTTTTTATCTATATCTATAGATTTCCCTTCAAAATTACAATAGCTATTATATCAGATTTCTTATAATATGCACTAGCATTTTCTTATAAGGCTGTGTTATAATCATTGAAGCAATTTTATAAGGCACAATAATAGTATAAATATAAAGGAGGACTATACTCATGGAATTTACACCACACGGCGTCTGTTCTAAGAATATTCACTTAGAAGTAGATGAAGCTGGACGTATTCATAATGTTGAGTTCACAGGCGGATGTAACGGTAACTTACAGGGCATCGGGCGCCTCGTTGAAGGAATGGATATTCACGAAGCAATTTCACGTATCGAAGGTATCAAATGTGGATACAAAGCAACATCCTGCCCGGATCAGCTTTCACTTGCTTTAAAAGAATATTTAAGCAATAACCAGTAATCAAATAATTTTTTCGCAATTTTGCGTCAAAACAAGCAGGTCAGGAATTATCCCGACCTGCTTGTTTTGGTCTAATTCAGTTTAACATTAGTTAGGCTTCTTGCTTGCTCTGATGTTCCATACTCACATACTTCGCGACCGAGTTGTATTATTTGGTCATATGCTTTCTGTCCAATCAGAAAATACGTTTATTAGTTGTGGTCTTTACAGTCCTGTTCGCCCTCTTGTCAGTCTGCAAGACCGGAGATGTTGAACTTTATCAACCTGCAATTCAGACAGGTGTTAAAAGGAATCTTCCATCTCCCTCCCTCATATTGTTCCCTTGTCCTTACTTTCGCTAACTGCCGCACCGGTTGATAGTCGTATGAATATTTTATAAAAAATATTTTTGGTTTGGTGGTGCGGGGTGGGTTAGAGTGGGTAAGGGGTTGGGATGTTTGGTTTGTGATTTTTAGATGTAAATGCCGTCTGTGTACGAGCCACTTACGTCTGAATTTGCGTAATGCACACAGCATACTCGATAATAATATCCAGTTGGTACGGATAATGTTTTACTTGTACTTACATAGACAGAATTATAATTTGTTTCAATCCATGAAGTATAGTAGCCCCATTTTCCATTCACATACCGTTCCACTGTTACATCCACTGTAATCTTGGAAACAACTTTCTGCCCTACTGTGTTTCCTCCTGCAGCAATTTTACCAGGTCCGGCTTTTGTAATTGTTGATGAGCCACTTTTTAAATACACACCTCTGCTCATTGGTCCTACCGTTACCTCTGAAGAATCTTCATTCGTTAAGTAGGAACCATCAACACACTCCGGCGCATCGGATGCCTTTGCAATTCCTCGTGTACTGATAAACAATGTACAAACCATAATCATTGTCATAATCAGTGATAAAATTTTGCTCTTTTTCACCTTTCGCCTCCTCTCTACACTATATTAACAATCGAGCACAAAAAATCTCACGCCATTTTTAGAAAAAATATAAATTTTTTAAAATTTTTTTGAATTCTTCTTCTTCCATAGTTGTATTTAAAATGTAAAAAACATCTTTATACTCAAATTGTGCTATATTCTCTTTACTTCCATCCGATAATTCATACTGAATAATGTTAATTTTATTCCCATCTACTATCATCTGCTCTTCTTTAATTTTTTTATCTTCTACATCATATCCATGTGATTGTTCTTTATAATTAAAAATCATTTGATATTCCATTATAGTTTCTTCATTACTATAAATTAAACAAACTCTTTTCAATGCTTCATCAATATCACTTTGAATTAATGTCATTCCATCCGACTTTCTCCTAAATCGAACAACATCCATTCCAAATTTATCTTTAATTTCTTCATACACACTTTCTTCATCATAATTGTCAATCTTATTCTTATCTCCATCCTCCCTTTCCGTATTAACCTTAACCATTTCTCTATCACCAATAATATCATTCAACACCCTGCCAAAGAACGGCGTCCCACCAATACTCACCATACTCCACATCATAGCAAGCACAGTCACAATCGCCACGATTCCATATACCTTCCAGTGCCGTTTTCTCTTCTTAACTTTCTTCTTCCCGGCTTTCTTCTCGGTCTCTCCGTTCGTACCATCGTCACTTGCTTTATTGTCTGTTTCATGCTTTACATGCTCAATTGGCACAACATTATCTATATAACTGTCACTCTCCACATCTTTCTTAAGATGATCCTTCGTATTCTCCCCGCCGCGAAGTGCCTGAACCTCTCGTCCGAGACGGATTGCCTCCTTGTCGGCATCTGACAGTTTTTCATATGCTTTCTGCTGTTCTTCATATTCTTGGATTTTACTCCACATCTTTTCATCCAGGTCTTCTGGAAAGGAAATGTCCTGCAGTGATTCGTCCGAGTCCATTTCTTCCATGATTTCCCCGGCTTCTTTTTCCAGTTCAGCTTTTAAAAGCTTATCCAGATTATCTTCATGTTTTTCCATTTTAAACCTCATTCTTTTGGATTTCTTTTCCCTTTAACTTGACCTTTTTCCTTCACCTGTTTAATATTATGATATCAGGGCAGTCTCTCTGCCTGTATCAACTGCGAATCTTAATTCGCACCATCAATGGGAGGATTTTTATTATGAAACGCATCATTCTGACCGGCGGAGGTACTGCCGGACATGTTACACCTAATATTGCACTGCTTCCCCGTCTTCGGGAACTGCAGTATGACATACATTACATCGGTTCTTACAACGGTATGGAAAAGCAACTGGTTGAACAGCAGGGGATTCCATATCATGGTATCTCTTCCGGTAAGCTCCGCCGGTATTTCAGCCTTCAGAACTTTACGGATCCGTTCCGCGTCCTGAAAGGCTTCAGTGAAGCCAACCGCCTGATCAAGCAGTTAAAACCGGATGTAATTTTTTCAAAAGGTGGATTTGTAAGTGTTCCTGTTGTTATTGCCGGAAAGAAGAACCATGTTCCTGTTATCATTCACGAATCGGATATGACTCCGGGACTGGCTAATAAGCTTTCCATTCCTTCAGCTGCAAAAGTATGCTGTAACTTCCCGGAAACTTTAAGTTCCCTTCCTCAAGATAAAGCTGTCCTTACCGGATCCCCTATCCGTCAGGAGCTTTTCACCGGAGATAAAGAAAAAGCCCGCGCTTTCTGTGGTTTCAAGGAAGTAAAACCAGTTATCCTGATCGTCGGAGGAAGTCTTGGCGCAGTCGCAGTCAATAATGCAGTACGCAAGATTCTTCCTGAACTGTTAAAAGATTTCCAAGTTGTTCATCTCTGTGGTAAAGGCAAGCTCGATGAAAAGCTCACCGGTCTGAATGGCTATGTTCAATTTGAATATATTCAGGATGAACTGAAAGATCTCTTCGCCCTTGCCGATGTTGTAATCTCAAGAGCAGGTGCAAATGCAATCTGCGAATTGCTTGCTCTTCGCAAACCAAATCTTCTGATTCCACTTTCAGCTAACGCAAGCCGTGGTGACCAGATTCTGAATGCCCGTTCTTTTGAACGTCAGGGATTCAGTATGGTTATGGAAGAAGAAGAGCTTACAGATGAAAAGCTTCTCGCAGCTGTCCACAAGCTTTATGATTCCCGTGAAGACTTCATAAATGCAATGAATCAGTCTTCTCAGCAGGATCCGATCAAGACAATTATCGGTCTGATCGAAGATGCTACTTCCAAATAATTTTTTAACAACAGTTATTTACATTGTTCAAAAACAGGTGCCGGAACGACACCTGTTTTCTTTACATATCCATCGGTGCTATTTTGTGTAATCATCAGAATTGTAATGTATCTTTACCCATTTTCTTGCTCTGTACAGTACACCCGTCAGTGCTTGGATACTGATCCCCATAGATTCAGCCACATCTTTTTGTTTTCTCTCCAGACAGTAAACCATGGTAATTGCTTCGTACCAGTTTTCATTTTCTTCGTACAATGCATCCAGAATCGTCCATCCATAACCCACTTTTTCTTTTTGTAAAATTTTGTGGAATACATGCTCCTCTGCACTTTCCGCATATTCCTTCGAGTACAGATCCGAAAACAGCTCAATATCTGCCTTCGGACATTCTCTTGCCCGCTTCTTCATATAATTGATAGCTGTATTTTTCGTTGTTGTTACCAGCCATGCTGCCATGTATTCTTCATCCACTGTATCAAAGTGTGTATATAGTTTTAGAAAAACCTCCTGGAATATCTCTTCCGCTGACTCTTTGTGACTGCCAGAATAATCCATTGCTATCCGATAAACGTTGAACTTATTTTTATGGTACACGTTCTCGAATTCCTTTTTATTCTTATTCTGAAAACTCACTCCAGTACCTCACTATTTTATTTTTCTTTCAGTTTTTCCAGGATTTCATCCCGATCTTCATCTGTAAGTTTACCCGGTTTCCAGCCGAATCCGCTCTTGTCATTTTTATATCTCGGAATCAGATGCATATGGAAATGGAATACGGTCTGACCGGCCACTTCCCCGTTATTCTGTACGATATTATATCCGTCACATCCAAGTACATCTTTTAATCTTGTTGTGATCTTCTTTGCAAGCTTAAATGCTTTTCCTGCCAGTTCTTCATCAATAGAATAAATATCTGCCGCATGTTCTTTTGGCAGGATCAGTGCATGTCCCTTTGTCGCCGGTCCAAGATCCAGAATTACTCTGAAATCATCATCCTCATATATGGTTGCAGATGGAATTTCTCCATTTGCGATTTTACAAAAAATACAGTTCTCATCCCTCATGTTTTTTCCTTCTTTCTACATTTTCTTCGATTAATCTCGAATTTGTTTACGAACCAGACTTTCAATGATAAACTACAACTACTTTATATCATGGAAAGGATGGTCGTTACCATGCCATTTACTGCAAATGATTATGAAAAGTTACATCAGCTTATGAATTCCAGTCCGAAAATTCGTGAATTACTTCAGAAACTCCTGGATTCACAGCAATATACAATCAGCAAGATCAGTCATGAAGTTCGCAATCCACTGACGCTGATCTACAGTACCTTTCAGCTCATAGAGTCCAGTCACCCTGAAACCAGAGATTTCAGCCACTGGTCAGAGCTTCGCGAAGACATCGAATACACAATCTCTCTGCTGCAGGAGCTGTCTGCCTATAATAACAGTGAACATCTGCATCTGAGCACGTTTTCTGCACAGGAGTTTTTGGGACAGATCTGCCTGTCCTTTGCTGCCTCCTGCGTAGATACCGACATTGAATTCTCTTCTCTGATAGCCCCTGATCTTCCATCTCTGACGGCCGACAGATTAAAGCTGCATGAAGCGATTCTCAACCTTTTAAGAAACGCCCGTGAAGCCATTTCGTCTGCCGGTTCAATCCGTCTGGAAGCAGTCCTCAAAGATCAAATGCTTCAGATTACCATATCTGATACCGGATGTGGAATCTCACCGGAATATCTCGATACGATTTTTGATCCTTTTGTCACTTACAAACCAAACGGTACCGGTCTTGGTCTTGCCATTGTCAGCCGGACAATCACAGCTCACGCCGGAACAGTAACAGTTACTTCCTCCTGTGGAAAAGGCACTTCTTTTTTGCTTTTGTTACCAATTACATAATCATTTTTATTATAAAAAACACGTAATTGTTTTACAAGTACTTCTTTCCATAAACTGGAAAATGTAGTAAAAAGAAAAACATGTCCTATCTTACTTATTCCTCTGAATCATCCGCCATTATCTCATCCCATTGGGATTCCCGTTTTTTTCTACGTTTCTGAAGGCGCTGATTCAGAAATCCCCAGACGCTCTGCCTGTCCTTTACAACCTGCCCTTTCATTTCCTGTTCTGCAATCCAGTCATCCAGTATCAATTCCTCCTGCAAATCATATCCTGCTTTTTTCTCCGGCTGTATACTCTCCATTTCATTCTCCTTTTTCTCCAATATCCGCTCCAGCGCATACTCAATATTATAATTTTCTTCCATTGAAGCCTTATGTAATTCATATGCCAGATAGACTGCCTCTTTCTGTTCATAATCTGTCTCCCTGACAAAATACTCTGTAAGCTCATGAAACTTTTCCAGAATATTACCTTCCAGTCCCGGACAATAACAAAAGTAATAGATTTCATCCGATACATAAATATGTCCCGGATCCAGGCTCAGACAGTTCACGTCCAGCAGATAATTCTTCACTGCATAAAGCACCTGGATAAACTGTCTCATAAAATTTTCCAGATCTGCAAATTTCCAGTGCTCTTTTTCTCCCTTTGCCTTCACGGATATCTTCCCACTGATCTCATAGCGGTACTGGCTTTTATCATCTTTTCCCTGCCCTCTTACCGACAAAAGTCCGGGAATCGCATTTTCCATCAGCATCCGCATCTGATAATCTTCTTTATATAGCTCATCTGTTTCCAGAATCATCCAGGCATGATGTAAATCTCTTTCGTACTCTTCTCTCATTCCTCCTGGTCCCTTTCTACAATCTCCTGCAATACTTTTTTCCTGCGTATTTTTTCCTCTGGCACGGTCAGTGCCGCACTGCGTTTAACAGATACGCGCATTTTTCTCTTTTGCGCTCCTGCTGTCACTTCAAATTCATCTTTTACTACCACAGTTTCCACCGATACTGTATCAAAAAATATCAGTTTGTTTTCAATTCTTTTCTGAAAATACTGCTCCATTTTTCCATCTTCTATTTCCTTTTTCCATCGCCATTCTTCACTTCCGACAATCGCGGTCTCATATGCCGCCCCACCGATAATATTTTTATCATGGTAATAAAAAAGTGCGAAAATGACTGCCATCCAACAAAGCAATACTACCGGCATCAGATACGCCATCTCAACTACTGTACTTCCTTTTAGCTTTACCATATAAATGTCCCCAGATAGCCGATCAGAAGAAAAGGATAAAATGACATTCTTGTCGTCCGTTTCCATTTTCCGCTCCAAAGACCGGCTCCTGCTGCCATCGCAGCCACAAGAAATGCAAGCATCAGCATTCCAAGCAGATTCCAGATCCCAAGAAAAATACCCATATTCAGGATCATCCAGCTGTCTCCGTACCCTATTCCCTCCTGTGACCATTTCGATATCATGAGAAATACAATTCCACATCCCAGTCCGGCAACCCATACACTCCAATGCATCCGTCCAAATAACGCACGGTACAGAATCGCCGCACAGCTTCCTGCGAGCAAATATTCTGTCGAGATTTTCTGATATTTTATATCCTGTGCTGCTCCGAATCCTAAAAAAAATAATCCTGCCAATTTTGCTATTTTCCACCACATTTTGAACATGCTCCTTTTCCTTTTACTTCTGACAGCGGAACTGTATAAACTTTTCTCTTCAGTCCGCTGCATGATAATGAAGTATGATAACGATCCCCGTAATCTGTGACATAGCAGTTGCCATCATTTCCCGGCATCCATCCACACCGTTCACACAAATGATAAATTCCTCCACTGCTGTTTCTCAGTTCCCCTAATTGTGTTTTCGCAACACTGCGCACGGACGGTTCCAGATAAGTGCACTGATAATTCCGGTGATATACGATCCCTGTTTCTGTCACATATACAAGTTCATTATCTCCAATTCCTGCTTCGTAGGTCTTTACATAACCGGTCCATGTCTTCATCCTCATTTTTTCTTTATAATGCAGTACTGGAATATGAAAGACAGGTACCGGCAATTCTACTTCATATTCTGCCGTCAGTTCCAGCACTCCCATTCCCGGTATCGCCCAGGATCTTTTACAGCTGACTCCTCCGCTTCCGCCAACAATCATACTTCGATCCATTCTTTCTTTCCCGACCGCATTTACAAGATCTGCATGCAGACTTATCGGGTTCAGCACCGGAATTTCTGCAAAACTCTCTGCCACCTGCTTTCCTGCACTCTGCAGTCCGCATCTTACTGCAGACTGGATGCTTCTGAGCTCCAGCATCCAGATCAAACTCACCGCCGCATATAGGAACAGCGGAACACAAAGTACAGCTTCTACTGTTACCGAGGCAGATACAGATGCCTTTTCTTTGACACAAGATATGGCGATCAAATCAGGTAGAAAATCAAATCCTTCCTCCTTTCTGCGAATATCAAATATGTGTTTGTAATTCAATATTTTTCTATACATCATCAAAGGAATTTTATTTATTATTTCGATTGTCCTCAGAAAAGACATCTGTATCCACCTCCTAACATTTTCATTTTTTGTTACTGATATTGATATAAAATATGATACTGATACCGGATTCCTCTTCTCAGATAACTTGTCATGTCAAAGTCTGCTCCTGATACGCAGGCATCTGCCCGGAAAAACGTTTTCTCCATTCCGGATCGCAGATTCATTTCCACCAGATCCAATGCTCTCATCGACAGTTCTTCCTTTGATTTTAAAACCAGCATCATTTGCAGATACTGCTCATAAGAATTTCCCTCTTCTGTCTCCTTTCCTTCCGGAATACTTCTGTTCTTTGCCAGCTCAAGCAGACCATCCAGCGTCAGATTCCAGCTTTCCTTACTCTTTACAGCCGGAACCTTCTTCCCTGCCAGAAGCGTTTTAACATCCGTAAGGCTTTCTCCATAAGCCCATGCAAGAAGCAGCGCATGCTTGATCACAGGTCCGATCTCCGGTGAAAGAAACACCGCACTCAGTGTCGTTGCAAGGGTATCCACCTCCATTTGCATGTCCTTATCGGTCAGCAAATATCCATAATTCACTGCAAATCGAAGGATTCGAATTCTCCCGATCACATATTCCAGATTGTCCTTGTCGCTCGCCTTTCCTCCTAACAAATACTCCATCTCATAGTCCAGTACCGTATTCTTTTTCTTATTTGCAGCATTGCCAAACTTATCTATAAGGTACAGATTGAAAAAAATGGTATCTCCGGCTCCATTATCTTTTTCCTTCATAGTTCCGTATCCCTGCCTGAGCTTTCGGTTCGATACAGTCTCTTCTGACTTTACAGCTTTCGATGACAGCGTAAATCCTTCTGGGCTGACCAGATTTAACAGTGCTTGCGCCTGTATATCCACAATATCCGCCAATGGATTATTTTCTGCAGGAAGTTCTTCTTTTTCACTTTCCAGCATCTGGTCAAGTTCTTTACTCGTCTCTATATTCTCTTTCCCATATTCATTTGCTTTCAGTTCCTGCTCCTTCCATTCGGATACCTTTCCCGTCAGATTCTCTATCGCCGCAGCTCCTGTCTTCATTTTCTCGTATTCAACCGCCTGCCGCAGAAATTCTTTCCCATTCTGGTCTGTCAGATAACGGATTGCCGCAATCTCTGTTTCTATATTTTCTGCCCCGTAAAAGGACAGTCGGTTTAAAATATTTTCTTCAGACATTGTTCCGGATTCATAACTGCCTTCTATTGCAAAAATACCATATCGCTCCAGAAGATCTTTCTGATATTCTGCAAACGCAGATTCCACTGCCCTGCCTGCGTCTGCTCTTCTCTCATTCTTTGCCAGCTGGATCGAGGCACTTTCCAGCAAAGCCCCAACCAGAGTAAGAAGCAGAAGAAAGACCAGGCTTAGAAACACAGTAATCTCTCCCTTTACCATTTTTTTCATCTCTGTACACACTCATTTCTGAAATAAAATTTTTATTTTAGATTCCTGAACTTTCATTCGTTATTTTTTCAAATATTTTAGTTACAAGTTCATTAAGCTGTTTCTTAAAAATGATAACCAGACCGATAATGACGACCAGTACAAGGATCAATTCTACCGTTGATATCCCGTCTTTTTCCGTCAGAATCTTCTGAATTCTGATCCATCCCGTCCACAGCTTCTTTTTTACCGCCTTCATTCTCTCACCTCCTACATCTGGATCGACAAAAATGCCGGTACAACTACGATCGTAATCACGATGATCAGCATCAAAAGCATTGGGATCAAAAGTCTGGTTCCTGCCTCTTCTCCCAGCTGTCTCGCCCTGCTCTTTCTGTCCTCCAGTGCCTGTACTGCCTCCATACGAAGCATTTCAGAAATTCCTTTTGCACCCTTTTTCAGATTCTGTGAAAGAAGTGCTCCCATTTTCATATACGGAATCAGATCACATCTTCTTGCAAATCTTTCATAACATTCCATCTCCGGAATCCCACTTTTCATTTCCTGCCAGGTTTTCCAGATTTCTTCATATGCTTCTCTTTTTCTTCCCGTTTTTCCCCTGGTGATCCCATAGTCTTCCGCAATCCTTTTCCACACATTTTTTGCTGTCATTCCGGCACCGGTCAGCATCGTAAACTCTGTGATAATTTCCGGATAATCCAGCATCATCTGCTCTTTTCTCGTCTTCTTCTGATTGTTTTCTTTCTGTATTTCTCTTCCGACAAGCAGAATGCTTATCGCCATTCCGAGCATCAGAATCGGAATCACTTTTGAATCTTTCTCCTCTGTCCAGGCAATTTTTCTTCCGTCCAGACTGGGTGGCAGTGTAAGATATGCTTTCTGCCTCGTAGCACTGTCCTGTAATCTTACCAGTTCCAGAACCCGCTCTTTCGTGGAAAGCGTTTTCTCCTGTCCTGCAAAAATAACAAGATCCATCTCACACGGATATACCTTATCTTCATAATGCAAAACTCCGGTAATATTCATCCCAATCCCCTGATTCTCCGGATCTTCTTCCCGGATTTTTTCCTGATCCAGTCTCCCAAGCGAATCCATTACATCATATCTGCTAAGTTCCCAGGAAACCGAAAACGGAAAATCGTCTAATGCTGTTACCAGATCCAGATCTGTCTTTATATGCGACAGATCCTTATTTTCCCCGGAAATCACTTTTGCAAGCTCTTTCCTCGCTTTCTGAAACTCCTTTTCCAGCCGTTTTTCACTGTAAATCTTTGGTGACACACGAATTTCTATATCCTGCTTTTTTTCTCCTTCAACCTGCATAGAAAGCGCCGCTTCTTTTTGTCCTTCCCCGTACCCGTTCCGCTTTATCTGCATGGTTTCAGAGTTTTCCGTCCCTGTCTTCTGCACGATTTCCGACAAAAATGCCAGACTTGTCACCGCCAACATCAAAAAAAATATCCGCCTGAGAAGCCTGTCCCATTTTCTGAAAAGTAATTTCTTCTTGAAATACATCCATGCACAAGCTCCGAGAAAGAAATACATTCCGATACAAAACCACATTTCTATACCTCGATTTCCACAATCTTGCATCCAAGTCTCCAGGCAGCAATGTAAGCTCCAAGACAAATACTCATAAAAACCGCTCCTGGCAGATTCCCGTATAACCCCGCCATAAATTCCGGAAAGCTCAGACGCATATAACCAATAATTCCCAAAGGGATCACTGACATGATCTGAAATTCCATTTTTTTCGCTGCAATTACGGTATCAATTTCTCTTTTTACTTCCGCTTTATCACCAAGTTGTCTAACCGCATTTTTAATGATCAGAATACTGTCGCCTCCGCTCCTCTTTGCCAGGGAAAATACAGTGACAAATGTATCCACCTCCGGAAGTGCTACCCTTGCAGCAAAATCCTTCCAGGCAGCTTCCGCGGTTACGTTCAGATTCAGCTGCCTTACCATATACGTAAATTCCCGTACAATAAGTGTATGCCTGTCATACATGATCTGCAGGTCTCTCTGTACCTCTTTGATCGCGTTCTCCATAGAGTATCCCACATTCAGCTGCGCTTCCAGTGATTGAAGCGCATCCTGGAACTGTCTTTCAAAACATCTCTTCCCTTTTTCCTCCGCCTGACGGATCATCCTTTCGTAATACTTCATTCCCAGAGGAAAAAGCACTGCCATCATCCACAGTCTTGAATAGAACAGCATGGCGATCAGGAACACCAGAAGAATACTTTCCGTTATTGCCAGGGCATACTCCTTCCGGCTGATACCCTGCCGCCATAAATTTTTCCGTCCGTGTAAGTGTGGACCTTTTCACCCACTCCCCCTGGATTTTTCCATCCTTACTTCCCGTCTCCTGAAAGGAAAATAACGGTTGAAGCCTGATTTCTCCTTTTTCATATCCCAATACCTCCATGATTTCCAATACTTTCCTGCTCTTGTCCCGAAGGCGTCCCAGATGTACCAGGATATCGATTCCGGAAGCGATCTGACGCATAACTGCTTCCAGCGGAAGTTTAATCCCCATCAGTACCATTGTAGACAGTCTGCTCATCATATCATCCGGACTGTTCGCATGACCGGTACTGATCGATCCGTCATGGCCTGTATTAATACTTTTTATATGGACTCCCTATGTTCCCATCATGCAGAAATACAATATCTGCACTTAATATACACTGTATATAACGTTATTATCTTGCCATTCCACAGTTGCAAAAAGAAAAGAGAGCCTTTCACAGCCCTCTTTCATATTGACTTTCTCATTCATTTGTCATACTTAACAGTTTGGCAACCAATGTCTCTAAACTTTTTCCCAAAAATGGGACAAAGTCTGGTATTGCACCAAATGCCATCCCAATTATTATCATTCGCCCACATTCTCTTGCAGATTCCAATGCAAATCCATAACTCAAAACACCTGTCAGAATAAATATAATTGATAAAAAGTAAAGCAAAATATTTCCCAACATCATCGGAATTTTTAATAACCAGCGAATCAATGTCATTACTGCAAGAATTAAATATAAAAACACTTTTATTATGTACTTAACCAACATTTTTAATCCCTCACTTTTTTGTCTTTCCGGACAGCAAGAATCTTGCCATCCGGACTTCCTTTTTTTTGCTATCCGGACTTCCACTTTTTTGCTATCCGGGCTGCAAAATTCTTGCTATCCAATGCAGTTCATTATCCTTTTGTATATATCATTTCCGTCAAAATCATCTCTTCTGCATCATGACAAATGGCATTCATCCTCCTTGTCCATTCCATGTTGTCCTGCCTTTTTAATTTCTCTGTAATTCCTTGTTTCTCCATCATCTGTTTTACTAATTGTTCTTCCCTATCCCTTGCTTCTGCATCAATCTGATTCAAATGCTCGACAAGTTTTCCTTGTAACAACAATATTTGATATTTTGCCTTTCTGTGTTCCTGTAAATAGCTTTTACGAAGCATCCCATATTTCCCATAAGTTGGTTCGATATCTGTAAGTGCCAATTTTGGCAAATAATAATCACCACATAACATATAAGTAAGTCCATTTTTCTCATCATAAATTTCGTTCTGCATAAAATATTCTCCTTTTCTTCCTATAATTGGTCGTACATCTTCAACAGTGTTCCCTTTTTCATTTGACTATATTTCACCTGTAATTCTTCATATTTTTTCTGAAGACTTTCATATTCGTTTTTCGGAACACTATCGGATAATTTCTGTTCTAAACTCTTAATCCGTGCTTCCTGTGCTTTTGCAATAGCATCACTTTTAGGATTTCGCAATATCATTCCCTGTTGTTTTTCCTTCAATTCCATCATGACCTGTTTCACATTCGGATTATTATAGAAAAAACCTCTGGAAAGTCCTGTTAGTTTTGTAAGTTCAGCAACTGAAATTTTTATATTTTTTCTATACATTGTTTCAATAGCTGTTATTGCTGTTTCCGTCATTTCCGCACTTTTTTCTTTTGCCAGTGCTACCATTTTATCGTGTTTCTGCATTTTCCTTTTCCCTCCTGTATTGTGCTAATAATTCATTCATTTCATCTCGTACAGCCTTTGTATCCTCCGCTAATGCTTCGTTTCTTAACCGCCGATAATGTGGTATGGTTCGTGTATCCTTATGCCCCAACAGCCTTGCAATGCTATCATCATCTAATTTCATTTCTGTAAGTTTTACTCCAAAAGTATGTCTAAAACGATGTGTACGAAACTCAAAATAATTTCCATTATCATCCCTGATATCATTTTCATAAATCATGATATTTACATGATATTTCAGCATTGAATCTGTATACAATTTTCCATTATCTTGCAGAAAAATATATTCTGAATCTGGATGCTCCTTTTCTGAAACTTCTATTGCTTTTCTAATCAATTCTGCCAGCTGATTGCTAACTGGTCTTTTATATTTCCTTGTTTTCTGCTGGATAATAGTTATAAAATAATGTCCAGATTTCTCAGATAAGCAATCCCTTCGCAAAGTCAACGTATCCTCTATTCTTGTACCGAGCATCTGATGTATTATTAAACATCTGCCTAACTGGGGCTTTAATTTTGTTAATGCACAATTAAATCTTCTGATTTCTGCATCTGAATACGCTTCTGGTAAAGCGTTGTCATATGCTCTGCAATCACTGGACAGAAAAAGGTTGCATATATTTCCTATTTCCAGTTCACGCCCTATTTCATCCAACAGATTATCCAAAACCGACAGCTCTGTCGTGTAACTGACTGATGTAAGACCAGTATCCGTTTTTATATAAACCAGATAATCTTCTATCATATCCCTGCTAATTTCTGTAAAGTGCTTTACTTCTGGGAATCGATCATACATGAAACTAGCAAACCGACGGAATCCACGCAATTCACCTTTTATACTACCCATTGCTTTTGTCTGGCAGTGGCTATACAATATTTTCTTTATTATCTCTTTAAATTCTTTCTGCCTGATCTCACGAAAATCTAATCTATATCTTCCACGAATCGGATTACTCCTTGGCACAATATCCAACTTTCTCATATCCCATACATCTTTTTCATTTTCTGGAATATCTGCTGTTTTACACTTCACAACATACTCATAATACATTTTCAGAAAAGAAATCTGAGCGCTACTTTGTTGCTCAACATTCCGCCTATCCGGTCTATTTCTTCTAACATACAGCGCCAATCCTTTTTTATATAAAAATGCTTTATAACTTCTCTCCAGTTCTTCCCATTTTTTATCAGTGATGCTACTACAACTTGTACACTTCTCATTCAGAAATTCTTTCAACAGATCAAATCTGTAAATATCATTTACTACTGTTGATAATGACAAACGTCTACATCTATCATCGATATACCCATAAATCTCATCCTGCATCTTTTCATTATGAATCTCTGATATGTAGTACACCCTGTTTTCCTTCCATTTCAGTCCTGCCAACTGTTTTTCTGTAGCTTGTTGATAACAGTCATACGAAATCAAATTAATATTACCTTTCATCATCTTCTGCTCCTTTCAATTTAAATGACTGATTTTTAGAGAAATATTTATCTTCAGCTGATACAATACGTTCCGGCATGAAATCAATGTACTGTTTTGTCATATTCTCACTTGAATGTCCTAGATAATCTCGTACCCCTTGTATAGAAACCCCATTTCCGTACATTGAAGTTGCAAGGTTATGTCTGTAATCGTGTGCTCTAAAGATATAATCTCCGCAGGCAATCCCACGAACCTTACACTCCCGAATCATCTGATTTGAAAATGTCTGTCCATTAAATGCACCACCCTTTTTATTTTTGAATAAATACTCCCCATTTTTTATTCCGTACTTTTTTTCATAATCATTCACCAGTCCAACCAATAAACTGGGAACAGGAATGACTTTTTCTCTCCGCATTTTGCTTTGATATATGCGCATCCAATTCTCATTGCCTTGTGAATAAAAGGCTCCCGATTTTATTGTACAAACCTCGCTTTTCCTAATTCCTGTGCAAAACAAAATCAAATACATCAACTGTAAATGCTCTGGGAATGCCGGCAGCTCCTTAATCAGATGAGCAATTGTTTTTTCTGGAACACTTCTTTCATTGTGTTCTGAAAAACCTTTTTTTAAAAATCGTTCCGGATAAAACTTCAACACTTCAATATTTTTCATTTTCAAAAACTGTAGAAATGTATGCATATGTGTGATATATCGGTTAAAAGTAGAATACTTAATATCGGACTTATCCAAAACAGACACATAACCCTCTATATCTTGTATCTCCAGTTCAGTTACTTTCTTACTCTGTCCATCCAGATATTTTAAAAATTGTGAAATAAAACTTATTGTATTTCGGATATTTGATAAAGACAGATCCGATATCCCGACCAAATATTTTGCGTATAATTGTAAATACCAACGATTTTCTTTTTCGTAAATATTAATAAATGAAAGGCTTTTAACAGGTGAACTAGCATTGATTCTCGATTTATCAAACTGAAACCTATCCATATACCAGATACACGCTCGCCAATTTGTCTCTGAATCTGTCAGAAATAACGTTCTTCTCGCAAACTCAACAATCTTAGAAGCCTGTTTTTTTATAATTTCCGACTCCTTGTTTAAATACAGATAAAATCTGTTTTCGTCTGCCTGTTCCATTTCTTCAATATCATCTATTCCGTACTTATCGCAAAACCGTATAAGTGCTTTTAATGGTTCTAAAAAATATCTTCGATGTCTTTGTACCTTATCCATATTCAGAATTTCACACAGCAATATTTTTGTCTGTCGCACCAACTGTGATGAATGTATCCTCGTTAAGTCCCATAACAAATCATTCTTATCAACCACCTGACGGAAAGATTGTGCTTTCTTCTTATTGGGGACATACAGCAAAAACAATTTGTCTTGCTTAAAAAACTCCTGTTCTACAGAGAAGGGCTTTCCTTGTGAATAGACATCCGGCATATTTTCTATTTTTAAACGATCAAATAAGCTCAGTAATTCCGCTTTATATTTTTCTGAAATATCCTCTTTTTCAAGAGAGTCCATATACATTTTTCTCGTTTCATAGTTAATATCTGCAGTACACTGTATATCTGTATACTGAAAAAATTTGTATAACCGGTTATAGTATTTTGCTTCTCCAGTCGTAACTAAAGATATTTCTTCCTTTAATTTCTCAGGTATTTTTTCCTGATATAACTTCGGAACAATTTTTAATACTGCCAAGGTAATCCCTCCTTCCTTTTACAGAAAATCTGCAATTTGGTATAAATTTTCATTATTTGAGTAGTATTGATCTGTCGCTTCTACCAATCGTTCATTATTTTCACCCAAGTATTTAATGGTAGTTTCAACTTTCTTATGCCCCAGGGCAAAACGAATGTCATTCAAATCCCATCCTTCTTTTCTTCTTTCCTCCGCAAAATAGTGTCGGAGCTGATGCGGATGGGAATTGATATCCGTTTTTTTGGATAGCCTTTTCAACATGCTATACACAGAATCCGCATCTAATGGCTCTCCTTTGTTTTTTCCAGTTAATTTTGTAAATAGATACTCCGAGTTCATCAGACTTTTTCGGTTATCAGAAATGTACTTAACCAAGAACTCAAAAGTTGTATTACTTAACAAAGCCATTCTATATTCTGCATTTTTTGCTCTTGCCAAGTTGGTATTGGATTCACGATACCTTACCCGAACCGTCCTTCTTTCAAAATCAATATCTTCGGTATAATGGATTCCTAGAATTTCCCCTAATCTAAGACCGGTTTCTGCCATCATTGCTATCAGCAATCGATCTCTATCATTCGTACAGGCATTTATCAGCTCCTGTATTTCTTCGGATGTTATTTCTTCCAGATTAGGTTCTTCTTCTTTGAAGAAACCTTTAAACGAATTCACTGCATTTTGATGATTTACTCCCATACTGTCAAAATATGATACTTTTTTTACTCGTAAGACTTTAAGCATTGGCAAAACATCTTCCAGTGCCAAAAACTGGTAGTATCTGAAGACTGCACCAAGATACATATTGCAGGTCTTATTGCTCGTCTGTGTATTATGCTCAGTATGCTTTCCACTCTTAACCCAATACAAGAAATCAATAAAATGTTTATTCTGCTCTGAATAGGATAGCAATGTAATCTCATCCAATCCTATCGTTTGCTCCTGCAGATAATTGTAATAATATGAAAGTGCGAAGGCTGCGGATTTTACAGTATTCGGAGAAGTATTAATCTGATCCAGATGCTTCAAATACTTTGATGGAAGGATTTCAATTTCTTCAATATCAGAAATAATCAAAAAACGTGGTCTATTATCTTTCAAAACCGAAACAACCCTATATTTCAATCCACAGCCCTCCTTCCTTTCGTTTTGATTTGTTTGACTTCTTTGACTTCTTAATTCTACATTATACACAAAGAAGTCAAAATGTCAATTACGTTTTTGATTTCTTTGACTTTTGCAAGAATATCAATAAAGCATTTTTTGATTTCTTTATGTTTTAAATTGATTTTTAGGGATATAATTGATAAGATAAAATACAAGAAGTCAATTTATACAAAGTCAAAGAAGTCAAGAGGAGATTTGCATGAACGAATTTATATCAAATTCAGGCACACTAATAAATCCTGACAGCGTTTACGATCAGGAAAGATTCATCAATATACTTCAAATCATTTTACAGAAAAAAACACAAAAAGAATTATCTGAACAAACAGGCTTAAATAATGCAACCATTTCACGAATGCTCAACGGTGCCCGATCTGGAAGACCATATAAAAGCACTATTGATAAAATTGCAAAAGCCATTGATGATCCAGAACTTATCCAAGAATTATATGATGCAACGGGATATTCTTCTAAGAAAATACAGGAACGGAAAAAGATAATTGCAGACAATGGATTTTCTCTGGATCTCTCTACTGTTCAGGTGCATGAAAAATTTTTTTCTACCTTAATGCGTGGACTTTCCATGATGACAAGTCTGCATAAAGTTGAATGGACAATAAAATCCGGAACACCCAGATCATACGATTATTTAATTGAATTAAAAGAGGGAACTATAGATTATTGGTATATTAGATATGTAGATAGAATTACTTCTGATGAAGAAAGAAAAAAAGCCTTAACTGCCATTTATGGAGAATTTGCAAAATTGAAATTGGACGGAAAAATCAAAGTTTCTTGCGCCACTCCTTCTTATGAAGATTATGATTATTTTATTACAATTCCGCCATACCAATTAAATACAAATGCTTCTATTATACATTTTGATTCTGAACTCGAAAGATTTGCAGACGAAACCTTTTTAGAGACAGCTTTACCACTTAAAGAAAATATTCCTGTTAAGGATTTTTGTAATCTTACCGAATCACTGATACTATAACTTTTTGGTTTTATCACAGAGAGAGTTGCTTATGGCTCTCTCTTTTTTTAACGCTTCCTCCTCCCATGTTCTAACTCATTATGGCAAATCATTTTCTAAAGCAAGTATCGCCTAGAGTAACTCAAAATCCCATTTCTGGATTATGATTCTCTGACGAACTTAATGGAGATTACGATTCCCCATACCCTCAATATCACAAAATATCAAATTTTGCTATTAGCTCATAATAAATTTTCGCAGCTATCTGTTTTTGCACTCATAGTTATCAAAAGCTTTTTATAACCATCTGCTTCTACCAGTAACAAAATGTCAATAGTTTTTTAATCACTTTTTCAAAAAAGGCAAAAAAATAGAACGTATAGATTATTTCCATACGCTCTATCTCACATTTCATATTAAATTTTTGAATTCTACAAAATGATTATTTTGTAATTACATTCCATACATATTGGCATTCTTTACAAGTACTTTATCACCCTTTTCTAATTGTTCCTTGGAAATTCCTCGTAACCCAAGTCCAACATGCTCTGTTTTATATCCACAACCATTTGCTTTTCGTTCTTTTGTATGTACATCGACAGTAGTAATTCTGGTTTCTAAGATATCTCCATTTGCTTTATAAATACATGCATTTTCCCCTTCTCTGCACATCCCTGTTAATATGTTTCCTGTGGCAACTGTTCCAACTCCCATAATTGTAAATATATCATCAATAATCAATTCAAAATCTTCTTTTAAACACGATGGAACATCTAATCTGCTCATGTATTCTGTTTCTCGTTCTTTTTTGCTTTTACCAAATAATCCCATGGTATTCCTCCTTTAAAACTTCCGATTTTTCGTTCTCAGCGACTTCCCAATAAATGGGAATTGTTCTACTTCTTCATCTTTTTAATATCCAGATACAGCCCATATCCCAGAAAAAGGATTCCAATAATAAACGCAATACCAGCCGCTATTGCTAAAAAAGGACCTACACATTCAAGACCGGCTGCAAATAAAGTGGCATTCCACGAAACTACTCCACTCATAAATATCGCAGCAGAAATATATCGTGCAGAAATTAAAACTGCTGACATGAAACAGAAAATAGCACCTACAATTTTGTTTTCCATTTAAATTACCTCCAAATACCGATTTGTTACTCACATGATATCATATTTTTTCTTCAATTACATCCACCTAATTTTAATACACTGCCTGTCGACTTGCTTCTGTAACCAGCATCCGGTTAATCTTCTCCTGCATTGTTTCCTTTGCATTTTCATTGAAATGATAACGGACAACATAGACTGTCTGCCCGATTTTCTTTGTAAATGTGTTACCCTCTGTTTTTGTATTCATCATTTTTTCCATAATCATTTCTCCTTTCTTTTGGAGCCCCAGCAGAGAGTCATTCCATTGGTCTCTGTCAGAACATTATTCTTTAAATCAGACCCAAAATGGGCACTTCCAGTTTCACAGGCTACCTATATATAGCCTTTTCATTTTTGCTTGCAAAAAGCCTTGTGATCACAGCACTTTTTTAACGTAAAAAGCGTTTTAATATGATGCAGCCAACGACAAGAAGCATATCTAACAAATATCATTGTCTATCACTTCTGTTTTCTCTGCCGATATCTCTCTGGTTAATGCCTAATAATCTTCCCTGCCAGACAAGACGATAAGTACAGCGTTTGCTTCTATCGTGTTTCCAAATACTTTCTTCCATCATCCGATGGTTCTTCATCAAGTTCCGGTCCGTGACGTTTACAGATATCTAAAAACATTGTCCGGCAGGCAGAATCGGCTGCAGATTCAAAATTTTATTATTCAAAAATAAATAAAAATGGATTCCACCAAAATACCCATCACCAAAAATGTACTGGACACTTCTATTCATTATATTTGCACCAACAACTTGAAGTTATCTTCCTGCTTACGACTTTCCAACAACATAAACTCCAAATATCATTTTGATAATATAAAGATACTTCTTTCTTACCCCAGAGCAAGATCCACCTGTGTTTAACAATATTGTCTTTCATCACAATATTCTCTCATCAGGTTTTCATCTTGCTGGGGATTCCCCAAACCCATTTTTCTATTTATGCCGAGGTCTCAGTACACACTAGAGCAAGATCCACCCCGGTAATACCATATCGCTATTTTAGCAATACGGCATTTTTCGGATGTTGGAATCTTGCTGAGGATTGTGCTCCCCAGTTCCTCACATTCAGCATAAATATATAATTGGTTCCTCGAATTTCTTCGGTCACAGCACAGGGAGAAAAAATAGGCTAAACAGCCCTATATCCCTGTGAAATCACCATGTGATTAAAAAATAGCAAGGACAGGAAGTGTGGATACACTTCCGCAAAATTGCCAATTTCGGAGCCATATCCAAAATTGAAAAATACATAAAAATCAAAAATCCGAAACCTTACTTGATATCCAAATTTATAATTTTTACAGATTACAAAAAAACCAATATGAAAATTTTACAAATTTTGTACCACCTGTAAAATTCCCATATTGGTTTTCATTCAGCTTTTATGGATTTGGAATATTCTATGTTTTCAAATATTTTACTTTGAGCAAAAAACAGCTCTATAAACTTTTATCATTGCATTTTCTGGTATAATTTCATCAACTCTCCCACACAATCTGCTTCCGTCATTTTTGTACTAAAGCCATACGCAGCCATAACAGCTTTATCATTTGCAGTATGTGCTCGCCGTAACTCGGCTGGCATTGTTAAAGGATCATATAAAGCCGCAAGATTACTATTAGGATATAATGTTCTTGCTTTCAAAATTTCCTGTGCCGATTTTTCAATTTGTTCCCGATTCTTCTCCGTTACTACAGGCCACGGGAAATTGTTATACACTATTGTGTTTGAATAACTATAATCACTTTTTAATCTTCCACACACTGCTCGCATCCATGCCATATGAACATTCGACATCAATACACCAAATTCATAAAATGATGCATTTGGCATAGTGAATAATTTGTCTCCCGGAATAATTTCACCATCTAAATAATCCATTGGAATATATCTACGATTCTGAGAAGAAACTTTGGGAATCGCAATATATTGATTTTTATGTTCAAGTATTGATGCAAATAAAGTTGGATTCTCAGCCGCTTTTTTTGTGTTCGCTCTTGTACTACTAAGTCTAAATTCACGTACTTTATTCACCCGTTCTAATATCATCGGACATTTTTTTAATAATCCAGGATCAGCTCCAACAAGCCAAATACAATATCTCGGCTTTCGATCAATAAAATCTTTTCCCATCATATAATGTCTAAAAAACGGAGAAGCCTGTGGTTCTTTTTCCAAAAACTCTTCCTTTTCCTCTTCCGTCAATATTAAAAATCCACCATCAATTGCTTGCCCACCTAATGCTATTTCAGGAACATTACACAATGGTTTCATTCTTTTTTCAATGAATATATTTTCTGCATCAAGCAAATATCCATTAATATTATTCGCCGGAATTGCGTTCTCACCTGAATAAATTATTTTCTGCCTATTATTTACAGCTCTGCTAAAGCCAACAATTACACAATGAACATGCGCTTTTATTGACGCTTCACTATCCCATATAAATGTTCTGTATGCAAAATCAATATGTACACCTGATTCAAAAAGCGGTTTCCAGAGAATCGAAACACTTTCTCCCTGTGTAATTGAATTAGTTGATACCAATGCTGCTCTGATATTATAATTTCCCATATAGTCAGCTGCTTTTTTATACCAGCAACTAACATAATCAAGATTTCCTATACTCTTCCATCCTTCAAATATCTTCTCAACATCTTCCTTCTGCTCCGACGCCATCCAACGTGCTCCTACAAATGGCGGATTTCCCATTATAAACGATAATTTTTCTGCAGGAATTACATCATTCCAATCAATTCTTAATGCATTTCCTTCTGTGATATTTACATATGTCTTTAAAGGAAGAAAATCATCATTAAATCCATACACAATATTTTTCGTTTCTTCCAACATTTGAGATTCTGCAATCCATAAAGCCGTTTTTGCAACTGTAACTGCAAAATCGTTAATCTCTATTCCATAAAATTGCTGAATAGAAACTCTAATTGGATTATTTACCTCTACCAATGTCATTTGTCCGCCAACTTTTTCCTTTATCACCTCATTCTCCAAACGACGAAGCGACAAGTATGTTTCTGTAAGGAAATTTCCAGAACCACACGCAGGATCAAAAAATGTAAGTGATGCCAATTTATTTTGGAATTCTTCCAATTTTTTATCTCTGGTACGCTTCACTTGAATTGCTCTAATACTATCAAATTCCTTTTGCAAATCTTCCAAAAAAAGCGGACTAATAACTTTATGTATATTTTCAATAGATGTATAATGCATTCCTCCTGAACGTCTGGTCTCAGGATTTAATGTAGATTCAAATACCGCTCCAAATATAGTTGGAGAAATATCACTCCAATCAAAATCTTCTGACGCTTTTGTAAGAAGTAATTCTTTAATTTCCTCTGTAAAAGGTGGTATCTCAATAGTTTCATCAGCAAATAACCCACCATTTACATACGGGAACTGAGCAAGTTCTTCCTCCAAATACTCGTCTCGCTCTGATACAGGTGTATCCAATATCTTAAATAATTCTAATAAAGCTCTCCGGCAATCCTTTACTTCATATGTTTCCAAATAATCATGGAACATATTTCTCTTTCCGAAAATACCAGCATCTTCTGCATACAAGCAAAAAACAATTCGCACACATAAAGCATTCAGGCTCTTTAGTTTATGCTCTCTTTTTTCTTTCTGCTCAAATGTTTCATCCTTTTCCTTAATATCTGGTATACGATATTGTTTTAAAAACGCATCATAAATAAGCCCAACAATACCTCCTGCTTTTATTGATACTTCCATTTCATGCGATATTGTCTTTACTTCCTTTTTCACCAAGAAGTCCAACAATGGATATTTGCTTTGTAATTCATCTAAAGCAATCTTTGTCGGTTCTGGCTGTTTCTGGTTCATATCATAAATCCAAATTTCAGCAAAATTTGACGTAACAATCCACCGAGCTCTTTCATCAAAAGTCAGCTTCCCATTATATCTGTCTGCCTGTTCAAATGGAGTAAGATCAACATCTCCTGAATTCCTGATTTTCTGATCCAATGCTTTTCCAAGACTCTTCTGTTCAATAATTACTCGTGTTTCAGGAATATATACATCAATACGTTTTGTATTTCCATCAATTACAACTTTCTTTTCAAAGTTCAAACGTTCTGTCACATTATCCATTCCCAAAACATTCGTCAATAAATCAATCCAATAAGAACGTCCATCTTCATCTTCTTTCCCTTTTCCCATCCATCGGTTTACAAATTGACGGGCAGCCTCTCTTTGTTCTGCATCTGTCATGCTTTTTCCTCCTAAATAATCGTACATTCACAAATCTTTCTCCGACTATTTTTACATATCATATCCACAGTATATCATAAAATTATTACAGAACAGCATTCATATATCATTATTTGTATTTTGTCTACACACAAGGAACTTCTACCGCCAAATCATAATAATATTGATACATGACCATGTTATCTTTTGCTTCTATATACACTCTCTGAGCTTCTTTCATCAAGTTATTCCAAATTTCTTTCCATTCACTAGGAGCCGAATCTAAAAACCACATATTATTAAATGACATTTCTATCGTCCCCCATAAATCATCTTCTTTACGCTCAGTTTTTATATTCATCTGCATATTTCGTGCAATTTCCAATGCATCTTTTTGTAAAAAAGTGAATTTCACTACTTTTTGAGGATCTGGAACTTTCTTAAAACAACGCATATGAGCTTCTGCCTTTTTTATAATTGTTTCCAATTGTTCATCATGCCATTTTTTATCCTCTAGTATCTCTTCTTCTGACATTTGCGCTTTTTCTGCATTAATTTCTCTTTGCATTTCTTCCAATTCACGCTGTGCAATATCATAATATTTCTTTTCAATCACCATAATCTCCCAACTCCATAAAAAAAGAAACAGTCAACATTTTCGTTACAACTGTTTCCTTTATTTTTGAAGTCCCCGGAGCATTTGTATCACTACATTCTGTTCTTTTTCATCAAGATTATTCCAAATATTCAAAACCTCTTGTTGTGATTCTGATAAGCTTACTGGAACATCCATTCCGGCAAAGAATTGTGCCATTGTTACTCCCAGTGCATCACATATCTTTTCTACAGTAGGCATAGTGGGTAAACTTTCTTTAGCAATAATTTTTCCAATCGAAGATTGAGATATACCAGTCAATTGTGACAGCCGATATTTACTCATATCACGTTTTTTACATAAAGCTATAATATTGTCCGCAATATAATCCTCTGTACGCAAGTAAATACACCTCTTTCCGATAGTAGTTACCTTAATTGTAACTAGAAATCCGAAAAAATATTAGAGATGTATCTTGCAAGTATTTACTAAGGGAAACAGTAGTATTAAAACAAAAAAAATAGAACTATATAAAGTTGTATTCCATTAATGTCAGCTTATTATCTAAATGCTCATATTCTCTTTGTATTTCTTCAATTTTATCATATAGTTTCAGCACTGTCGAACCCTTTATCATTTTATTTTCTTGGCACATCTGCCGGAATTTTTCTTTGTACTCCCGCAGTATTCTTCCTTTTTCCTCTAATTCCTCCAGTGTTTTAATTTCCTCTTTATCTGCCATGTATTTTCCTCTCAGACATAATTTTTAATACATAAATAATAACCTTTTTTTCGCTGTTGTTCAATTACAACTTATCGCCTTTTTCTCCCATCAATCGACAATCTTCTTTTTGCTATATACATATGATATACTTCTTTTTATACAACCAATTACTATTGTATAACTCACCATTTTTTCTATCTACAACACAAAAAAGTCAAGTTGTGATGGAAAGGAGGTGAGGACATGGAAATAAATTATGCACTTATAGGCAAACGTATAAGAGAAACCCGCAAACAACGAGGATTATCTGCCGAGGAGCTGGCTGAAATCGCTGATCTTTCTACTGTTTATATAAGCTATATAGAAAATGCCAAGCGTAAACCCAGTTTAGAATCTTTAATCAAAATTAGCAATGCCCTTGAAATTACTATTGATGAATTACTCTATGGAAACTTGTTATACAATCCTACGGAATATCAAACTGATATTGATTTATTAATGGCAGATTGTACCAGCACTGAAAAACGTTACATATTCGAGGTTCTTTCAGCCATAAAGAATATTTTACGAATCAATGATTGGCATCTATCCTCAAAACACAATTACGATGCTGATAACCCGAATGATTATTAAATCATTCAATAACAATCAAATATCTATTTCTACATAAACCATCTGTTAATCACTTAACTGATGGTTTATGTCTTTTTCAATCCAAAAATTCTATGATAGTTATATCAACTATAAAGGATGTCGCTATTGATGAAAGAAAGTGAAGAACGAAGCAGTAATATTGATGAACAGAAAGCCAGAATCCGGCAAAGATACAAAGGTATTGATCCAGAAGAACTGGAAGTAATTCCGGCACTTCCACCAGAGGATATTTTTAAAACAGAAAAAAAACTACGAGTAGCTGTATATGCAAGGGTATCTACGGATGATCCACGCCAAACATCCTCATATGAATTACAGAAAAATCATTATCAGGATGTAGTAAATAAAAATCCGAATTGGATGCTTGTCGAAATATATGCCGACGAAGGCATTTCAGGCACTTCGCTTCAACATAGAGATGCATTCAAAAAAATGATTGAAGATTGTGAAGCCGGAAAAATTGATTTAATCATAACAAAAAGTGTATCCCGATTTGCAAGAAACGTTGTTGACTGTATCCGATATGTACGAGAGCTTTCTTCACTCCGTCCACCCGTCGGTGTATTTTTTGAAACAGAGCATTTAAATACTCTTGATCCCAAAAGCGAAATGATTCTGTCATTCATGTCAACACTTGCACAGGAAGAAAGTCATACCAAAAGTGAAATTATGAATTCTTCCATTGAAATGCGTTTTCGTCGGGGAATATTCCTTACACCTCCTCTGCTCGGATATGACCGAGACGAAAATGGAGATCTTGTAATCAATCCACATGAAGCTAAAATTGTGCAGCTTATTTTTTATATGTATCTGAATGGAAGCAGTACTCAACAAATTGCTGATTCTTTGACAGAACTCGGTTGTAAAACAAAAAAGAATAATGATGTCTGGTCATCCAGTACCATACTACAAATCCTTCAAAATGAACGCCATTGTGGGGATGTTCTGGCGAGAAAAACATGGACTCCTAATTATCTTGACCATAAATCAAGGAAAAACAATCAAGACCGTAATCAATACAGAAAAGTCGGACATCACGAAGCTATTATCTCCCGAGATGATTTCATAGCTGTTCAAAAATTAATTACAAATGCGAAATATGGAAATAAAGAGATTTTACCAGAATTACATGTGATACAAGAAGGCTCTCTAAGTGGATTTATAAGCATTAATCCAAGATGGTCTGGATTTAAAGCTAGAGACTACTTTGAAGCATCTCAAAGCGTCCTTAAACCGGCAAATATGAATGTACCTGATACAATTACTGCTTCCGCCGGTTCCTTCGATTTAAGAGACTATGAAGTTGCCAGAGGACAATTTTTCTCCTCTGTTGGTCGGATTTCTGTTTCTTTTTCATATAAACAGATCTCTTTTAACAAAGATGCTATACGGAAATTTCCAAACATAAAATTTGTCGAACTGCTAATACACCCAAGCTCAAAACTACTTGCTATCCGACCATGTTCCTCTGAAACAAAAAATAAAGTGCAGTGGTCACGTCTCAAAGATGGTCAACTTATTCCAAAACCAATTTCCGGCGCTGCATTTTTGCCAACATTATACGAGATATTTAAATGGGACAAAAAATGCAAATATAGAATATTAGGAGTTGCCCACCAAAAAGGCAATGAAAATGTCCTTATTTTCAACATGGACGATACAGAAATACGAATACCGACAAGTACCAACGACGTATCCGCCCCCAATAACAACATGCCTGATACAATATCTGATTCTAAGAGTGTGTTAGCTTATCCTGCCGACTGGATGAATAGCTTCGGTAATAATTACTATACTCAGTCTCAAGCGCCAGAATTAACAGAATTTACAGCAGACAAAAACTGGCAGACTGCTTCAGAAAGTAAACCTTATAAAGAACCCGAGCTACAAACCACTCCCAAAGAAACCATTATACAAAATATAAAGAATATTATTACAGAAATTAAAGGAGACACCCAATGAGCGAGCAACCTATAAATCAATGGAATATGACTACAGAACCTTCTGATATGATGAAAATCAACACACCTATGCCAATAACAGTCGCGCCCAGCCCCTCAAATCAAATGGAAGTCATTGACGATGATTCTTTCAGCTATGACGGTTATCAAGTTGTACGTGGCGAATTCTTCGCTCATATTTACGAACCTTCGTTTACGTTTAATAACTACAAGGTATCTGTAAATACCGCCTGCATAAAAAAACTACCCGATGTCGAATATGTGCAAATATTAGTCAATCCCATTGAAAAAAAACTGGCTGTCCGTCCCTGTCGAGAAGAAGAAAAAGACTCTTTTCGTTGGTGTTCCTCTGGAAAAAAGCGTTCGCCAAAACAAATCACCTGTCGAATTTTCTTTGCTAAAGTGATATCTCTCATGGACTGGAATCCTAATTATCGGTACAAGATTCTCGGCAAACTAATTCGTTCTGGCAATGAAATACTGTTCATTTTCGATTTAACTTCACCTGAAATATTTCCTCGTACTCTAAAAGACAATGGAACTGTAACCACTGCTAGGACACCTTCTTATCCTGAAGAATGGAAGAATCAGTTCGGTATTCCAGTGGAAGAACATCAAAAATCAATGCAAGTCAATATATTTGAAGGCTACGCAGTATTTGACATACAAGAAAAGAAGAAGGCAACTGATAAATCCATAGAAAAAGCAAAAGAACCATCAACAGCAGAAAGTGAGGAAAAATCCTATGAACAACAAACACTCTTCCCATCCACTAATATGTATTGACTTTAAAAAGAATCGTATACGAATCCACCGCAATACACTCCGTCAAATTGGTAACCCAGAATATATTCAACTTCTTGTTAATCCTGATCAAAAAATGATAGGTATAAAGGCTAGTTGTGCGGAGGATAAATTGGCACATAAAGTTAAGGATTATTTTGTCATCAATGGTAACAGTTATGAATTGTACAGCCGAGAATTACTATATTCACTTTCCCAACTTAACCTTTCTTGGGAGAAATTTAACATTTTTCGTTTAGAAGGCAATATTTACCCAGATAAAAAAATAGCTCTATTTTCCATGGATAACATCATCACAAAACTGCCACAAACAGAATTCAAATCAGAAATAATGGGAGATGAGTATGCGCAATTATAGTATATATACATTAAAAACAAAACTAGAATTCACCAATTTGTATCAATATCTCAGTGAAAAAGATTATAAACAACTTGAACAACAGATATTATGTCATTCCTATCACACCCCCATCTGCACATGGAATGGTATTGTCATTAATGGTATAGAAGCATATGAATTATTTCGTAAACACAGTATTCCTTTCCGAATAAAAAGACTCCATTTTTCCAGTAAAGAAGATGTAATTTCATGGATATGTACTGACCAACTTAAACGAGAGGATTTAACCAATATCAATAAAAAATACCTGATTGGGAAAAAATATGATGCTGAAAAAATTATAGTTTCAAGACAACTTTCATCTACGAATAAATCTCATATTTCCGGTGCAAGCATCGCAGCAAAAAAAATATCCGAAGAATGTAATGTAGCAATGGCTACCGTTTACAAATATTCTGCTTACAGTAGTGCACTAGATATAATTGATGAAAAAGTTCCGGATTTTGTCAAACGAGTTCGTTCTGGTCAACTCTGGATTTCCCAAGCTAATATTATTGAGCTTTCAGGATTACCAAAAGAGCAACTTTTAAGTCTAAATAACTACCTTCTTGCCGAAAAGATAGAACATCTCAGTTATCATGATATGAAAAGGGAATTACTATGGAATAATTACGCCAAACCGATGTTAAGGAAAGAATCTTCCGTTTCTATTCCTTCAATACGCAACCTGCCACAATTTGATCCAGATGCGGAAATTGCAAGTCTTACATTGACGATTCCCTCGTGGAACAGTTCTATCGAAAGAGTATTAAAAGTTTCAGATTTTAAAATTGCATCTGATACAGCAAAATATAAGCTTAAATATCAGCTTATGTGTCTAATATCAACCACAAATAATATTTTAAAAAAATTGGAGGAAATATAATTATGGATGGAAATACCGAAGATTTACAAAAGTTTGTTCCCCAAGTGCATTTTGAGCAAATACCTATTAAAAATTTATGTTCAAATCAAGATTATCAACGTAATCTTTCCATCAAACACGTTCAGCGTGCTGCAGCTAATTTTGACCTTTATCAGATAAACCCTGTAAAAGTAAGTAGACGTGATGGGATAAATTATGTGTTCAACGGACAACACACTATAGAGATTGTTGCTCTCGTCTCTGGATCAAGAGAAACTCCTGTCTGGTGTATGGTTTATGATGATCTTGTTTACACCCAAGAAGCAGATATTTTTGCAAATCAGATGAAATATGTCAAATCGTTATTACCTTATGAAATATTCATGGCTAATATTGAAGCTGGTAATGATAGAGAACTTATTATTCGTGACCTTGTTGAATCATATGATCTCACTATTACTTCTTCCTCTCGCCCCGGAGGTATATGTGCTGTATCCACTTTAATTAATATCTATGAAAAATATGGTTTTCACACTCTTGATCGTGTTTTACGCCTTTGTGTTGCCACATGGGAAGGTGCGCCTATGTCCTTTAGTTCCAATATGCTTAATGCTATTGCCCGTCTGGATAATGCTTATGGAGAAACAATGAAAGATGACACCTTCAAAGAAAAAGTTGGGCGTGTCTCTGTCAGAGAAATCAGTCGTACTGCCAGAGAACGTCGTGCCGGTTCATTAGGATTCGCAGAAGCTCTTTTACTAGAATACAATAAAAAATCCAAGTATTCACTTCCTTTTGAGAAATTATACACTCATAAAACACCCAAAAAAAGAGAACCATCAACTGAAGATGAATCCGGTCAAAGTTCCACTCCAGAAGGTCAGTTAGATTTATTTTCTACGGATCAAGAGAATACTCAGGCTCTGCCAAACGAATAGCGCAGAGCCTTCAGCCTTTAATTCTATCCATACTTTCAAAAGAACACCCTGCTTTAAGGCTCTCTTTCATGCAATCACTATTTTATCTTATCCCAAATTCATCAACCGCTCCATCCGCCACCTTATATATGAATACCCATTCCAAATATTTGCTTTTACCGGATACTCTTTCCTGTAAACAAATACAGTGTGATATTTAACAAAATGTATTCTACACCAATTATGTATATCTTTCATATATATGTTATTTATACCATTCATCCACTGTTCTAAAGCCCATATGTCTTTATCTGACACTAACTCCATTATGAACAGTACATTATAATATTGAATGACACCTACTCTCTTCCTCGTATTATATAGTAGTAGTGTTTAGAGACCCTCTCCAAGGTCTTCATAACTATTAAGTCATAGTCCTTTTCTTTACCTTTTCTACAGGTTCGACTATGATATATAAGGTGCTGTGGATTGGTTTCACACTCCTACCACTTGATGGTTTAGGAAAGGCTCCAACCACAGTCTCTTTGTTCATTTGTTAATCAGTTAGATACCGCATGACGGTTTATTTAGAACGAGGTTACAATCACAAGGAGTTCCCTGTGGTTCTAAAACAGCATTAATACTTTTTTAAGGAGATTTTTTATGATTTACGTCGGAATTGATGTCGCCAAAGATAAGCATGATTGCTTTATCACTAACTCTGATGGAGAAGTGTTATTTAAAGCTTTTACCATCGCCAACAACCTGACTGGTTTCACTGAACTTTATCAAAAAATTGAATCCGTTATGGAAGATGTATCAAAAGTAAAAGTAGGACTGGAAGCCACTGGACACTATAGTTACAATCTCCTCGGTTATCTCATTGATAAAGGTTTGCCCACCTATGCTATCAATCCGTTACATACTAATCTGTACAGAAAAAGTCTTAGCCTTAGACAGACGAAAACGGATAAAGTAGACGCCCGTACGATTGCTTCTATGCTGATGTCTGATGTGAACTTGAAGTCCTACTCAGATACATCTTACCACAACGAAGAGTTGAAGTCACTAACCCGTTATCGTTTTGATAAAGTTAAGGAACGGGCAAAGCTTAAATCTTCCGTTTCCAGACTGGTCTGTATCTTATTCCCTGAATTAGAAAAGTTAGTACCAACGCTTCATATGGCATCTGTTTATGCATTGCTTTCTGAATTTCCCGGTGCTAAACAAGTCGCTAATGTTCATCTTACCAGACTTACCAATCTTCTTACTAAAGCCTCAAAAGGTCGATATGGTAAAGAAACAGCCATTACATTCAGAGATGCTGCAAGAACCTCTATAGGCTCAAATATGCCTGCAAAATCATTAGAATTGAAACATACTATCAAGCTTATCCGGGAACTGACCTCTGAAATTGATGAAATAGAAAACGAAATCAAAATCATCATGGATGAAATCCATTCTCCAATCCTTAGCATTCCTGGAATCAACTATCGTATGGGCGCTATGATTATTGCAGAAATAGGTGATTTCAATCGTTTTGATTCTCCTGATAAAATCCTGGCATATGCCGGATTTTCACCTTCTACTTATCAATCTGGTCAACTTGATGGTGCTTACTCACACATGGAAAAACGAGGCTCCAGATATCTGCGGTATGCGTTATACAATGCGGCCAAATATGTCTGCCATTGGGATTCGACGTTTGCTGAATATCTGGCAAGGAAACGAGCCGAAGGCAAGCATTACAACGTTGCTATATCTCATGCTATCAAAAAGCTGGTTCGAGTCATTTATCATCTTGAGAAAACTAACCAGCAATACATCAAGGCTGATTAAATTTTTCTAATTCAATACTCCTTTTTTTGAGCACCAATAATGATGCTCTTTTCGTCATACAGTTTTCAAGGTTCAAATATATCTGAAATGCATTTCTGCAATTCATTCAAAAAATTTTCATTTTAGACTTGACTTTTAATAGTTAGTCTTTCCTCTATTAACCTTTTACACAATAACCTATACTTAATGTTCATATCGTTCCTATGCCCCTCCCTCTAATCTATATTTTCCATCCTTATATACGTTATATATATAATTATTATATAGTACATATAAACGCCTGTAACATATCCAGTGCTTCTTCTCCTCTGACTTCACCGACAATAATCCTCTCCGGTCGCATCCGGAGCGCTGTCCTGATCAGATCACGGATATTGATCTCCCCTGTTCCTTCTACATTTGCATTCCGTGCTTCAAGCCGCACCAGATTGGGAATCCCTGTGATCTGTAGTTCCGCGCTGTCCTCAATGGTAATAATACGTTCTTCTTTCGGAATAAAATCCGACAATACATTCAGAAAGGTTGTCTTTCCTGATCCTGTCCCTCCGCTGATAAAAATGTTATACTTTGCCTTCACGGCCTGGATCAGCATTGTTGCCGCTTCTTTTCCGATAGAGCCTGTATCGATCATCGTCTCCATCGTAATCCTGCTTTTCGGAAACTTTCTGATCGTAACAATCGGTCCATTGAGCGCAACCGGCGGCAGCACCACATTTACTCTGGAGCCATCCTCCAGTCTCGCATCTACGATCGGTGTTGCCTCATTGACAACCCTGTTACAGCCTGCTACCATCTGCTGAACCACATCTTCAAGCTTTCCCTTTGAAAGAAACTTTTTATCGGTTTCATAAATCCTTCCGTTACGCTCGATGAAAATCGGCTGCGTTCCATTGATCATAATTTCCGTAATCTCTTCATCCTCGATCAGCTCCTGCAAGATATCCAGCTTCCTGAACGCGTTAAAAAGCTCTCTCCCGAGAATTGCCTTTTCTCCAAGCGGAATGAACTCTTCTTTCGATTTTTCTTCCAGTATCCTGTGGATCAGTTCCAGCAGCTCTTCATCGCTTGCTTCCTTCGACAGATCCATCTGCGCCAGAATTTCTTCATGAAGTTGTTCTGCCCTCCGCATAGAAGAACCTCTTTTCTGTACTTTCTTTTAATAACTCAACTGTTTCTTTTACTGTCTGACGCATATTTTTCCCCATATTGATATACATGGTACGCGACTCCAGCTCCTGATACCGCAGTACCTTCAACATATGCTGGTACTGCGCAATTTTTGCCATCGCATATACATCCTCCGCACACGGCATGAGAATCTGGTCACACAGCCTTAACAGCTGAAACACATCCTCCATCCCATTTCCGATATCCAGAATGATCACGCTGTATACACTTTGGCTGATCAGTCTTTCAAATAGAGTTTTCCATTCCTCTGTATGCACAGCACGAAGATCTGTCCATACTTTCATTGGCGGGATATAGTCCAGATCACCCATTCTTTTTACCATGGATGCAATCCGTATCCCGATATCATCTCTTTCCTGTTTTGCATAGTAAAGAACATTTGCCAGATCAGGAGCATCCTGATCCCGGAAATATCCTCCCATGCCTGCATAGGTTTCCAGATTCAGATACAGCACGTCCTCTGACTGTGCCAGTGCTTTCCCAAGTTTCAGTGAAAACGTTGTCTTTCCAATTCTGTGAACCGGTGAATATACTCCAAGGATTCTTCCATTTCCGTTATCCGCACACGATCCCGGAAACTTCTCTTCCTGAAGTCCTTTTAAAATCCCGGTCATCAGTCCGTCAACCGGCTGATATTTCCGAAGCTCCGTTTCCTCCTCTCCCAGATCCACACAATGCTGTCTCGTCAGAATAATTCTCTTCCCGGTAAAAATCTGCTTTCTTTTTTCATATGGAACATCCTCACTGATCAACAATACCTTTATCAGACCAATCTTCAGTAACTCCTGTACCATTTCCGGCGACGAACAGATTCGCACTCCTGCTGTCACCTCTTTTTTCAAAAGCAGCGCCTCCGCAAGTCTTCTGACATACTCTTCTTCTGGATCACAAATTAAAATTTCTCTGTCGATTCTTTGCTCTGCTCCTTTCCGGCATGTCCGCCCTTTTTCTTTCAAACTTTGAATCAAATGCCGAATAGCATATGACGGAACACGTTTGCATTCCTTTTTTGACACAGTATTTATCAGAATATAAATACTGCTGAAACTGATTTTTTGATTTTCTAACTTATTGCTTTGCCTCTCTTGTAAGACGTATTATATGCGCCACTTTTCCCTTTGTCCATAGCTTTAAACCAGAAAAAAACGTTTTGCGCAACACCTACATAAACTGATAAAACATAATCCCATAAAGCATGGCAACTCCCGGAATTCCAAGACATCCGGACACAAAAAATGACAGGACATTTAGTCCGACAGAAACAGGAATGTTTCTATAGTCCATCCATTGATTGACCAGAAAAATACTGCCCATTCCTGTCAAAGCCCTGACAATAAAGTTTATCTGCCATGATCCTCTTCTTTTCATGCTCCGCCACCTCCTGCTCTATCTTATGAACTTTTTCACACAGATATGTTTTTTACCTCTGAAAAGAATTTCCTATGTAAGAAAGAATGTGCCTCGGCACATTCTCGCGCCGAGCGCGTTGCTGAGCGCCAGTGGCGCTCGTTAAGCAACGACCGAAGCGGAGCGTAGACCGCTTGCGACATTCTTCTTCGTGCGAGTGCGCATCTCCGGCACGCAGTGCCTTTTTTTCATAGGAAGTTCCTTCGGAATTTCCTATGAAAAAAAGAGCGCCACTGTCTGCACTTCGCAGTCCAATGGCACTTCCACATATCTTTTATAATTCAATTTCCACTTTTCGCCCGGTCCGGTGATACTGATGATATCGCACCCCGGCACAGTCAAACATCATTTTAGATGCTTTTACAGAAGTTGTATCTGCATACTTGTCTGAATCATAGATTACTTCTTTGATTCCACTCTGAATGATCGCTTTTGCGCATTCATTGCACGGAAAAAGCGATACATAAAGTTTGGCTCCTTCAAGACTTCCTCCACTGTAATTCAAGATTGCATTCAGTTCACTGTGTACGGTGTATACATACTTTGTCTTCAGCGGATCCTCACCTTCCCGTTCCCACGGAAATTCATCATCCGAACAGCCTCGTGGCAGACCGTTGTATCCCATTGACAGAATTTTGTTATCTGCACTTACGATACAGCATCCCACCTGGGTATTCGGATCTTTTGACCGTCTTCCCGAGAGAATGGCAACTCCCATAAAATATTCATCCCAGGAAATATAATCCTGTCTTTTTCCACTCATAATCGGTTCCTCTATTTTGTTCCGAAAATACGGTCTCCGGCATCTCCGAGTCCCGGAACAATATATCCATGTTCATTTAACTTTTCATCCAATGCTCCAATATACACTTCAACATCCGGATGAGCTTCCTGAAGCTTCTTTACTCCTTCCGGTGCTGCAATAATACACATAAAACGGATATTTTTTACGCCTCTGTTCTTCAGCATCTGGATCGCTGCGATACAGGATCCTCCCGTAGCAAGCATCGGATCTACTACAAATACTTCTCTTTCTTCACAGTCAGCCGGAAGTTTGCAGTAGTATTCTACCGGTTCAAGAGTTTCCGGATCACGGAACAAACCGATATGACCTACTTTTGCAGCCGGAATCATCGCAAGCATACCTTCTACCATTCCAAGTCCTGCTCTCAGGATCGGAACAACAGCAAGCTTCTTTCCCGCAAGCTCTTTTGCTGTCATCTTGCAGATCGGTGTCTGGATCTCGACATCCTGTAATTTCAGATCTCTGGTTGCCTCATAGCACATCAGCATTGCGATCTCACCGATCATCATTCTGAAATCCTTTGAACCTGTTTCCTCTCTTCTGATAATCCCGATTTTGTGCTGAATCAGCGGATGATCCATTACGTGTACATTTGACATTTGTTTTTTGCCTCCTCGTTTAACTTATTGGCAAGTTTTTTGACATACCCCTGGATCAGCTCATACATCTGCTCATACTGTTCCTGTGTCTGACCATATACAGACGGAATCTCTTTGCTTCCATTTACAAATTCACATAGTGTATAAACCTGTCCTTTTCCCGGATAATCATTCTGTATCTTTTGTTTGATACTGTCCTGCATTGCCAGAACAAGCGTATCTTCCCCAAATTCCTCTTCTGATAATGCAACAGTCTCATATCCTTCTGTCTCAATATGATGTCTCGCCAGAAGTTCTTCTGCTCTCGGATTCAGTGGCTCCGGGAAGAGAACCACAAGTCCTCTCGCACACACCTCGTATTCCTGGAAAAGCGGCTGCTTTTTCAGAATTGCTGCTGCGATCGGAGCACGACAGTTCGCGCTGTTGCTCACAAATACAATCCTGCGGTAATCCTGAAGCTTCGTGATCTCAGATGCCTGCAGTACATGATGTCCTGCTGCTTTGCCCAGCCGGTTCATGATCGCAGTTCCGATACCTGCCTCCGGAAATGCTTCACTGTAAATGTAATCAACTTCCTCTTCATCAAATTCACGTAGAACTTTATAAAGGTTTCTCGCAACCGTCTTTTCATTCACACGGGAACCTATGCATTTTACTACACCGGTCGTATACTGATCAACCGATTCATTAGACGCAATGATCCCCACCTTATATCCAAGTCTTACCTGCTCGTAAGCAATCTGCTTGATCGCCCGAACAGCCTCTTCAGGCTCTCCGTCAACAATGATCATCTCTGCCTTCGGCGCGTAGTGACGGTACTTCATTCCCGGTGCTTTCGGTGCTTTTGTGCTGTTCTCTGAAATCAAAGTTTCATCCACAGCCACCTCACCGATCACTTCACTTAACATCTCTTTTGTGATCGCTCCCGGTCTCAGAATCATCGGTGGAGTCACCGTCATATCCAGAATCGTAGACTCTACTCCGATATCTACACTTCCTCCATCCAGGATCATCTCGATCTTGCCACTTAAATCCTCTGCCACATGCTGTGCTGTCGTCGGGCTCGGTCTTCCGGATGTGTTGGCACTTGGTGCTGATACATATCCGCCTCCTGCAAGAATCAGCTCACGGGCAATCTCATCATCCGGCATACGCACAGCGACCGTTTCCAGACCACCGGTTGTTCCTAGCGGAACTTTTTCGTTCTTATTGAAAATCATCGTAAGTGGCCCTGGCCAGAAATGTGCCGCGATCTCATCTACAATAAGTGGTACAGATTCAACGATCGCACCCAGATCCTCCAGTCTCGCAATATGGACGATAAGCGGGTTGTCTGACGGGCGTCCTTTTGCTGCATAGGTCTTTTTCGCTGCCTCCTCATCAAGCGCATTTGCCCCCAGTCCGTAGACTGTCTCTGTCGGAAATGCCACCAGACCGCCATTCTTCAGGATTGAACCGGCTTCTTCCATAATCACCTGATCTATTTGGTTTCTGTCTATTTTTTTTATTATTGTTTCCATGTGTTTCATTATAGCATTATCCACATGGCATGGCAATTTTAATTTCCATACTCGTTCAGGTATTCCAGACATTTTGCGATTCCTTTTGCAACAGCTTCTGCAACCTGCTCCTGATATTCTTCTCCCGACAATTTTTCTGCCTCTTCCGGATTAGTCAGAAAGCCGCATTCCACGATCACCGTAGGCACTTTTGTCCGCCTCAGAAGATAATAGGTCTCATTTGCTTTTGCCTGCCTGTGATTTTCCGGATCAATCTCCTGCAAACTTTCCTGCAGGATCTTCGCAACAGCCTCTCCTTCCCGGGAATGGCTGTAATAAAACACCTGCGCTCCATGAATTTCCGGGTCTTCATAGCTGTTCTGATGGATACTCACTGTAAGGACAGGTTTCGTCTCGTTGATCATCTTCACTCTTGCCTGCATATCTTCTGTCTTTTTACTTCCGTCTCCTGTTATTCCAAGCCCTTTATCCTCTTTTCTTGTAAGCTCTGCTGTTATCTTTTCCTTTTCCAGACATTTTTTCACTTTCTCAGTAATTGCCAGATTGATATCCTTTTCCAGAAGGTTATTCAGCCCGATTTTTCCCGGATCACTTCCCCCGTGTCCGGCATCCAGGATTACCTGAGCCTGCTTTGCCTCCACCTGAGCCGCCTCGGTATACCTGCTTAATGTATAGCTGCCATAAATACATCCCGTCAGTAAAACAAGAGCCAGAATCCACTTTATTTTGCTCTTGAAAATAGTTTTCCCCCTTTTTACTATTTCACTGATTTTTTTATTCAAAAAAAGAGCCTCCTGCATATATTTTTACAAATATATGCGTGGAAAGCTCTTTTCTATACCTTTCTCATTATGTAATCAGTTTACATATTTCTGAATCAGATCCCAGATATCGGAAGTCTCAAATCCAAGTTTCCATGCTGCCGTTCCTGCCAGATTATTGTCCTTCATAAGTCCGAGTTTGACTTCAAGTGAAGAAGCATCCTCCAGCCAGATCCTGTAAGTTGAATCGTTATCTCCCTGCCACTCTGCATAGTTCTGCTTCGCCGTATCATCCCATGTCACAGTTGCTCCGGCTTCGCTTACCCGCTGTGCCGCTTCTTCCATGCCAAGTGCTTCGCTGGTAACTTTCATTGAATAGCTTTCAGCCTCGGTTCCCTGATCTTCCGCACGCTCTTCGTCCGTCTTCGGTGTCTCATTCCACAGCCTTGTATAGAATGGCACTGCATTGATCACCTTATCTGCCGGTACATCCCGCAGGGTTTCTTCAATTCCCTCTTTTACATAATTGTAAGATGCCACAGAACCTGCTTCATAGGAACCGGCAAAATGTTCATCATATCCCATAATGATCACATAGTCTGCCATAACCCCCTGTTCTTCTCTGTGATAATGTGTGTTATAACCCTTCGGCACATAATTATCTACAGAAAGAACCAGATTGTTCACCCGGCACAGCACAGAAAGCTCCCGGATAAACTGAATGTAATGATCTCCGACATCCGTCGGTATCTGTTCAAAATCCACGTTAATTCCATCAATTCCATTCTGAAATGCTGCATTTACCAGCTGATTCTCCAGGTTCTCCCTGCTTGAAGTATGACTGAGCAGCTCCATATCGTCTACATTCTGGTCGAAATTATCAACCAGCGCCCATACTTCCAGTCCACACTGATGTGCATAATCCACATAGTCTGTACTTGCAATGGAACTGATATTTCCGGAATTATCCGTTACACTGAACCATGTAGGGGAAATCGTATTGAGTCCTTTTGTAGCTGCAAGCGCATCTTCAATCCCTTCGTTGGCAGCTTCACTTGTGACCTGATGCCATACCAGATTGATCTTGTAATCTTTCTTGATTCCTGTATAATCCGGTTCCTCAAATTCTCTTGAGATTGTCTCTTTCTTGGCATCCTTCAGCTTTGACTTCTGAATATACCCGACAACTCCGGACTTTGTACAGACTTTTTTCCAGTCACTTACATCTTCAAGAACCGTAAGCTTATCTCCCTTTTTCACTTCTTCGAGCACCGGACTTTTTACACCTCCCAGAATCCTTACCTGGGAATCATCCTTAACCTTTGCCGTCTGACGCTCTCCAAACTTACTGGTGATCACGACTCTTGCCGGATCTTTATAAACTTCGTAGTCAAAATTTGCATATTTCTGCAGGAAATCCAGTGCAATATATGCTGTATCTCCTTCTGTCTTTACAATTGTATAATCCTCACTGTTCACAGTATCTGAAACAGAATAATCCTTACTGTCTGCCGCTGCCTTTACCATATCTCTCGGCAGTGTATACAAAAGCATATGCTCATTGGAATCCCAGTAAAAACGATCGCTGATATAATCCTGTACAAAGTTATAAGACAGATATGCAGTTCCGCCTTCTGTAATTGCCTGAGCATCCAGTACCTCGTTGTTGATCGTTACACCCATCTGCGACTTTGCCGTAATTCCAAAATATTTATTCAAATCATAGGTTTCTTTTGTCGGCCCATACTTTATCCAGTATATTGTTCCACCGGCAAGCCCAATGACAACTATAAAGATCACCAGCAATGCAATACACACGTTTCTGACACGGCGACGTCTTTTTCTTGCTCTTCTCCGTCTCTGATAACCTACGCCCGGATCCTCGTATCTTGCAGCAGCTTTTCTTGCTGCCGCAGCTTTGCGTCTGCGTTCTCTTTCCCTTTGCTCATTGGTCATTCTTCTTTCGTCCACATGACACCTCCTGTTTGCAGCATATTTTCACAGCTTAACTAAGCTTGTAATATGCGCATACTTTAGGTTATTATACCACATATATCTGCCATTTGTACACATCTGAGAACTATTTCCATTCCCCACAGGTCATGTCCTGGCGAGGGGGCTCTGCTTTTTCATTCCACCTGTGAATGGTCTGTTTCTATACTGTTAAAATCCAGTTCCCGGATCATTCCCTGTTCATCCAGAATATAATCCCGCATATAATTACTTTCTTCTCTTACCATATGCGCTGACACGATCTGAAGCGGACTTGCCGGAAAGCCATTCATCTGCATCCGGACACCGCTACGCTCATAATTTGTCAGTTCCGTAAATAAATCCTGATACTTTTTCTCTTGCTCGTCCATATTTCCCCCTTGAGTCAGACAGTTTTTACGGCAAAAAGCGACCATAAGGCAACACTTGTGATATATTACTTCTCCTGTGCTTTTTCCGATGACAAGAAAATGATCACTGTCCATACTTCGGTTCAATTGTTAGGTTCTGTTGATAAATCGTCTGATATGACCTGAATGTACTTGATTCTGTACGCTGTGTGCGAAATGCGTATGATAAATTCAAGATTTGTGCGATTGACTGGTCTGTCTTATTTTCCTGTAACGCCATTATAAGAAAGAGTTTATAAAAAAGCAAGCATTTTTTATTTTTTATTTTGTTTACATCGTTCCGTTTTTTGTTTATACTATTAGTAATTGTTCAGATAGATTTTTGATTGAATAGGAAGTGATACTTTATGAAGATAGAAAAGATAAATGATAATCAGATCCGCTGCACACTTACCCGTGATGATCTCGCCCAGAGACAGTTAAAGCTCAGCGAGCTTGCTTACGGCTCCGAGAAGGCAAAATCTTTATTCCGCGAGATGATGCAGCAGGCCGCTTCTGAATTTGGATTCGAAAGCGACAATCTGCCACTGATGATCGAAGCAATCCCGACCGCCGGTGATTCTATCGTTCTGAATATAACCAAAGTTGATGATCCGGATGAACTGGATACCCGTTTTTCCAGATTCACACCTACTCCTGCGGACGAAGCTGCTGATAAGCACAAATCCGTGCTGGAACATCTGAAAAAGCTTGACGGAGCCGAAGATTTTCTCGACATTCTCCGCCAGATGAAAGAAGCTGTATCCCAGCTCCCGGAGAACCCGGAAGCACTTGCCGATACTCCGGTCCAGGAACAGGCTCCTGCTTCAGAAGCCAAAGAAGCAGCTCCTGCTGAACCTTCTGTTCCACCGGTCCGGCTTTTCTCTTTCTCAAGACTTGACAGTGTGATTCATGCCAGTCATTTTTTAGCTGAGATGTATGATGGTCCGAACACACTTTACAAGGATGAAGCAGAGAACATGTACATCCTGACACTTGCACAGGGAGAGCATCCGTCTTCTGATTTTAACCGTATCTGTAATATGCTCTCCGAGTATGGTTCACCGGAACAGGGTGGTGGTATATCACTTGCATTTCTGGAAGAACACTGTGATATGATCCTTGCCAAAAACGCAATACAGACTCTGACTTCATTTAAATAACAGACAAATCCACAATTTTTAACTTGGCGAAAAAAGACGGGGACGGCAGATTAATGATCTGTCGTCCCCGTTAAATTATATCTTTTATTTATTCACGGTCTATGCTTCAGCTGCTAAGAGTGCGTTGATCTTTGCGATAAGAAGATCTGCATCAATTCCATGAACCATTGCTGCTTCTTCAAGAGACTCACCCTGTGAAGCCGGGCATCCAAGACAATGCATTCCAACTTCCATAAGAACCGGTGCTGTCTGTGGAGCTACCTGAAGTAATTCGCCAATTGTCATTGTTTTTGTTACTTCGACTGCCATCTTTCTTCCTCCTTTGCTTTTCGTATCCCTTATTATAATACCATTTATCCCAAAAAACAACCTTAATATCCGACTGTATTGCTCGGATATTAAGGTTTCTTTGCTTTTGTAAAATATTTTCCCCGTTTTCCACAAAAAACGTATGTTTTTATGTGGACAATGTGGATAACCCACGGAAATTCAGCATTTTCGCATTTTTCAAATGTCTGCTTTCACTGGTGTTTCCAGGCTTTTTACACGATTCTTCTTACTGAAAGAATTGTCGTATAAGTCGCCGGTGAAATCCCGATTCCCTGTTCCGGGTTCTGTGCATTGACGATCTGACCGTTCCCAATATAAATTCCGATGTGCCCATCATAACAGATCAGGTCTCCCGGCATCGCCTGATCATAGCTTACCTCCACGCCGGCATTGATCTGGTCATACGTTGTCCGTGGAAGACTGATTCCAAAATGTGCAAATACAGACTGTACAAATCCGGAACAGTCTGCCCCATCTGTCAGACTTGTGCCGCCCCAGACATACGGATTCCCAATAAACTGGCATGCATAATCGACGATCACCTGTCCATTTGACGCCGGCTGTGCGGAAACCTCGGTAGTCTCCGTCTGCTGTACATTCCCCTGGACTTCCTGCGTCATCTGCGCTTCTTCAGATTTTCTGGACACTGCATAGGTAAATGCTTCTGCTTCTTCTTTTCCTTCCTGCTGCGCTTCCGTTACCAGATTCTCCGCATACGTCTGCGCCTCTGCTCCTGTCAGTATATATTCTGTTTTTACATATCCGGTGACATCTCCCGACTCGACTGCCGTCCATTCTCCCACAGGACCTGTGATCTTCGCCGCGTATCCCGGATACAGCTTTCCGACATATTCACTTTCCTTTGTCGGTTCGCTTCTGACATACAGAAAACTCGTTACATTGGCAAATGCCATATCTAAATACTCGCCCTTATTTTCCGGTACCAGATAATCCTCAGCTTTAATCTCCCTGTTCTGAGAATAAAAATCCTTCAACACCGCTTCTATCCCTACGCCCGGCATTTTTGCAGCTTCTGCGGTGTCCCCATCTGCTGCCATAACCGAAATTCCCGGAGATACTGTCATCCCCAGAAAAGTAACCAGGAACAATCCTTTTTTTAGATTTGAATGCATAAATCTCCCTCCTTCATGTATTCTTATCTTTTGTAAATGTTACAGAATTGTTACATTTGTTACGGTAATATTATATCAATCAAATTTCACATTGTCAAGTTTTACTCATTTATTTCGTATTACACAGTTCTACACCGTTCTTTATATGCATTGTTTTTTCGTCATATTTGTTACAAATTGTTACATCTCGCTTAACAGTATTTCCATTTTTTATTCTTTTATTCAATATACAATTTTTTATTGACATTATAAGAATATTATTGTACTATAATTTTAGTAATTATTATTATTATCTTTTTTGCAGGAGGTGACATCAATGGCAAATTTAAAATACAGCAGACAGCGTGAGGCTATTAAGGATTATCTTTCCTCTGTTACAACACATCCAACGGCGGATACTGTATATATGCATATCAAAGAAGAATTCCCGAATATCAGTCTCGGAACTGTTTACCGCAATTTAAATCTGCTTGCCGACATAGGCGAGGCGATTAAAATTACAACACCCGATGGCGGCGATCGTTTTGATGCACGTACCAATCCGCATTATCATTTCTATTGCAAGTGCTGAAAGCGAATGATTGATATGGATTTTGATCACATGGATAAGATCAACCAGCTCGCATCCGAAAGTTTCGACGGTCAGATTGAATCACACACCATGCTTTTCTACGGTATCTGCGGTGATTGTTTAAGAAAATCCTGACTATGTGGTATAAATTCAGAAATTTTGAAAAAACTTATCAATTATAGTTGACAAAGACAAATGTATATGTTATCTTAATATCAGTAACAGTTACTAATATTGCTAACTAAAAGAAATCAAATATACTATCAAAAAAAGAAAAGGAGATTATTATTATGAAGAAATTTGTTTGTACAGTATGTGGTTATGTATACGAAGGCGAAGCAGCACCGGAGAAATGTCCAGTATGTGGCGTAGGTGCTGACAAGTTCACAGAAGTAAAAGAAGGCGAAAGAGAATGGGCTGCAGAGCATGTAGTTGGAGTAGCTAAAGGCGTAAGCGAAGACATCCTTGCCGACCTCAGAGCAAACTTTGAAGGTGAATGTTCAGAAGTAGGAATGTATCTTGCAATGGCAAGAGTAGCTCACAGAGAAGGCTATCCGGAAATCGGACTTTACTGGGAAAAAGCTGCTCACGAAGAAGCAGAACACGCTGCTAAATTCGCAGAACTTCTTGGCGAAGTTGTAACAGACAGCACAAAGAAGAACCTTGAAATGAGAGTAGAAGCAGAACACGGCGCAACAGCAGGTAAATTCGACCTTGCAAAACGTGCAAAAGCTGCAAACCTCGATGCAATCCATGACACAGTTCATGAAATGGCAAGAGACGAAGCAAGACACGGAAAAGCATTCGAAGGATTACTCAAACGCTACTTTGGCTAAGCTACAAGCCGAGCAGGGATAAATAGAAGAGCCCCTGGAAGAACGAATTTATTCATTCTTCCAGGGGCTCTTCTATTTATCCCTATTAGGCGACAGCCTGCAGCGAGAAGTAGCGCAGCGCATTCGAGCTGGCTCGACCTCCTATTTCTGGTTCGCCGGCTCCACAGCCACCGTCTTCCCTTTAATTTTCACATTCTTCATCGCGTTCAGTACCTCACGGGCATATTCCCTCGGCACCTCAACAAATGTATACTTATCATACATATCAATCGTTCCGATCAGCTTTCCATCCATTCCGCTTTCCCCGGCGATCGCACCAAGAATATCTCCCGGACGTACTCTCTGCTTCTTACCAATATTGATGAACAGACGTACCATTCCGTCCTCACCTGCACCGGTATCTCCAAATTCCCAGTCATTTTCCTCTGTATTTTTATTATCCTCTGTCATTCCACAGCAGATCTTCAAAAATGCTGCTGCCATATCCATCGCTGTAAATTCAGAATTATTGACACGTTCTTCGATCGCATTGATCATCATATCCAGATCTTCCTGCTCGATCACACGCTCCACATCATCCAGAATATTTTCCATCTTAGTATTCGCAACGTCATTCAGTGACGGAACTTTCTGTGCATAGATCTTCGTCTTGCAGTATCTCTGGATCTCTTTAAGTTTGTAAACTTCTTTTCCTGATACGAAAGAAAATGCTCTTCCTTCGCGTCCTGCTCGTCCGGTACGACCGATACGGTGTACATAATATTCATCATCCTGCGGGAGATCATAATTAAATACTGCTTCTACCTCATCTACATCAATTCCACGGGCCGCCACATCCGTCGCTACCAGTATCTCTGTCTTACCGGTCCGAAATCCCTGCATCACGCGGTCTCTCTGTTCCTGCTTCATATCCCCGTGAAGTCCTGCCGCAAAATATCCGCGTCCGAGAAGTGCATTTACCAGAAGATCTACCTGCTTCTTCGTATTACAGAATACAACCGAAAGCCTTGGTGAATAAATATCAAGAAGTCTGGAAAGAACTTCCTCTTTCTTCTTCGGCTTTACATCATAATAATACTGCTCAATATTCGGAACAGTCAGTTCCTTTTTTGTAACTTTGATCACTTTTGCGTTATTCTGGAATTTCTTCGTAATCTCCATGATCGGCTTCGGCATGGTTGCCGAAAAAAGCACAGTCTGGCGCTCCTCAGGAACACCACTTAATACAAATTCGATATCCTCACGGAATCCCATGTTCAGCATTTCATCTGCTTCATCAAGCACAACCGTGTGTACAAAATCCAGCTTCATTGTCTTTCTGCGCATGTGGTCCATCACACGCCCCGGAGTTCCGATGACGATCTGTGTTCCACTCTTTAAGGAACGGATCTGCTTTACGATATCCTGTCCTCCGTAAATCGGCAGAACCTTGATTCCATGCATATATCTGGACAGGTTGCGGATCTCGTCTGCCACCTGGATTGCAAGCTCTCTGGTCGGGCAGAGAACGATCGCCTGCAGCTTTTTCAGCTTCGGGTCTACCTTTTCCAGAAGCGGGATTCCGAATGCTGCGGTCTTACCGGTTCCAGTCTGTGCCTGCCCGATCAGATCGATCCCGCTAATCATCGCCGGAATCGCCTTCGCCTGAATCGGTGAAGCCTCCTCAAATCCCATGTATCTTACTGCTTTCTGAATCTCTTCCGAAAGCCCCATTTCTTCAAATCTAACTGTTTCCATCCATTATCCTTTCTACTACAATACCAATTACAAATATGACCTTAAACTCCATCATATAAACTCTGCCGGGGCGCATTCTCACGCCTGTGGCGGTCGCTTGCGCCAACTTCCTTATCCGTCGCAATGCACAATAAAAAACTCCTTACTTGGTGACAATACAAGTAAAGAGCATCGTAACATTCGCGTTATATTCTAACAAATAATTTTTAAAAAGTCAATTTTCACTTGCATTTTATGCATAAACGGTATAATATACTCATATACTTAATGTAGTATTGATTACTACATGTAATGGTTTTAATTATTCATCTCTAAGGAGGGATTTATGATGAAAAAGAAACATATTAAAGATCCAGGAAGTGCAATCACACATTTTATCGGCATGCTGATGGCAATTTTCGCCGCATTTCCACTTTTAATAAAAGCAGCCCACGAACCGAGCCGGATTTACCTGATCTCGCTTGCAATCTATGCAGTCAGCCTGATTTTTTTATACGCCGCAAGCACAACCTACCATACCTTTGATCTTTCCGAACGTGTCAACACGATCCTGAAAAAGATCGACCATATGATGATCTTCGTACTGATCGCCGGAAGCTACACACCAATCTGCCTGCTGGTACTGGAACGCAGAACCGGACTTATCATGCTCGCACTTGTATGGGGTATCGCAATCACCGGAATTATTATTAAAGGGTTCTGGGTATTCTGCCCGAAATGGGTATCCTCCGTCCTCTACATTAGTATGGGATGGATCTGTGTCCTCGCATTCAGTCAGATCCTCAACAATCTGACACGTGCAGAATTCGGATGGCTTCTCGCCGGCGGAATCATTTACACAATCGGTGGTGTAATCTATGCACTGAAGCTTCCGATTTTCAACAGTAAGCATAAGAATTTCGGCAGCCATGAAATCTTCCACCTCTTCGTGATGGGCGGAAGTGCCTGCCACTTTGTTGTAATGTATTCTTTATTGTAAACCTTGCATCCTCGAAAAATCCAGAAATCTCACCCCACTAAAGCTGCGGAAGTAATTTTTTATTCCGCGCAAAATGCCGACAGGAGAAGCAAATCTGCTTCTCCTGTTTCATGCCCTACTGCCCCGTCTCTTTATAGCTCATCACCAGCCCAAGCTTCGCCCTCCGCGTCATATGCTTGATCGCATACTCCCGCCGCATCGCCTCTTCCTTTGTCTCAAACTGCTCCAGATACACCAGCTCCACCGGTCTCCTGGATCTGGTGTATTTTGCGCCTTTCCCGGCATTATGCGCTTCCAGACGCTTTTCAATATCATTCGTCCACCCGGTATATAATGTTTCATCCTTGCATTTTAAAATATATGTATAATTCATCGCTTCAAAGAGGGACCAAAAAGCCCCTCTTCCTTTCTTCTGCTCTTATTCTTCAGCCAGATAGTCCATCGGATTGACCGGCTGACCATCTTTTAACATCTCGAAATACAGATTGCAGCCTTCCAGACTGTAATACTTGGTCGGAATCTCCAGATATCCGATCACATTGCCCGCTTCCAGATAATCACCGACTTTCACCTGCACTTCCTTGAGCTGTCCATACATGCACTCGTAGCCATTCCCCATATCCAGTGTCACCGTGATTCCCGTCTGCGCAAAGTTATCAATGGATTTTACAAGACCCGGTGCTGCTGCGATCACGTTATCGTTCACCGCACCGGATATGATCATCGCCGGATTATATCTGTACTGATCCAATGTAGAAAAATATACGGTTTTATCCATACTGTAGCTCATCAGCACATTGCCGTCCACCGGCCACAGAAGCTGGCTGTCCTCCCCGAAATTCAGGTTCATTGCCGTTCCTGCGGTCTGCGTGCTGTCCGTCTCCCATGTATCCATCCGGTTCTCTGTACTTCCATCTGCTGCCGTATTTGCAGCCTGGCTGTCCTCTTTTGTCACAGGTTCTTCATCTTCCAGCGCTTTCTTTGCAATACTGCTTGTCTCTTCCGTATTTCTTTTGATTTCTTCCTCTTTCGCCTGCTGTTCTTCCTCGATCTTTGCCTGCTCATCCTTCACATTTGCCCGGTAATTTCTCCATGTATAGGCTCCTGTAAGCACAATAGCAGCGGCAAAGCAGACCGCAAGACCGATCGACGCTCTTTTTCTCCTCTTATTAGAGGACTGCTGCTTTTTATTCATATTCTATCACCTCTGACAATATTTTTGCCAGAAAATGACCAACTTATTCTCCCTTTTCGTTTTTTTCGATCACAATATCCGTGACCTCTTCCAGACTGACATCAGTGAAAAAATATTGCAGGATTTCTTCGCAGGATTTCCCTTCCTCTGCCATCTTCTCTGCCGTATACTGGCTCATCCCAAGACCGTGCCCGATTCCCTTCGCCGTAACCCTTGTCTGCCCGTCATAATCCTGAAGCGCAAAACATGACGAGGCAAGATGGTAGGTTCTCCGGAATTCTTCACCATTTACTGTTTCACTGCCACAACGGACCTCTGTCACATACCCGGCATTGTCTGTTCCTGTCACTTCCATGTCGCTTCCCTGGATCATGGACACTGTCATCTCCTCTTTTGCCTCCACATCTTCGGGACATTCCCTGCTCTGAAGATACGGATACTCTTCCGAACCAAACACTTCATTTCCAGACCTTGTTTTTCCGTTGCTTAACCGGTGATACGGGGTCAGAATCAGCCTTCCGTCATACATCAGAACCTGTCCCCTTGTCTCATCCCACGCAGCTTTCATCTTCTCATAATATTCCCCATAATGATCTGCTCCCCAGTTGCTCTCCATCTGCTGCCTGGTCCAATATTCCTTCGTCAGGACAGTGCTGGTGCCCTCATCCTGGATGCTTTTGTAAATGCTGGTCCGGATCAACACTGCCTGTGCCTTTAACGCTTCCTCCTCCGCATCTCCCTCAATTTCTTTAGCCAGAATCCCGATCCCATATTCATCCAGCGAAATTTTTCTGTTCTTTTCGTCACTTTTTACGGTCACATACGGGCTCGTCCCATTGTCCTGTGCCAAACTGCTTCTGCCATTCAGCAGAATCGTAACCACATACGGAAGTAATATAAGAATGGCAGCAAAATAGCCTGCCTGTCTGAAGTATTTTCGCATAAATAAAACCTCCCATACCACTGTATGAGAGGTTTTGACTGATTATGCTTCTGGTTTAACTGTAACATAATCCAGTTTCCAGATATTATCAACATATTCCTGAATGGTTCTGTCTGAAGTAAATTTACCACAGCTTGCTGTATTCAGAAGTGCCATCTTAGCCCAACGATCCGGATCTTTGTAAGCTTCTTCCACTTTCTTCTGTGCTTCTGCATAAGAGCGGAAGTCTTTCAGGATAAAGTATCTGTCCGGTCTGTCTCCACCCTGTGTATTCAAAAGTGAATTATACAGGTCGCGGAACATCTCATGGTCACCATGTGAATAAGTTCCATCCATCAACTGGTCAACGACTCTCTTAATATCCCAGTCATTGAAGTAGATCTCCTGCGGGTTATATCCGCCATTATTCTCATAGTTGATAACTTCGTCAGAACTAAGGCCGAAAATAAATGCATTTTCAATTCCAACTTCTTCTACGATCTCTACATTGGCTCCATCCATAGTTCCAAGTGTCGGTGCACCGTTCAGCATGAACTTCATGTTACCTGTTCCGGAAGCTTCTTTGGAAGCGGTAGAAATCTGTTCGCTGACATCTGCTGCCGCGAAGATCCATTCTGCGTTGGATACGCGGTAATCTTCGATAAATACGACTTTCAGCTTTCCATTGATGCTCAGGTCATTATTTACCACATCTGCTACAGAGTTGATCAGTTTGATGATCTCTTTTGCACGGACATATCCTGCGGAAGCTTTTGCACCAAAGATAAATGTTCTCGGATAGAAGGACATCTCCGGATGTTCTTTGATCTGGTTGTACAGATACATTACATGCAGAATATTAAGAAGCTGTCTCTTATATTCATGAAGACGCTTAACCTGTACATCATAAATAGATCTCGGATCGATCTCTACTCCATTGTGTTCCAGAATATATTTTGCAAGACGTTCTTTGTTCTTGTATTTGATATCCATAAATTCTGCTCTTGCCTTCGGATCATCTGCAAGCGGTTTTAATTTTGACATCTGGGACAGATCTGTGATCCAGCCGTCTCCGATGTGGTCTGTTACCCAGTCTGCAAGCAGCGGGTTTCCATGAAGAAGGAATCTTCTCTGTGTGATACCATTGGTCTTGTTGTTGAATTTCTCCGGCATCATTTCGTAGAAATCTTTTAATTCCTGATGTTTCAGAATCTCTGTATGAAGTCTTGCAACACCATTTACGGAGTAGCCTGCAATAATAGCCATATGTGCCATTCTTACCTGACCGTCCATCAGGATAGCCATCTTACGGACTTTATCTTCATTGCCCGGATACATACGGCGAACCTGTTCTACAAAACGGCGGTTAATTTCCTGTACAATCTGGTATACACGCGGAAGCAGTCTTGAGAACAGGTCGATCGGCCATTTTTCAAGTGCTTCTGACATGATAGTATGGTTGGTATAAGCAACCGTCTTTGTTGTTACTTCCCATGCTTCATCCCATCCAAGACCTTCCTGGTCAATGAGCAGACGCATCAACTCTGCAACTGCTACAGTCGGGTGAGTATCGTTCATCTGAATCGTAACTTTTTCATACAGTTTGCGCACATCTTTGTGTTTCTTTTTATATTTATCAAGCATAACCTGAAGACTGGCAGATACAAAGAAATACTGCTGTTTCAGACGAAGCTCTTTTCCTGCATAGTGGTTGTCATTTGGATAAAGAACCTCTACGATCGTTTTTGCAAGGTTTTCCTGCTCGATCGCTTTATGGTATTCTCCTCTGTCAAATGCATCCAATTTAAAGTCTGTGATTGCCTGTGCATCCCAGATACGCAGTGTATTGACTACGTGGTTGCCATATCCTACGATCGGCATATCATATGGAATAGCAAGTACGGATTCATAATTTTCCTGGATGAAATCTTCTTTCTTGGTCTGTTCATTATACTGTACACGAATGGTACCACCAAAACGGACTTCCTTTGCATACTCGTCACGACGAATTTCAAACGGATTGCCATCTTTGAGCCAGTTATCCGGTACTTCTACCTGATAGCCATCTTTGATCTTCTGTTTGAACATACCGTAGCGGTAACGGATTCCACAGCCGTAAGCTGCGTATCCAAGAGATGCAAGTGAATCCAGGAAGCAAGCTGCAAGACGTCCAAGACCACCATTACCAAGTGCTGCATCTGGTTCCTGATCTTCTACCACATTCAGATCAATGCCCATCTCATCAAGGGCTTCTTTTACTTCTTTATATGCAGTCATGTTGATCAGGTTGTTGCCAAGTGCACGTCCCATAAGAAATTCCATTGACATATAATATACGGTCTTTGGATCTTCTTTTTCGTATGTTTTCTGTGTCGCAAGCCAGTCATCTACGATTGCTTCTTTTACTGCATAAGATACTGCCTGGAAAATCTGCTGCGGAGTTGCTTCTTCAATCTCTTTACGATACAGTGTCCGCACATTTTCTTTCACATCATTTTTAAAAGTTTCTTTTTCAAATCTTTTACTGTACATGCTTATATTCCCTTCTCATTTTGCGCAGCGGCAGGGATTATTCTCCCTGCTTTTCTACACCCATATTTACAGCTTCACCGTTGATCTTCCAGTCTTTCACATAGCCTGCAGGTTCAGCCTTTTCAACTGCTACCGCAAGTGTCTCCTGTCCGATCTGCTCTGCATACTCTGCAAATACTTTTTCTGCTTTTTCGCTTCCGTCGTAAGTTACCTTGATCTTGTCCATAACTTCAAATCCGGCTTCCTTACGCATAGTCTGGATCTTACTGATGATCTCACGTACAAATCCTTCTGTCAGAAGTTCTTCTGTCAGGTTTGTATCCAGTACAACGGTGATACCATAGTCACTCTCAGATACATATCCTTCCATCTGTGCCATGTCAATCAGAAGGTCTTCTTTTGTAAGTTCAATTTCCTGTCCATTTACCTGAAGCTTCAGAACACCTGTCGCATTCAGTTCGTCCATAGCAGCATTTCCGTCCAGATTGCTGAGTTCATTTTTGATTCCACCTAACAGTTTACCATATTTTGGTCCAACTGTCTTTAATTGTGGTTTAAATGTATAAGAAGTAAATGCACGAACATCATCTGTAAGTTCGATTTCTTTTACATTCAGCTCATCTGTCACGATATCCTGATAGAACTCCGGCAGATCGGAAGCACCTTTTACGAACATCTTTCCGATCGGCTGACGGTTCTTGATGTTGGCTGTATTACGGCATGCACGTCCCATTACAACGATCTTCAGAACTTCATCCATGTTCTCTTCCAGAGTCTTATCAATATAAGCTTCATTTGCAACCGGATAATCACAAAGGTGGATACTTTCCGGAGCGCTTTCATCTACGCTTCTTACCAGGTTCTGATAAATTTCTTCGGTCATGAACGGGATCATCGGTGCTGCAACCTTTGATACAGTAACGAGTGCTGTATAAAGAGTCATGTAAGCATTGATCTTATCCTGTTCCATTCCTTTTGCCCAGAAACGTTCGCGGCTTCGTCTTACATACCAGTTACTCATATCATCTACGAAGTCCTGAAGTGCTCTTGCAGCTTCCGGAATCTGGTAATTTGCAAGATGATTATCTACTGTCTTGATCAGTGTATTCAGTTTTGATAAGAGCCATTTATCCATTACAGATAATTTGTCATATTCAAGTGCATATTTTGTTGCATCAAAATCATCAATATTAGCATACAATACGAAGAATGCATAGGTGTTCCAGAGTGTTCCCATGAACTTTCTCTGTCCTTCCATAACCGCTTTTCCATGGAAACGGTTTGGCAGCCACGGTGCACTGTTTACATAGAAATACCAGCGGATCGCATCTGCACCGTATGTCTCCAGAGCATCAAACGGATCAACCGCATTTCCTTTGGATTTACTCATCTTCTGACCATTTTCATCCTGTACATGTCCGAGAACGATTACGTTCTGGTATGGTGCTTTGTTGAAGATCAGGGTTGAAATTGCCAACAGAGAATAGAACCATCCTCTTGTCTGGTCAACGGCTTCAGAAATGAACTGAGCCGGGAACTGCTGTTCAAATACTTCTTTATTTTCAAATGGATAGTGATGCTGTGCAAACGGCATGGATCCGCTGTCGAACCAGCAGTCGATAACTTCCGGTACACGGTGCATCTGTTTTCCACACTTCGGACACTTGATTGTTACATCGTCAATATATGGACGGTGAAGCTCGATATCATCCGGGCAGTTGTCTGACATGGATTTCAGTTCTTCAATGCTTCCGATCGAGTGCTGGCATCCGCATTCGCATTCCCAGATATTCAGTGGAGTTCCCCAGTAACGGTTACGGCTGATACCCCAGTCCTGGACATTTTCAAGCCAGTCACCAAAACGTCCTTTACCGATGCTTTCCGGAATCCAGTTGATAGTATTGTTATTTGCGATCAGGTCATCTTTAACTTCTGTCATCTTGATGAACCATGATTCTCTTGCATAGTAGATCAGTGGAGTATCACATCTCCAGCAGTGCGGATAACTGTGTTCAAACTTCGGAGCATCGAAGAGAAGTCCACGATCATCCAGATCTTTAAGTACTTCCGGATCAGCCTTCTTTACAAAGAGTCCTGCAAATGGAGTTGTCTCACCCATATCACCTTTTTCGTCAACAAGCTGCACGAATGGAAGGTCATATTTACGTCCTACTTTTGCATCGTCTTCACCAAATGCTGGTGCCAGATGAACAACACCAGTACCATCTGTCAGAGTTACATAATCATCACAGGTAACAAAGAATGCTTTCTTTTTCTGTTTTGCTGCGCAGTCATATGCACACTGGTAAAGCGGTTCATATTCTTTGTATTCCAGATCTTTTCCTTTGTAAGTTTCCAGAACTTCGTATGCCGGTTTGTCTTCTTCTGCAAATTTTCCAAGAATGGTGTCAAGCAGAGCGCATGCCATATAATAAGTATATCCGTCTGCACATTTTACTTTTGCGTAATCTTCTTCCGGGTTTACGCAGAGTGCGATATTAGACGGAAGAGTCCAAGGTGTGGTTGTCCATGCAAGGATGTATGCATCTTCGTCTTTCACTTTGAAACGAACGATAGCAGAACGTTCTTTGACGTCCTTATATCCCTGTGCAACTTCCTGTGCTGAAAGTGGTGTTCCACAACGTGGGCAATACGGAACGATCTTAAATCCTTTGTAAAGGAGTCCCTTATCCCAGATTTTCTTCAGAGCCCACCATTCAGACTCGATAAAGTTATTATCATAAGTAACATATGGATTTTCCATATCTGCCCAGAAACCTACTGTAGAAGAGAAATCTTCCCACATTCCTTTGTATTTCCAGACACTTTCTTTACATTTATTGATAAATGGTTCTACACCATATTTTTCAATCTGATCTTTTCCGTCAAGGCCGAGCAGCTTTTCTACTTCCAGCTCTACCGGCAGTCCGTGAGTATCCCATCCTGCCTTACGCGGAACCATGTAGCCCTTCATTGTACGGTATCTCGGGATCATATCTTTGATTACACGGGTAAGAACGTGTCCGATATGCGGTTTTCCATTTGCTGTCGGAGGTCCATCGTAGAAAGTATAAGTTTCTCCTTCTTTACGGTTCTCCATACTTTTCTTGAAAATATCTTCTTCATTCCAGAATTTTTCAACTTCTTTTTCTCTGTCTACAAACTTCAGGTCTGTATCCACTTTTTTGTACTTAGCCATGATAAGCTCCTTTCTGAATCAATGACTTTGTATGCATTTTTTGGTATATAGAAAAATGTGCCTTGGCACGTAGTGCCCTTAATTTTGCAGGAAGTTTTTGGAATTTCCTGCAAAATTAAAAAAGACTTTCACCCGTAAAAGGACGAAAGTCTGTACATCGTTAACCACCTGTTACTGCATACCAGCATATGAGTTTCCTGTAACGGGGGAAATAACCGTCAGAACTTACTCGCCAGACTGCTTTCAGTTACTGCAACTCGGAAGTGATGTTCAGATCTACCCTACTTGCACCGGTCTTCCACCATCTCCGGTTCGCTTTACCTTTCAAATAAACCTTACTGTCTTCGTCAATGTCTTTTGATCTTTTTTCACCATTTCTAGGTTATTATAATAAAGAACCCCTTGCTTCGTCAAGGGGTTCTGCGGGATTTCGTGATTCTTTCCTTATATTTGACTGACCAGACGTTAATCTTTGTCAACTTCTCTTCTGCGCTTTCTGTTTGTTTCCACTTTCTTCTTTCTCAAGTGTTTCAGAACAGCCCTCCATACAATAATAAGAATGAGTACTGCTGCAATCACACAGATTACAAGGATTACCTCTCGTGGTATTGTACTCTGAGCCTGCTTTTGTGTTTCACTGTCTGACTTATCGCCGGACACCTGTGCTTCATTTTCTGTGTTATCCTTCTGCAGATATTCATCACTTAATGTCACAGCTGCTTTTCCGACCGGGTTGCCCTGATAAGTATAAGTTACTGTTCCGGTGCTGCTGTTCGTATCATCCTGCGTAATTTCGTAATCCAGGCTTTGGAAATTTACATTTTCCGGAAGTACAACATATGCATTCGGATCAATTTCTTTAAAATCTGCGGAGTCTTCATAATCCGCAATCGTATATTTTGCGAAATTATTAAATCCATACTCCAGTAAATTGATGGAGTCTGGGTATACATTTTTCCCATGTGTCTTCAAGACAACACTGATCAGCTCCAGATTATCATCCGCTGCACAGGATACCAACGTGTTGAGTGCTTCATCTGTATAACCGGTTTTTCCGGCTATTGTCTTTGGATAATAATAATCGTTTCCCTCGTAAAACATCATATCACTCTGCTGAAAGGTTCTCGCCTGATTTACCAGATTAGTTGCACCGATCGTATACTGCTGTGTCTGGGCAATCGTCTTGAATTCTTCATGATTTTCAAGCAGTTCCTGTGTAATAAGTGCCATATCACGTGCCGTCGTATAATGGTTCTGCGCATTCAGCCCATTCGGATTTTCAAAATCAGAATTTACTGCTCCCAGCTCTTTTGCGCGTTCATTCATCTTTGCAACAAAGCCATCATATCCTAAACCACCCACATTTTCAGCAATCGCATAAGCAACTTCATTTGCAGATGCCATCAGAAGTGCGTGAAGCGCATCATTTAAAGAAATTTCCTCCCCCGCGATCATTCCGATATAAGCATCCCCCTCTGCTACACAATCCACACTATTCTGTGTAATCGTGATCTTGTCATCAAGATTGCCGTTTTCCAATGCGACAAGTGCCGTTAAAATCTTTGTAATACTGGCAGGATAAGCCTTTCCGTCAATGTTTTTCGCATAAAGGATCGCACCGCTTTTTGCCTCCATGACAATCCCAGCCTCTCCGTAAGTAGCCGGTCCTTCCGGCCAGTTCTCCAGCTCATTGCTGGCAATCTTCATATCATATGCCTGCTGTGTTACTTCATCGATTTTCTGCTGCTGCAGGGCTTTAATTTCTTCTTGATTTTTTCCGGAAGTTTCTTCCTCTGTCAGATTATAATTGCTGACCGTTGTATCAATTGGTTCATTTGCTGACGTATCTTCTGCAAATGCGGTCATTCCAAGACTTCCAACCATCACTGCCACCAGCGACGCACTTAAAATTTTCTTCCATCTCCTCACGGATCTTCTCCTCCAAATTCTTTAATCTTATCTAATAAATCCCCGATATCTGTTCAGACATGCGTAAATATCCTGTTTACGGATCTGTGCCATCGCTACAGAAAGATAACTTCCTTTGCAAAGGGATGCCAGACCCTGCTTCTTAATCTGACTCCAGAGCTTTTCCACGCAAAGATCAACATCCTGTTCCTTCCGTTCCATTTCTTCCAGCAGATTCTTCAGGCAGTACGCTAATGCCGTTGTCTGTTCTGCATCCAGGATTTGTTCTACATATTTCAGATCCACATTTTCTCTTCCAATAGAAAATGAATCTTTACCAAACTGTTTTATCTTCACCTGATCTCTCTTCTTTTCCATTTTTCCGGCCTTTAAGCTTCTGTGATGATCTTTATCAAATAAGACAGCTACATCAACCGAAACCTTTTTCTCTCCGGTCTCACTTTTTTCACCAATCACCGTTTTCACTTTTTCTGTGATATCGTACGTTCGGTAATTATCCATCTGCAGCACATGATCAGCAATGTAAAAATAAGATCCAGAACTTCCGGCCACCAGAATAATAGAAATTCCCTGCTTTTGATACAGGTTACCTGCCTGAAGAGTAAATGGTGTAATCGGTTCCTGTTCGCCGGATACAACAGCCTGCATCAGCTCATCCCTGACCATAAAGTTCGTCGCACAGGTGTCTTCATCGATCAAAAGACATTTTGCACCTGACTGTACCGCTTCTACCACATTTGCAGCCTGCGAAGTCGAACCACTGGCATCCTCTGTGGAAAAATTTACTGTATCTTTCTTATTCGGCAGATCATTGATAAACGGTGAAATATTGATATGGGATACACATCTTCCGTCCTCGGCCCGGATCTTCATCGCAGTATCCGAAGTAATCACGTATTCTCTTCCATCTCCGGCGACGTGATTGTAAATTCCCTGCTCGAGTGCCTTCAGAAGTGTTGATTTTCCATGATATCCTCCACCCACGATCAAAGTAATTCCTTCCGGGATTCCCATTCCTTTTATTTTACCCCGGTGTGGAAGTTCCATCTCTACTTCCATACTTTCCGGTGCTTCAAAAGCAATTGCACCTTTCATAGGCTTCTGTGATACACCGCTTTCTCTTGGCAGTATAGAACCATTTGCCACAAATGCAATAAGTCTCCGCTTTGTCAGTTCTCTTCTTATATAATGTTGATCTTCCGCAAGTTCTATACACTTTTTCACTTCCTGCTGATTCAGGTTCTTATAATATAAAGATCTGTCAGCTATTTCCGGAAGATACTCAAACAAAATCTTCCTCAGTTCAAATGCATTGATCGTCCGTCCATTTGCCGGAAATCCAACTTCAAACCGTACCAGAAGATCTCCATCCTTAATTTCAAATGCAGTCCTGTCCAGAACCTCCTGTCCACAGCGGCTTATCCCAATCAATCCACTTTTCCCGGAACCCTTTGCCTGGAAAATAAATTTGGAAACAGCTTTTCCGAATTGTCTTGTCAGATAATCCTGAAGCGCAATTCTTCTGTGTTCTTCTTTATAATATTCTTCTGGAAATCTCGCCTGGATTTTCTTCACCTGAATACTCAGCTTTGACGGAGAAGCAAATGGATCTCCTTGTACATGATCAATATTGAGCTGGTATCCCTGAAACTGATAGCTTCCTCTCAAATCTTTGTAAGCTGGATAGCTTCTTCGATTGATACTCATCAAATTTTTTTCTAATTCTGCTGCTGATTTCATATCCTGCTCCCTCTTATCAAATTCTATGATGTTGGGGTCAAGATGTCAAAAATCCTCTTGCAGGCAAGCTTGCATCGGCTTTCTGACCTTTTGACCCTGGTATCATTCTATTTTACTAGCAAAAATTTACTTGGTGCATATTAAATTTTCTATAAAACGAAAAAAGATGTAAACCCAATTTATACAGGATTTACATCTTCTAAATCATGAAGCATCGGGGATTCGAACCCCGGACAACTTGATTAAAAGTCAAGTGCTCTACCACCTGAGCTAATGCTCCATCTGTTATACAGCTTGCCTTCTTTCGAAGACAGTGCCCAGAACCGGAATCGAACCAGTGACACGAGGATTTTCAGTCCTCTGCTCTACCGACTGAGCTATCTGGGCATACACACTAATGTGTGAGTTGCGGGAGCAGGATTTGAACCTACGACCTTCGGGTTATGAGCCCGACGAGCTACCAGACTGCTCCATCCCGCGATGATATCTCATTATAGCACATTTTTTCTAAATATGCAATGGGCGGAGGTGGATTCGAACCACCGAAGCAAATTGCAGCAGATTTACAGTCTGTCCCCTTTGGCCACTCGGGAATCCACCCATATGAAGTTTTACTGTCTTCCAACAGACATCATTCAGATTAACTGTCTGATGCAAGCCGATGATCGGACTCGAACCGATAACCTGCTGATTACAAATCAGCTGCTCTGCCAATTGAGCCACATCGGCATACCAATGGGACCAATAGGGCTCGAACCTATGACCCTCTGCTTGTAAGGCAGATGCTCTCCCAGCTGAGCTATGATCCCATGATAATTTAATTAAGCAATCAACACTAAGTGTTTCCTGCAAGCGACCCGAATGGGACTCGAACCCACGACCTCCGCCGTGACAGGGCGGCGCTCTAACCAACTGAGCCATCGGGCCTTATTTAAAGGCATTTCATGTACCTTCAAAACCACATACAAATTTAAATCTTTACTCCATCCATTCTTTACCCTGTCCTACCTTCTTGGTTATGCCCTCGACCGATTAGTAACAGTCAGCTCCATGCATTACTGCACTTCCACCTCTGCCCTATCTACCTTGTCGTCTTCAAGGGGTCTTACAACTTACGTTGGGATATCTCATCTTGAGGGGGGCTTCACGCTTAGATGCCTTCAGCGTTTATCCCTTCCTGACTTGGCTACTCTGCCATGCTCCTGGCGGAACAACAGATACACCAGCGGTCAGTCCAGCCCGGTCCTCTCGTACTAAGGCCAGCTCCTCTCAAATATCCTACGCCCACGCCGGATAGGGACCGAACTGTCTCACGACGTTCTGAACCCAGCTCGCGTACCGCTTTAATGGGCGAACAGCCCAACCCTTGGGACCTACTTCAGCCCCAGGATGCGATGAGCCGACATCGAGGTGCCAAACCACTCCGTCGATGTGAACTCTTGGGAGTGATAAGCCTGTTATCCCCAGGGTAGCTTTTATCCGTTGAGCGATGGCAATCCCACTTTATACCACCGGATCACTAAGTCCTACTTTCGTACCTGCTCCACCCGTCGGTGTCGCAGTCAAGCTCCCTTCTGCCTTTGCACTCTTCGAATGGTTTCCAACCATTCTGAGGGAACCTTTGAGCGCCTCCGATACCCTTTCGGAGGCGACCGCCCCAGTCAAACTCCCCACCTGACATTGTCCCCCAGCCGGGTCACGGCTGCTGGTTAGAAATCCAATACTGCAAGGGTGGTATCCCAACAGCGGCTCCGCATCAACTGGCGTCAATGCTTCTTCGCCTCCCACCTATCCTGTACATACAATATCGAATCCCAGTATCAAGCTGGAGTAAAGCTCCATGGGGTCTTTCCGTCCTGGCGCAGGTAACCAGCATCTTCACTGGTATTTCAATTTCACCGGGTGCATTGTTGAGACAGTGCCCAAATCATTACGCCTTTCGTGCGGGTCGGAACTTACCCGACAAGGAATTTCGCTACCTTAGGACCGTTATAGTTACGGCCGCCGTTTACTGGGGCTTAAGTTCAAAGCTTCGCTTGCGCTAACCTCTCCCCTTAACCTTCCAGCACCGGGCAGGCGTCAGCCCATATACTTCACCTTACGGTTTTGCATAGACCTGTGTTTTTGCTAAACAGTTGCTTGGGCCAATTCTCTGCGGCCAGCTCTCACTGGCACTCCTTCTCCCGAAGTTACGGAGTCATTTTGCCGAGTTCCTTAACAATGCTTCTCCCGTCGGCCTTAGGATTCTCTCCTCACCTACCTGTGTCGGTTTACGGTACGGGTACAGTACAAACAATAGCGGCTTTTCTTGGCAGCTGGCTCACACATTTCCCTACTTCAGTTCGGTATGCATCACGTCTTCGGATTGTCACGCGGATTTGCCAGCGCGACTCCTACCTCGCTTGCCGCGGGATTCCATTCCCGCTAGTGCTCTCCCTCTGCGTCCCCACAGTTCTGTTATACTGCAGTACAGGAATTTCAACCTGTTGTCCATCGGCTACGTCTTTCGACCTCACCTTAGGCCCCGACTTACCCAGAGCAGATCAGCTTTACTCTGGAAACCTTGGGTATTCGGCCGGAAGGATTCTCACCTTCCTCTCGCTACTCATTCCGGCATTCTCTCTTCTTAAAAGTCCACAGCTCCTTCCGGTACTGCTTCTTCCCTTTAAGAATGCTCCTCTACCAATTAACTACGTTAATTCCTGAGCTTCGGTAGTGTGTTTCAGCCCCGGACATTTTCGGCGCAGGACCTCTCGACCAGTGAGCTATTACGCACTCTTTTAATGTATGGCTGCTTCTAAGCCAACATCCTGGTTGTCTTTGAAATCCCACATCCTTTTCCACTTAACACACATTTTGGGACCTTAGCTGCAGGTCTGGGCTCTTTCCCTTTTGACTGCCCAACTTATCTCGTGCAGTCTGACTCCCATGAATCATCTTACTGGCATTCGGAGTTTGATATCCTTTGGTAAGCTTTGACGCCCCCGCGGGAATTCAGTGCTCTACCTCCAAAAGACTCTCATGAGGCTAGCCCTAAAGCTATTTCGAGGAGAACCAGCTATCTCCGGGTTCGATTGGAATTTCTCCCCTATCCACACCTCATCCCCACCCTTTTCAACGGATGTGGGTTCGGACCTCCATTGCCTTTTACGGCAACTTCATCCTGGACATGGATAGATCACCCGGTTTCGGGTCTACTCCATCTGACTTAACGCCCTATTAAGACTTGTTTTCACTTCGGCTCCATTCCTTAAGAACTTAACCTCGCCAGATGGCGTAACTCGCCGGACCGTTCTACAAAAAGTACGCGGTTCATCATATATAGATGTTCCACAGCTTGTAAACACAGGGTTTCAGGTTCTCTTTCACTCCCCTCCCGGGGTCCTTTTCACCTTTCCTTCACAGTACTATGCGCTATCGGTCACTAAGGAGTATTTAGCCTTACGGGGTGGTCCCCGCTCATTCCCACAAGGTTTCTCGTGTCTCGTGGTACTCTGGATCCCGCCTTGCTGACTCGTCTTTCGCTTACGGGGCTTTCACCCTCTCTGGCTGGCTTTCCCAAAACCATTCTGCTAAACTTATCAGATCAATTACGCGGTCCGAACCCCGGAATGCACGCATTCCGGTTTGGGCTCTTCCGTTTTCGCTCGCCGCTACTCACAGAATCACTTGTTGTTTTCTCTTCCTCCGGCTACTTAGATGTTTCAGTTCACCGGGTTCCCTTCCATACGTTATGGATTGGCGTATGGATGACTGGAGTCTGTCCAGCCGGGTTTCCCCATTCAGATATCTCCGGATCATCGGATATTTGCTCCTCCCCGAAGCTTTTCGCAGCTTATCACGTCTTTCATCGGCTCTTAGTGCCAAGGCATCCACCCTGCGCTCTTTCTAGCATAACCAACTCCCTTCTCCCACGGGAATGGGATCCGGTTACACATGCATAGCGTTGCATGCGTTGGTATTTCAGGTCGTTTTTTTACTTCGTTTTCTCGAAGATGTAAGTTAATCATTACCTTGCGGTGATGATCACCTCGGATGTCTTTCTCTATTTGAGAATTGATTTATTTTTGTATGCAGTTTTCAAAGTACATGCGGTTCTTTCGAACCTAGTGGAGAATACGAGATTCGAACTCGTGACCTCCTGCTTGCAAGGCAGGCGCTCTCCCAACTGAGCTAATCCCCCATATTCAATTATCTTTTAAAGAAGTGGGCTTAAGTGGACTCGAACCACCGACCTCACGCTTATCAGGCGTGCGCTCTAACCGGCTGAGCTATAAGCCCTTCCTTTTATAATCTGGCGGCCACCTGCTCTCCCACACCGTCTCCAGTGCAGTACCATCGGCCGATCAGGTCTTAACCATCGTGTTCGAGATGGGAACGGGTGTGTCCCCTGACCGCATCGCCACCAGAAGTATTGAGTTTTGATAACTCAACAATAGACAACTTTCCTTACTTCTTCTTCCTTAGAAAGGAGGTGATCCAGCCGCACCTTCCGATACGGCTACCTTGTTACGACTTCACCCCAGTTATCGGTCCCACCTTCGGCAGCTCCCTCCTTACGGTTGGGTCACTGACTTCGGGCGTTACCAACTCCCATGGTGTGACGGGCGGTGTGTACAAGACCCGGGAACGTATTCACCGCGACATGCTGATTCGCGATTACTAGCGATTCCAGCTTCATGTAGTCGAGTTGCAGACTACAATCCGAACTGAGACGTTATTTTTGAGATTTGCTTACCCTCGCAGGCTCGCTTCCCTTTGTTTACGCCATTGTAGCACGTGTGTAGCCCTGCTCATAAGGGGCATGATGATTTGACGTCATCCCCACCTTCCTCCAGGTTATCCCTGGCAGTCTCTCCAGAGTGCCCATCCGAATTGCTGGCTACTGAAGATAAGGGTTGCGCTCGTTGCGGGACTTAACCCAACATCTCACGACACGAGCTGACGACAACCATGCACCACCTGTCACCGGTGTTCCGAAGAAAAGGCGTCATTACACGCCGGTCACCGGGATGTCAAGAGCAGGTAAGGTTCTTCGCGTTGCTTCGAATTAAACCACATGCTCCACCGCTTGTGCGGGTCCCCGTCAATTCCTTTGAGTTTCATTCTTGCGAACGTACTCCCCAGGTGGACTACTTATTGCGTTTGCTGCGGCACCGAAGAGCTTTGCTCCCCGACACCTAGTAGTCATCGTTTACGGCGTGGACTACCAGGGTATCTAATCCTGTTTGCTCCCCACGCTTTCGAGCCTCAACGTCAGTCATCGTCCAGTAAGCCGCCTTCGCCACTGGTGTTCCTCCCAATATCTACGCATTTCACCGCTACACTGGGAATTCCACTTACCTCTCCGACACTCTAGCTGCATAGTTTCCAAAGCAGTCCCGGGGTTGAGCCCCGGGCTTTCACTTCAGACTTACACAGCCGTCTACGCTCCCTTTACACCCAGTAAATCCGGATAACGCTTGCACCATACGTATTACCGCGGCTGCTGGCACGTATTTAGCCGGTGCTTCTTAGTCAGGTACCGTCATTTTCTTCCCTGCTGATAGAGCTTTACATACCGAAATACTTCTTCGCTCACGCGGCGTCGCTGCATCAGGGTTTCCCCCATTGTGCAATATTCCCCACTGCTGCCTCCCGTAGGAGTTTGGGCCGTGTCTCAGTCCCAATGTGGCCGGTCACCCTCTCAGGTCGGCTACTGATCGTTGGCTTGGTAGGCCGTTACCCCACCAACTACCTAATCAGACGCGGGTCCATCTCATACCACCGGAGTTTTTCCCACCGAGCCATGCGGCTCTGTGGTCTTATGCGGTATTAGCAGTCATTTCTAACTGTTATCCCCCTGTATGAGGCAGGTTACCCACGCGTTACTCACCCGTCCGCCACTCAGTCACAAAAACCTTCATCCGAAGAATCAGGTTAAAGTGCTTCGTTCGACTTGCATGTGTTAAGCACGCCGCCAGCGTTCATCCTGAGCCAGGATCAAACTCTCGTTAAAAATGTTTGTATCCGGGTCAGAATCGCTTGGCAATTCTGTTCCTGTTTACTGTTCTGGTTCGACATCTTTCGATGTCCGTTCTTGAAAAATCTCTTTAAAGAATTTTCAGGGTTTGTTGTCTATTGTTCAGTTATCAATGTTCTTTTTGTTGTTGCCGTTTCATGCGACAGCTTTTATATTATATCAAAGTGTTTCATGTTTGTCAACAACTTTTTTAAATTATTTTTTGTTGCTTTTTTGAATCTCTCAAACAGCAACTCTGATATATTATCATATATCTTCTTGCTTGTCAATAACTTTTTTGAAGTTTTTTCAAAAGTTATTTTCAAACAAAACGGAGAAAGAGGGATTCGAACCCTCGCGCCGGTTGCCCGACCTACACCCTTAGCAGGGGCGCCTCTTCGGCCTCTTGAGTATTTCTCCTCAGCCCGATCCAAGGTCTGTATTTAACTGTGTGTTTACATACTTTTAATGTAACTTCACAGCGCATTGATAATTATACCTAAGAACCCTTTTTCTGTCAACGGTTTTTTCGATTATTTTTTTCTTTTTTTAAGTTTGTTTTCTAATTATCTATATATAGAAGAAACAGACTCTTTTTCACTATATCTAGCAAAGAGTCTGTCCTTTTTACCTTATCTTTATTTTATGCTTCCTTTGGTTCATATTCAGATATGGTTTCTTCTATTCTTCTTTTTACTTCTTTTGCGATCTCTGTCGTCTTCATTTTTTGATATTCTTCATAATAAATCGGTTCCAGGAAATGTACCTGTACCGTTACCGGTGCGATACTATTTGTATCAAACGGTTTAAAAGAATCGATCAACGCAATCGGTATGATCGGGCATTTCGCTTTTGTTGCCGCCTTGAAGCTTCCACCTTTAAACTCAAGAAGCTTGTTCCCCATCTTCGAGCGGGTTCCTTCTGCAAAGATCAGATAGTTTCTTCCTTTCTTTACTTCCTCTGTAACATCCATGATCACTTGCATAGACTGACGGATATCTTCGCGGTCGATCATGTAGGCCTTCATACATTTAAATGTCTGCTTGAGAAGTGGAACATTTGCCACTTCTTTTTTTGCCACCACCGAAAACGGACGCGGGCAGGCATCAACAATTGCGAGTACGTCATAAAGCCCTTGATGATTCGGAAAAAACATAAACCCTCCCTCTTTGGGGATGTTTTCTTTTCCATATGCTTCGATTGTTACATTTCCGCCTTTATTGGCTCTTTTGACAATATATTTCAGAAGCTTATATCGGGTGATTTCCGGATACTTGTCTACGTGCGCGGCATAGTAACACAGCTTGCACCACATAAACGGAACAAGCAGAATATTCCGAATTACCATAAGTGCAATTCTTTTCACACAATTCATTCCCTATTCCTCCGCATACTCTTTGACGGCTGTCTCGTATAAATTATTGCCCTCGGAGTCAATCACAACAATTGCCGGAAGGTCTTCGATCTCCAGGCGGCGGATCGCTTCTGTGCCAAGATCATCATATGCGATCACATCTGCTCTTTTGATACATTTTGAAAGAAGCGCGCCTGCTCCTCCGACTGCTGCAAAATAAACTGCTTTATTTCTCACGATTGCATCCCGGACAGCCTGACTTCTTTTCCCTTTTCCTATCATTCCGCCAAGCCCCAGATCCAGAAGGCGTGGTGCATATTTGTCCATCCTGCTTGCTGTTGTCGGTCCTGCTGAGCCGATCGGTCTTCCTTCTCTCGCCGGAGATGGTCCCATATAATAAATCATCTGATTCTTAATATCAAGTGGAAGCTCTTTTCCTTCCGAAAGCACTTCATCCATTCTTTTATGAGCAGCATCACGGGCAGTATAAATAACTCCCGTAAGATATACATAATCTCCTGCTCTTAAATCCTGTATTTCTTCCTTTGCTACTGGAACTGTAATATGTCTTTCCATATCCTTTTCCTTCCTGATTCTTTTTCTGTATTCTGCTGCGGCGTTTTTAACCACTAACAGGAGTCTTACAATTCTCTTAAAATAATTTCAGCCAGTTTCTCAACTGTAAAGTCTACAAAACTAATGCACTGCGCTTTTCTCTCCGGAGAATTTTTTTCTTTTCCTCTTGTCAACACACGACAGCAGGTTGCTCCGCAATGTTCTTTAAATGCGTCGTGAAACTCTTTCGTCAGCCGCTGGCATTTCAAAAAGGCTTCATCTCCAGGTGTTCTTCTTCCGAAAAAATAGCCGATGCACATGGTTGCTCCTGCAAGCGCACCACAAATACAGCCACCATCTCCGAGCCCCCACGGGAATCCGGATGACATAGCGATCGCATCATCTGACAGATCAAGATCAAAGCCCTTTTTGATTGCATAGATTACCGACTCTGAACAGGCGAACCCTTTCTGAAAAATCTCAACCGCATCTTTTCGCATTGCGTCTACGTCTACATTTGTATTCATAATTATCCTCTTTTCATTTCCTTTAAATATTACACATCCTCTCACCGGGCAAAAACCATTTGTAACATACTTCATCTTCGCACGAGTACATATCTTCGGCGCGGAAAGTCTTTTCAGGATTCCCCGGTAAATTAAATAGTGCGGATCACATGGCGGTTAACATGACAGCAAATATTTACAGCTACCGGAAGTCCGGCAATATGAGTCGGATAAGTGTTGACATTGACAGCCAGCGCGGTTGTGCTTCCCCCAAGTCCGCCCGGTCCGATTCCAATCTTGTTGATCCGCTCCAGTAATTCTTCTTCCAGTTCTTTTACATATGGAATGTCTGAATGGCTTCCGACTTCTCTTGTAAGTGCTTCTTTTGCCATCAGTGCGCATTTTTCAAATGTGCCGCCGATTCCCACGCCGATAACCATCGGAGGACAGGCATTCGGACCGGCATCTTTTACTGCCGTAAGAACTGCTTCCTTTACTCCTTCGATTCCGTCTGCCGGTTTCAGCATAAATACACGGCTCATATTTTCGCTTCCAAAGCCTTTTGGTGCGACCTTGATCTTCACCTGATCGCCCGGAACAATTTTATAATGAATGATTCCCGGTGTATTATCTTTTGTATTCTCTCTGAGAATCGGATCTTTCACAACGGATTTTCTCAGATATCCGTCAACATAACCCCGACGGATCCCTTCATTTACCGCATCTTCCAGGTTGCCGCCTTCGAAATGTACATCCTGTCCGATCTCAAGAAATACGACTGCCATTCCAGTATCCTGGCAGATTGGAATCATATCTTTTCCGGCGATCTTCAGATTATCCTGAAGCTGGCTTAATATCTTTTTCCCCAGTGGTGACTTCTCTGTTGAAACTGCATTTTTCATCGCAATGTCCATATCTTTTGAAAGAAAATGGTTCGCTTCAATGCACATTTCTTTGATATTCTTTGAAATCTCTTCCACGTTCAATGTACGCATTGGTTTTTCCTCCTGCATTTCATAATCTGATTTTTATTATACTATGGTTTTTTTTCATCTGCAATGTAATCATCTTCAAATAAACCTGTATTACCTCAAATTGTTAACCTTATAAAATTTTAAGTTGACATTCTTTCTTTTGCATGGTAAAGTGTGAAATGTATTTGATATTTTTTTACCAAGGAAGGTTTACTTATGATTTCTGAAATTGAAACAACTACAGATCCGGTGCTTTCACGAGAAGATGCGATTGCAATCCTGAATACACCGGACGAAGAACTCGATCAGCTCATTGCACAAGCTGAAAAACTGCGCAGAAAATATAAGGGCAATCATGTAAGTATTCATATTCTTACCAATGCCCGCAGCGGTAACTGCTCACAGGACTGCGCTTACTGTGCACAATCCTGTCGTTCAAAAGCCGATATCGACAAATATAAGTGGGTAGCTGATGAGAAGTTATATAAAGATAATGCTTTTGTAAATGAACATCATCTTTCCAGACACTGCATCGGACTCAGCGGTATGAAATTCACCGACGAAGAGATTGAAGAACTGGCTTCTAAGATCCGCAAGATGAAGGAAGACGGAACTCACCTTTGCTGTTCCATCGGATTTCTTACTGAAAAACAGGCTCTAATGTTAAAAGAAGCCGGACTCGACCGGATCAACCACAACCTGAACAGCAGCCGGGCTTACTACAGTCACATCTGTTCTACCCATACTTTTGAGCAGCGCGTTCAGAATATCAAAATGCTTCAGAGACTTGGATTTGAAATCTGCAGTGGCGGAATCATTGGAATGGGCGAAAGCAAAGAGGATGTTGTTGATATGCTTCTGGAGCTTCGTGAAATCCAGCCGGAAGCTCTGCCGATCAACTTCCTGTTGCCAATTCCGGGAACTCCGCTCGGTGATGCCGATATTTCCGAACTCACAACTGAGTATTGCATGAAGGTTCTCTGCCTTGCAAGACTTCTGGTTCCGCAGTCAGATATCCGTTGTGCTGCCGGACGTGAGGTTTATTTTAAAGGTGAAGAAAAGAAGCTTCTCAGCGTTGTAGATTCCATCTTCGCTTCCGGTTATCTGACCGCAGATGGTCAAGGAATCAAAGATACGATCCGGACGATTACGGATGCCGGTTTTACATATGAGATCGAATCTGCTTAATTTATTGACACGCCGAACATTATTAACATTCTAAAAGGAGAATACTTAACATGGCTCAGGGAAACACTCAGACACTTAGAACTACCAATACTTACGCAATGGCTGTCACCGCTCTTATGACCGCTGTCACCTGCATTCTTGCACCGCTTTCCATCCCGATCGGACCGGTGCCGATTTCACTTACCAACTTTGCAATTTATCTTTCTCTTTATCTTCTGGATTGGAAGAAGGGAACCGTCAGCTATATCCTTTATCTTCTTCTCGGACTTGTAGGACTTCCTGTATTTTCCGGATTCACCGGAGGAATCGGAAAGCTTGCCGGACCAACTGGCGGATATATCATTGGTTTCATCCCAATGGCAATCATTGCCGGTATTGTAATTGACAAATTCAGTCAGAGATGGATCCAGATTCTTGGAATGATCGTTGGAACTGCAATCTGCTATGCATTCGGAACTGCATGGTTCTGCATTCAGGCAGGTTACACTGTATCTGCTGCCCTTGCAGTATGTGTCATTCCATTTATCCCGGCGGACCTGATCAAGATGGTGATCGCCATGATCATCGGACCTGAAATCCGCAAAAGACTCGGAGCTGTTGCACAGTAAGATGCACGGCGTCTGCCAGAATATTTAAAGTCTGGCAAAATAATAATTCAGCCCCCTCTACAAAGTCCGGAAAGCCTGTTTGCTGCAGCGTTTCCGGGCTTCTTTGTTTTTTTAATCCGGCTTTTACCAGAGCAAACGCAAGCCATGCCATAACATTTCTTTCCATGCAGCCTCATAAAACAAAGCAAGAGACCAGACAAGGCATTTGCATATTCCCTGTCCAGTCTCTTTATGATTTATCCTGCTTCTGTATTTCTACTTTCGCTCAGATCTTTATTCTTCTGTCTGCTCTTCTACAACCGTCTCAGCAGTTGCTTCTGTATTTGCTTCTTCTGCAGTCTCTTCTGCGTTCTCCTCCAGTTCACCTGAAGCCCTGCGTACCTTTGCGATACTTGCAACTTCTTCGTGTTCCTTCAGATTGATCAGTTTAACACCGGATGTGATTCTTCCGAGTACGGAAATCCCCGCACATTCCATACGGATCACGATACCATCTGTGTTGATGATCATAATCTCATCATCCGGACCTACTGCCTTTGCACCGACTACATTTCCGGTCTTCTCTGTGATCTTATAGCATTTCACGCCTTTTCCACCACGGTTCTGGGCTGTGAATTCTTCCATGCGGGTTCTCTTGCCCATACCCTTTTCAGATACGATCAGAAGCTCTTCACCCTGCGCATCAAGCTGCATTGCAACAACTTCATCACGGTCACTTAAATTCATACCACGAACGCCCATAGAGGTCCTTCCGGTTGAGCGTACATCAGATTCATGGAAACGGATGCATTGACCATACTGCGTAACGAGAATAACATCTCTTTCATCATCCGTAATCTTAACTTCGATCAGTTCATCATCCTCACGGAGTGTGATCGCAGCAAGTCCTGTCTTTCTTACATTTGCGTAATCCAAGATCGGAGTCTTCTTAACAAGACCTTTCTTGGTTGCCATGAACAGATAGTCACCTTCCTTGAAATCCTTGATCGGAATCATTGCTGTGATCTTCTCATCCGGCTGAAGCTGAAGGATGTTGATAATTGCTGTACCTCGGGAAGTTCTTCCTGCTTCCGGAATCTCATATCCCTTCAGGCGATAGCAGCGTCCGGTATTGGTAAAGAACATAATATACTGGTGAGTATTGGTCATGAACAGCTCTTCTACATAGTCTTCATCCAGAGTCTGCATACCCTTGATACCCTTGCCGCCACGATTCTGGCTCTTGAAAGTATCGTTGCTCATTCTCTTAATGTATCCCATCTTGGTCATGGTGATCACTACATCTTCTCTCGGGATCAGATCCTCTGTAGAAATGTCGTATTCATCAAATCCGATGGCTGTTCTTCTGTCATCTCCGTATTTTTCAGAGATCACAAGGATTTCTTTCTTAATTACGCCAAGCAGAAGCTTTCTGTCTGCGAGGATCGCCTTGTACTCTGCGATCTTCTTCTCAAGCTCTGCATACTCTGTTTCCAGCTTCTCTCTTTCCAGACCGGTCAGAGCTCTCAGACGCATATCCACGATAGCCTGGGACTGTGCATCACTTAAGTTAAAGCGGCTCATCAACTCTGCTTTCGCAATCTGTACGGTCTTGGATCCACGGATGATCTTAATAACCTCATCAATGTTATCCAGGGCGATCAGCAAACCTTCCAAGATGTGTGCACGTTCTTCTGCCTTATTCAGCTCATATTTGGTACGTCTGGTAACAACGTCTTCCTGATGTTTCAGATAATGGTTCAGGATTTCCAGAAGGCTCATAACCTTCGGCTCATTATTGACCAATGCAAGCATGATCACACCAAATGTATCCTGCAGCTGTGTATGCTTGTAAAGCTGGTTCAGAACGACATTCGGGTTCACATCTCTTCTCAATTCGATGCAGACACGCATACCTTCACGGCTTGACTGGTCACTCAGGTCTGTGATTCCATCAATCTTCTTATCTCTTACAAGCTCCGCGATCTTCTCGATCAGGCGGGCTTTGTTGACCATATATGGAAGCTCGGTTACTACGATTCTGTGCTTTCCATTCTGCATTGGCTCGATATTGGATACCGCACGCACACGGATCTTTCCACGTCCTGTACGGTAAGCCTCTTCGATTCCTCTTGTTCCAAGGATCGTTGCTCCCGTCGGAAAATCAGGTCCTTTGATGATCTCCATGATCTCTTCGATCGTGGTCTCATCTTTATCTTCAATCTGGTCATCAATAATTTTCACAACCGCACCGATGACTTCTCTTAAGTTGTGCGGTGGGATATTGGTTGCCATACCTACCGCGATACCGGAGGTTCCGTTTACCAGAAGGTTCGGGAATCTTGACGGAAGTACGGTCGGTTCTTTTTCTGTCTCGTCAAAGTTCGGTGCAAAATCAACGGTATCTTTATTGATATCCGCTGTCATTTCCATCGAAATCTTACTAAGTCTTGCCTCGGTATATCGCATTGCGGCAGCACCGTCGCCGTCCACAGAACCGAAGTTACCGTGACCGTCTACAAGAATGTAACGGGTAGACCAGTCCTGTGCCATATTAACGAGGGCTCCGTAAATAGAACTGTCACCATGCGGGTGATATTTACCCATGGTATCACCAACGATACGCGCGCATTTACGGTGCGGCTTGTCAGGACCGTTGTTCAACTCGATCATCGAATAAAGAATACGTCTCTGAACAGGTTTCAGACCGTCTCTTACATCCGGAAGCGCACGAGAAGCAATAACACTCATGGCATAATCGATATAGAACTCTTCCATGGTTTTTTTCATATCCACTTCATGAACTTTATCAAAAATATTATCTTCCATTGGTATTCTCCTATATATCTAAGTTCTTAACAAATTTTGCATTCTCTTCGATAAATTCTCGTCTTGGTTCTACTTTATCTCCCATCAGGGTTGTAAAGGTAAGATCCAGTTCGGAAGATGTCTCATCGTCCATTGTCACTCTTCTTAAGATTCGATGCTGCGGATCCATTGTGGTATCCCATAACTGCTCTGCGTCCATCTCACCCAGACCTTTGTATCGCTGAATCTTATTGTTCTGATCACGTCCGACTTCGCTGATGATCTTCGCCAGTTCTTCATCGCTGTATGCATACCAGACTTTCTTGTTCTTCTCCAGCTTGTAAAGCGGCGGCTGAGCCAGATATACATAGCCCTGTTTAATCAGCTCCGGCATAAAACGATAGAGGAATGTCAGAAGCAGTGTACTGATATGTGCTCCATCAACGTCGGCATCGGTCATGATGATGATCTTGTGATATCTCAGTTTGGAAATATCGAAATCATCATGGATTCCTGTACCGAATGCAGTGATCATTGCCTTGATCTCGGCATTACCGTAGATCTTATCCAGTCTTGCCTTCTCTACATTCAGGATCTTTCCACGAAGTGGCAGGATCGCCTGGGTCGCTCTGTCACGGGCTGTCTTTGCAGAACCTCCCGCAGAGTCTCCCTCTACGATGTAGATCTCACACTTGGATGGATCTTTGTCTGAACAGTCTGCAAGCTTTCCAGGCAGTGACATGCCTTCCAGTGCGGATTTTCTTCTGGTAAGATCTCTCGCCTTTCTGGCCGCCTCTCTTGCTCTCTGCGCCATAACCGACTTCTCAACAATTGATTTTCCAATAGCAGGATTCTGTTCAAGGAAGATCTGAAGCTGGCTGCTGACGATACTGTCAACCGCACCTCTCGCTTCACTGTTACCGAGCTTCTGCTTGGTCTGTCCTTCAAACTGAGGATCCTCGATCTTAACACTGATGATTGCTGTAAGACCTTCCCTGATATCCTCACCGGAAAGATTCGGCTCACTGTCTTTTAATAATTTGTTCTTTCTCGCATAGTCGTTAAAGGTCTTTGTGATCGCATTTCTGAATCCGACCACATGGGTCCCACCTTCCGGTGTTGTGATATTATTTACAAAACCATAGGTGTTATCTGTATAAGAATCATTGTGCTGCATTGCAACTTCAACTTCTACATTATCTTTTGTTCCTTCACAGTAGATGATCTGCTCGTAAAGCGGAGTCTTACTGCGATTTAAGTACTGAACGAACTCCTTGATACCGCCTTCATAGTGGAACACTCTTTCCTTCGGTTCTTCATCCCGGAGATCAGTCAGGCTGATGCGAAGTCCCTTGGTAAGGAACGCCATCTCACGGAATCTCTGTTTTAACGTATCATAATCAAATACTGTATCTTCAAAAATAGTTTCATCCGGAAGGAAGGTTACCTTTGTTCCTGTCTTCTCTGGATCACATTCGTCTACAACCTTCAGCTTGTAAACAACATGTCCTTTTTCATATCTCTGTCTGTACACCTTCCCTTCGTGGCAGATCTCAACCTCAAGCCAGTCAGAAAGCGCATTTACAACGGAAGCTCCTACACCATGAAGTCCACCGGATACCTTGTATCCTCCACCGCCGAATTTACCGCCGGCATGAAGCACGGTGAATACAACCTCTACCGCAGGGAGTCCCGCTTTGTGGTTGATCCCCACCGGAATACCACGTCCGTTATCTATAACCGTAATTGAATTATCCGGATTGATGAACACCTGGATATGATCGCAGTATCCTGCAAGCGCTTCATCCACCGAGTTGTCAACGATCTCATAGACAAGATGGTGAAGTCCTCTTGAAGATGTACTGCCAATATACATACCAGGTCTCTTTCTTACTGCTTCCAGCCCCTCCAGTATCTGGATTTGGTCTGCTCCATATTCTGCACTCATATTGATCCTCCTAATTCTCTTTTGATACATGTCCGTTCTGAACATGGAATACTTTATTTATTGAAAATCGATGATTGACAAACTCGTCAAGTCCCGTACAGGTGATCAGAGTCTGTATATCATGAATACTGTCCAGTAAATAGTTTTGCCTGTGTTTGTCAAGTTCAGACAATACATCGTCAAGCAGCAGCACCGGCGTATCCTTTATGATCTGCCGTACCAGCTCGATCTCAGACAGTTTCAGCGAAAGTGCCGCTGTCCTCTGCTGCCCCTGCGATCCGAATCTGCGGATGTCGATCCCACCTGCCATAAAACAGATATCATCCCGGTGAGGTCCCACCGAGGTACTCTTCATCCTGATATCGCGCTCCCTGTTCTTCTCAAGCGCCGCCTCAAGTGAAAGCGCTCCGCATCCAGGTTCATACGAAAGGCCGATCCTTTCCCTGCCTCCCGTCAGTTTATGGTGAATGTCTCCGATTATCGCATTGACCTCCTCGATAAACCGGAGCCTTCTCTGAATAATCTTTTCTCCATACTGAACCAGCTGCATATCCCATACATCCAGTGTGTCCAGTATATCATCTCTGTAATAGGCATCCTTCAGCAGACGGTTCCGCTGATTGAGTGTGCGGTTATAATTTGCCAGGTCGCTAAGATACACCTTATCAAGCTGTGAAAGCTCCAGGTCCATGAACCTTCTCCTCTCCGCCGGACCATTTTTAATAATGTTCAGATCCTCCGGCGAGAAAAACACAAAATTCGTCAGACCGAAAAGCTCACTCGCCCTCCGGATCGGGACCTTGTTAATCGCAATCCCTTTCGGACTGTTCTTCTTCAGGTGCATATCGATCTGCCATGGAACGCCATTTTTCTCAATGACAGTCTCAATATGAGCCTCATCCTGCCCGAATCGGATCAGATCCCGGTCCTTCGTCCCCCTGTGAGACTTCGTGGTTCCCGACAAATACACCCCTTCCAGGATATTCGTCTTGCCCTGCGCATTATCACCGTAAAAAATATTCGTGGCATGATCAAATTCAATATTTAATATTTCATAATTTCTGTAATCTTTTAATTTTAATGATTTGATAATCATACCTGTGCCAGCCTATTTTTCAATCTTGATCTCTTCTCCGTTAAATGTAACAACGTCGCCGTCATATAATTTTTTACCACGTCTGGTATCTACTTCTCCATTAACCTTTACCAGACCTTCTGTAATGACTTCCTTGGCTTCCACACCGGATCCTACAAGACCTGCTGCTTTCAGTGCCTGACCAAGCTTGATAAATTCATCTCTGAGTTTGATTGTCTCCATAATTTTTGTCCTCTCTAAATTCCTATACTGCTCCACTGAAGTTCACCGGAAGAATCAGGTATACATAGCTTTCTCCTTCATCCTTGATAAAGCAAGGAGCCTTTGCATTCATAAAGTAAAGATCTGCTTCTTCGTCATCAATGACACGAAGTGCGTCAATGAGGAACTTCGGATTGAAGCCGATCAAGAGGTCTTTTCCCTCTTTAGTGATCATAATCTCTTCATCCATCGTACCCTTCTCTGACTTGATCTTAAGTTCCATCATTTCATCCTGAATGTTGATGATGATCGGCTTCTTATCACCTTCTTTTACAAGAAGAGTTGCACGGTCAATACAGTTCAGGAGTTCTCTTTTATTGATTCTTACCTTTGTCTCATAATCATTGGACAGCATCTGCTCGATACGGAAATATTCTCCTTCAATCAGTCTGGATACTACAACGGTATCATCAAATTCAAATACAATGTGGTTGGCTGTGAAATACAGTCTCACTTCGCTGTCTGCTTCACCTGAAAGGATCTTGCTGACTTCGATCAGGGTCTTTCCCGGAACCACGATCTTCTTCGGTTCATAAGATTCCTTCAGCTCGATCTTGCGGATGGAAATACGGTGTCCGTCAAGGGATACCACTTTCAGAATATCCCCGTTCATATCGAAGAGTTCTCCTGTCATCAGTTTGTTGCTGTCGTTGTCTGCAATTGAGAAAATGGTCTGGCGGATCACTTCTTTCAGTGTGAACTGGGAAATGGAAACCGGATTTTCTCTCTCAATATACGGCAGATAAGAAAAATCTTCACCGGATTTACCGGAAATATTGAATTTTGCTTTTTCACAGGTAATGAGCGTCTGAAAGTTCACTCCACTTTCAATCACGATTTCATTATCAGGAAGCTTTCTTACGATATCTGAGAAAATCCTCGCATCCAGTGCGATCATTCCCTTCTCATCGATCTGCCCTCTGATCACAGTCTCGATCCCAAGCTCCATATCGTTCGCTGTAAGTTTGATAATATCTGTAGTTGCATCTATCAGAATGCATTCCAGGATCGGCATGGTTGTCTTTGTCGGAACAGCCTTTGATACAATGCTGACCCCTTTCACAAGATCTGATTTAAGACATCTGATTTTCATAATGTGTAAAACTCCTTTCGACGCGCAAAATATATATTTATATAAAACAAATCCGTAGTTATCTTAGTAGTGTCTGTTGAATTGTGGACAAGTACTTTAAGGCCTTGATTCAAAAGGATTTAAGGCTTTGACAAGTCCGTGGACAGTTCTTTTTCTTCCCTGGCAGATCATGGAAAACTTTTCTACAGCGGGCTGATTTTCTTCTGAATGATCTCGATCGTATTTCTCAAAGTCTCATCTTTTTCCACATCCCGGGCAATCTTGTCCACACCGTGGTTCACAGTGGAATGGTCACGCCCTCCGAGCAGATCACCGATACTTTGAAGAGACGCATCCGTCATCTGCCTGCACAGGTACATCACGATCTGTCTGGCTCCGGCCGTTCTTGCATTTCTCCGACTTCCCTTAAGTTCAGAAACGGAAACATTAAAATGATCGGAGACAACATCCAGAACCAGCTCCGGCGTCACCTTGTGGCTATCGTCCGGTGCGATCATATCCTTCAGTGCTTCTGCCGCCAGAGAAACATCAAAGTTCTTTCTTCCACCGATCCGGTATAATGCGATCAGCTTGTTAAGTGAGCCTTCCAGTTCCCGGATATTGGTCTTGATGTTCATCGCAATATACTGGATCACCTCATCCGGAATCTGATATCTTTCCAGTTGGTCCAGTTCTATTTTCTTATAAAGAATCGCCATACGTGTCTCGTAATCCGGCACCGAAATATCTGCGATCAGTCCCCATTCAAATCTTGTCCGCAGACGCGCCTCCAGTGTCGTCATATCCTTTGGCGGTTTGTCGCTGGAAATGACGATCTGCTTTCCGGCATTGTGCAGATGATTGAACGTATGGAAAAATTCTTCCTGTGTACTTTCTTTGCCGATAATGAACTGTACGTCATCGATCAGAAGTACGTCATTATTGCGGTACTTATCGCGGAATGCATTCATCGCCAGATCGTTGCCGGTTTTTCCGTTGCGGATCGCCGTGATCAGGTCATTGGTAAATGTCTCACTTGTCACATACAGGACTTTCTTCGATGGTTCCCGGTCCAGTATGTAGTGTGCGATCGAATGCATCAGATGGGTCTTGCCAAGTCCTACCCCACCATATAAAAACAGAGGATTGTAAACCTCACCGGGAGATTCGGCAACTGCCAGTGATGCGGCATGTGCAAAATTATTATTTCCTCCTACCACAAAGGTATCAAACGTATACTTCGGATTCAGATTCGCTTTTTCAGCTATCGGGCTTACTTCTTTATGCTTATGTGTCTTCTCTTTTACGGGCGCAGTCTTCTCCAGATATCTGCGCTGCTGCTCGCGCGGCAGATCTCTGGGAATAAACTTAATCTGATACTCTGTCCCGGTAACTTCCGCGATGCATACTTTAAGCGGAAGAAGATATTTATTCTGAATGTGTTCGATGCTCGCCTTAAAATTAACGGTAAGATACAGAGTGTTACCTCTGATCTCATATACCTCCAGCGGGCGTATCCACGTTTCAAAAGAAATGTTCGATAGAAAATATTCTACTTTCAGCTTTTGAATGATCTCTTCCCATTTTTCTTTTATGACGTCCAT